>JAZUNH010000063.1:0-14435 GCA_045604065.1 Anaerovoracaceae bacterium
CCGGCTTCATCCTGCTCCTCTTTCCTTTAAGGACATACGTCATATATTCCGGCATGCCGAGCGCATAGACGTAGTCGTCTTCCGTGCGGTGGTTGTACGCGTTTATCCTGGCTTTTATCCTGACGTCATTCGTCCTGGCGCTGCATGTGATCCTGCCGCCGTCTACATATATGTCATACGATCCTGTATGCCTGTTCCCGCAGTAGATGTAACCCTTTTTCACATACGCGGGAGTCTTGCTCTCTGACGGTATGTCCACAGCTTTCTTAGGCGACGTAGTGGTCCCGGTCAGGACGAGCTTCACCTTTGACCCGGTCACGAGCCTCAGGTCTTTAAGGTCGCCGGGAACGTCCGGCTCTGTCACATTGACCGTGAACTCTGCCTCGCCGGTCATCTCTTCGCCATCCTGACGCTTCAGGCTGATCCTGGCTTCCCCTGCCGCCTTTGCCCTTACGATCACATACGACCTGCCGTTCTTCTCGCCTGTCGCCGTGATCCCGGCCGTATCGCCGTCCGATGTCTCCCAGAAGTATGCGTCGTCAGAGTCATAGTAGAACGCCCTCAGCGCCGCGCCATTCGCGAGGTTCACCGTCCCGCCGTTCGATATATCAAAGTCGCTCAGGCTGTGATCTTTGTTCTCATCGTTATATCCTGCAGGATAGTCCGTGTAGCGCATCTCAAAGTCGTCTGCGTACGCGATCCCGCAGCAGCACATGACAAGCAGTATGGCTATCACTATCCTTCTCAGCATATTATCTCCCTTCTGGAAGCTTCCGCTGTTATAATACTATAGTTTCCCCTTTATTTACAATATCCCGCCGATATGATAAAGTGATGACATGAGTATACTTATTAATATCGCAATCGGAATAATGAAGATCATATACGCCGTACTCAAGCTGTTTCCGGTGAAGGACAAGATCACCTTCATAAGCAGGCAGGGAGACAGGGCTTCTCTTGATTTCCGGATGCTTGAAAAAGAGATAAAGAGAGAGCACCCGGAATACGAGACCGTGATGCTCTGCAGGATGCTGAGGAGCGGGATCTCCGCGAAGCTGTCGTACTGCTTCCACATGATCCGCCAGATGTACCACATGGCTACGTCGAAGGCGCTGATCCTCGACTCGTACTGCATCGCGGCTTCTGTCCTCACTCACAGAAGATCGCTTCTGGTCATACAGATGTGGCATTCCGTAGGGACCATGAAGAAGTTCGGGTACAGCATCCTGGACAGGCCTGAGGGCTCCTCTTCAAAGATAGCGAAGCTGATGAAGATGCACCGGGGATATTCGTACGTACTCTGCGCGGGCGAAGGCTACAGAGCCCACCTCGCCGAAGGCTTTGATATTCCGGAGGACAGGATAGTCATATACCCTCTCCCGCGGGTAGAGCTCCTTCAGGACGAGGAATACATAAACGAAAAGAGAGCCGAGATATTCGCCGGATACCCGGAGCTCGACACATCTGTCACCGGAAAGAAGAACATCGTATACGTCCCGACGTTCCGTAAAGAGGACGACGAGGACTTCGACCGAGCGGTAAGCAGCCTCGCCGATTCGCTCGATCCGTCTGAATACACGCTTGTCGTAAAGGCGCATCCGCTCGCGGGATATCACGGCCAGAAGTTCGATACCAGAGGCCGCTTCCTCACATGCGACGAGTTCACTTCGATGGATCTTCTGCTTATCGCGGACGCTGTAATCTCGGACTACAGCTGCATAATATATGAAGCCGCGGTCCTCATGAAGCCGCTGTACTTCTATACATACGACTACGATTCATACATGTCCACGAGGGACATTTACATGGATTATAAAAAAGAGATCCCGGGCCCTATGGCGGGCGACGCGGGGTCCCTGGCGAAAGCCATTTCTGAGATGGACGGCTACGACTATGAAAAGCTGTCCGCGTTCCTGAAAAAATACGTGTCCGTTACCGGACACGAAACGAAAGACATCGCGGAGTTCATATTCTCACACATCAGCTGACATATGCCGGCTGATTTTTTATTTCCCGGGATCCTTTCCGCCGAGACGCCTGAAGAGCTTCGTCAGCGTTATCACTCCGAGCAGCACCGCGAGCACAGTCATTATGACAGCGTACATCACGGCTGCTCCCCTTATTCCCTGAGACCTTACCAGAACGCCTGAAAGCGCGTACGCGACAGCTGCGGCGACGCCGTAGCAGATTATCATGCTCTTCTGCTCGCGGATTATCGTTATGACCGTGCTGAAGTAGTTCGCGTAGCCTAATGCGCCTCCTCCGATCATTACTATGCAGAGCTCAGTCCTGTAGTCAGAGAGGTCTGTACCGAATATCAGCCCGAGTACAGGGATGCCGAACGTCGCTGCTACCGCAAGGCCCGCGGCTGTCAGCCCCGCTATGAACAGCATCTGGGACCTTACGCGCCTCTTGAGCTCGTCGTGCTTTTCTTTCTCTTCAGACAGCCACAGCTCCGCGTAAGACTTTACGATAGGGTTGAAGATGAAGTTCGAGAGAAGCATCACCATGAACGCAGGCATGAATATGATGTTGTAGACCGCCTGGATCTCTTCCGTAAGATACGCGTCTATGGCGTACTTCGGCGCGTTGCTTATGTACATGTTCAGGAACAGGCTCGCGAACAGAGGGAACCCATCTATGGCGAGAGCCTTTATCTGCTCCTTCCCGAACCTCGGCTTATATGTATCGCAGAACTTCCTTCCCGCGTTTACAGTAGTAAGGAACATCACTATGAACGACACCGAGGCGGAGACGCATACCGCGATGAGAAGGTCTCTCGTTATGAGGAGAGTTACCGCTATCGCCGCGACCTCCAGGACATAGCGGACGGCGGAGCTCTTCGTCGCCACATCGAGCCTGCCCTTCTGCTGCATGTTCCCGTGGATCACATCCGTATACGCCTGCACAAGCTTGAGAAGGCATACCGCGAACACTACAGCGGCCTTCCTGAATGAATACGCATTGAACATGCTTCCGTACGCGCAGTACACGAGTGAAGCTACCACCATGGCGCCGCACGTTATGAACCTCATCCCGTTATAGTCGGCGAAGGTGAATTCCTCGTTTATGTCAGAGGCCTGGTACCTCCTGAGCCCGTAAAGGCCAATATAAAGGAGGAGGTTCGCCACCGCGAACGCGATGCTGAACACCCCCGCGTCGTTCATCCCGTTTATCCTGGTGATGAACATGAGCGCGACAGGGCACTGCAGCGCGGAAAGCACCGCGTTGACCGCGTTCCATACGTAGGAACTCCTCTTTATATCATTTGTCTTTTCTAAAAGCTCAGTTATCTTATCAAGCATATCAGTCTTCTGATAAAAAGCTCATAAAGCTCATCTTGTTTTCTACAGGTGTTGTCGTAGGCCTGCCGAGGTCGCTTCTCGACCCGAGCGCGCACTTTACCTCGACCATGCTGAGCCCGCCGGAATGCTTTACTTTCTCAAGCTCTTCATCCAGCGACTCGAAATCATCGACGCTCGCGGCGTATGTGTATCCGCACGCCTTCGCGATGCTTACAAAGTCGACGTTACCGGCAACGGTAGGCATCCCTCCGACTGTTTCATGAGCGCTGTTATTGATCACTATGTGCACCAGATTGTCCGGCTTGTTAGCTCCTATTACCGCCATCGAGCCCATGTGCATCAGGCATGCGCCGTCGCCGTCTATGCACCAGACTTTCTTCTCCGGCTTATTTATGGCTATCCCGAGAGCGATGGAGCTGCTGTGGCCCATCGAGCCTACAGTAAGGAAATCATACTGATGCCCCTGGCCGTTCCTTTCTCTTATCTCGAACAGCTCGCGGCTCGCTTTGCCCGTTGTGCATACGATAACATCCTCGCCTGAAACTTTTGCTATATGCTCGATCGCTTCCTCGCGGATCATGCCGCTGCTGTTTCCGTAGGCGTATCCCTGCTCATCGGTAAGAGCGCCCTTCCTTACAACGAACGCGACGTCTCTGCCGTCTTTCAGGATCTCTCTGAAGCGCCCCATTGCCTGAGACACCTCTTCAGTAGTAGTGTCAGTGCTGATTATGAACGACTGTATGCCCATGTCGTCAAGCAGCTTTACCGTGACCTCGCCCTGATAGATATGCTGCGGCTCGTCGTGAACGCCCGGCTCTCCTCTCCAGCCGACTATGAAGACACATGGTATCCTGTATACCTTATCGTTCAGCAGGCTTGCTACCGGGTTGATTATATTGCCCTCGCCGCTGTTCTGCATGTAGACTACAGGCACCTTCCCTGTCGCCAGATGATATCCCGACGCCAGCGCGGCTGAGTTGCCCTCGTTGGCGGCGATGATATGATGCTTCGGGTCTATGCCGTACATCCTCATCAGGCAGTTGCAAAGAGCTTTCAGCTGACTGTCCGGGACTCCCGTATAGAAGTCCGATCCGATTATCCTGATCAATTCTTCTGCTTTCATTATCTGTCCTCATCAAGTATTTCGTGATATAGCGTATCTATAGTTCCGATATCCAGCGTGATCGGATGGTTCTTCAGCCTCACCGGATTCACTGAATTCTTCAGTATCTCAAACTGTTCTTCCGTCGCGGCAGGCACTTCCAGCTCAAGCCTGTCAAAGATCTGCCGCACCTTGTCTGCCGCTTCTTCAGGCGTGCCAGCGCCCATGGAAGCAGCCATCCTGCCGAACACGTCCTTCAGATACTCTTCCCCTCTCGGGTCTGTGCATCTGTCAGTGTTCCTGATCATCCACGGGAACAGTACGCGGTCGCAGAGTATGGCCGCATGGCCGTGCGCGACGCCGAACAGGCTTGTTATTTTGTAGCACATCGCGTGCCCGGCTGTCGTCTGCGTGATGTTTATCGCCTTGCCCGCGATATGCGCCGCGGTCATCATACCTTCATTTCCCTGATCCGTATTGTCAAGGTATCCGTCCATGTTCTCAAGGATCATGCCGAGCGCCCTGCTGCTGTATCCCATGCTCTCGGCATTGCTGTTGACCGACCAGTATGACTCCAGCGCGTGACAGAACGCGTCCATCATCGTAGCCTTCTTCTGGTACAAAGGCAGCGTCTTAAGTACCGAAGGATCCATGATAACTGCGTCAGGTATGATGGCGTCGCTCGTTATGCTCTGCTTCGCGCCCTCATAGTATATGACAGAATAGCGGGTGGCTTCCGATCCTGTGCCTGCTGTGGTAGGCATGGCTGTGAACGGTATCCCGGCAGGATCCGCCTGCTGCTTCAGGAACGACCCGTCTTCACCGGATCCTTCCATGTTGGCGAACAGCTTGATGCACTTCGCGACGTCAAGGGCTGAGCCGCCCCCGACGGCGAGTATGCTGTCACAGCCTTTCTCCCTGAATATGCCGACTCCGTCGACCACATTCTCATACAGCGGATTTGACTGGAACCCGGTGAACCTTATCACAGAAAGCCCGCTCTTCTTCAGCGAGTCCAGATGTTCTCTGAATCCGTCCATGAACCCGATCGAGTCGTCACAGACGAGCATGACACACCTGCAGCTGTTCTCAGCCAGCCATGCGTCCAGGTCTGAATATCCATCAGCGCATTTGATAATCGTCTGTTCCATGATCAGTTCTCTTCCGGTATCATAGTGATGATCTCTTTGAACGGCATCAGGTCGCCGTCACATTCTTCCGCCCTGTGATTCTCAAGTATGCTCTTTGCCACCCTCTGCATCGCAGGAACTTCCGCTCTCATGAGCTGGTTGGCGTATATGATGATGTTGGCGCCAAGCTCTTTCCATTCAGCCTCTTTTACCGAGGTGAAGCTGGTCGGCACCAGAACGATCGGCGTATCCTTATCCTTTTTGCGGAACTCGCGGATGAACTCCTTGATCTCTGACGGATCCTTCTTGCGGCTGTGTATCATTACCGCGTCGGCGCCGGCGTCCACGAACGCGAACGCTCTCTCCAGGGCGTCGTCCATCCCGCGCTCGAGTATCAGGCTCTCGATCCTCGCGCAGATCATGAACTCCTTGGTCCTCTGCGCTTTCTTGCCCGCTCTGATCTTCTCGCTGAAGTTCTCTATGCTGTCCTGAGTCTGGACGACTTCCGTCCCGAACAGGCTGTTCTTTTTGAGCCCCGTCTTGTCTTCGATGATGACCATGCTGACGCCGAGGCGCTCAAGGCTGCGGACCGTATATACGAAGTGCTCGGTCCTTCCGCCGGTGTCTCCGTCGAAAATAATAGGCTTGGTGGTGACTTCTGTGATATCCTCTATCGTACGGAAGCGCGATGTCATGTCAACAAGCTCAATGTCCGGCTTTCCCTTCGCGGTGCTGTCGCACAGCGATGAGATCCACATCGCGTCGAACTGGCAGGCTTTTCCGTCCTGGTAGTCCACGGTGTTCTCCACGATGAGGCCCGTGAGCCCGTCATGAGCTTCCATAGCCGTCACCATTCCCTTCGCCTCCAGCATCCTGCGAAGTCTCCCTCGGCGGATATCAGGCATAGCGATATTTGAATGTGTGCGCGCGTCGATCTCGGCGTAGTTAGGATCGTTCCCGTACGGGAACTCCACCAGCGTGCCGCCGTAGCTGTTCAGCATATTCTTTACTTCCTCACGTATCGGCCTCTGGAACCCTGTCGCCCAGTCGTCTCCGTGCACTACTATGTCAGGCCTGTATTTCTCCAGGTTCTCTCTGTACGACAGCTGTTCCTGATCGACTACCTTATATACTCCGGATATGTTCTCGAACATGAGTTTCCTCTGTGAAGCCGGCACTATAGGCATGCGCTTGTAAGATGAGACTGCCTCGTCTGAGAGCACTCCGATTATGAGCCTGCCCAGTCTCTGCGCCTTCCTTATGATAGCTATATGGCCGCCGTGGATGATATCCGTCGCGAACGTGAGATACACGGTCCTGTTCCCGATCTCCTGCAGCCTGTCGTTAACGGTGCCGAGATCCTCTTCATTATCTACTTCATTGCAGAGCATATCCTTCACGTCCAGGGCGTGTATGTTCGCCGCGCCGTCAAGCGTGTTCAGGGCGTTCTCCGCGTATACGTTTACGTCGTCATTCTCGCAGAAGGCGCATATGCTGCCCAGCCATGCCTTCCAGTCATCACGCTTCAGGTAATAGAAAGGCTGCGCCGCCATCGCGTCGTCAAAGAAGTCTATTCCGACCTTCGTGACCATGCCGTCCTTTATCACCGCCTTGAAATCCTTGTCAGGAAGCGGCAGGGAAGACGAGACAGTCATGCATGACGCGCTGCTGTCCAGCACATTCTTGAGAACGAGCTCGTCAAAGACAAGATCGCCGTGGATAAGGAGTATGTCGTCATCCAGGTATTCACGCGCGCAGTATATGCTGTAGATATAATTTGTCTTATCATAGACCGGGTTGTTCACGAATGTATAATTCAGCGGATAATCAAGGCTGCCGCAGTAGTCCTTCAGCACGTCCTCTCTGTATCCTGTAGTCATGACAACATCGCTTATACCCATGTCGGCGATCTGGCGGAGCTGCCTTGAAAGGATCGTCTCGCCTGTTACGAGCTCTGTCATGCATTTCGGATGCTCAGCTGTCAGCTCACCCATACGGGTACCCATTCCCGAGTTTAAAATCAGTACTTTCATTATTTGACCTCTAATTCAGTAACTTTAACTATAGTATATGTGGAACACATATATATAGAGTATACCATAAAACCACGATTATTGTATGGCCTGCATCAAAAAACAGACCCGCCGCGGTTTTGTCCCGCCGGCAGGTCTGTCTGCTGCGTCATTTTTAATCTACAAGGATATATCCGATGTTGCCCTTTCGTCCGTCGTAGAAGCTTCCTACGCCTTTCACCGAGTTTGTCGAGTCCTTGAAGTATTTACAGATGTTCTCGACTGTATTGGACGTTGTTTTCTTTCTTGTGTTGTACTTTATCAGCCTGTTGTTCGTCCCCCACTTTGACGCGGAAGAGAGGCATGAGTCGCCGACTATGACTCTTCCCTTCTTGTCGAGCCCGAGCATGACCATCATGTGAGGATTATATGCGTAAGTACTCCTCCTGATCATGAAGATGACCGGCTTGCCCTTCTCAAGATGCGCCCTTATCTCCTTTGCCGCGCTCTTCTTTGTATACTTGTACACATACTTATGCTTCACGCCGTTTGCCTTCAGGACTTTAGATATGCCGCGAAGGCCGATCGGCATCTGCTTTCTGAGCGACTTGCTGAAGTTCTTTTTGAACGTCTTGGCTCCGACGACAGGCTTGATCACTTCCACCAGCACTCTGTCGGGCGTGTAGTTCTTATACTTAGGGACTGTCGCGTTAAGGACAGCGGTAAGCGCGCATGTGGAGCAGCCGTGCATGGCGAAATACGCCCTGTACTTGCTGTACTTGAACTTCAGCGCCTTGGACTTCTGCCAGTAAAGCTTGTAGTTATATCTCTTGCCGTCGGCGCTCTGTACCGAGGCTGCGACACATGAATCGGAGTTCGTGCTCTTAGGAGCTTCGAACAGCACTTCCTGAGGCTCCGGATCCGCTTCCTCCGACGTCAGCTGAACACCGGAAGGAGCTATCGTCTTCCTGATTATCCTCATCTTCTGGCCGCATCTGCTGCATGTGTATCTTCCGTCCGCTCCCTTGACAGGCTTATGTGCCTTGGTGCATGAAAGCTTATGTGTCTTTCCGCCGATCTTCTCCTTGATCTGTCCCGGCACACACGACGGGAACTTATACAGATATCCGTCGTACGTCTTCCCGTCCGTAGCCTGGGTCCTGTAGTATCCCTTGCCGCAGGAGCACTTGTATGTTGTCAGAGTGCCTGTCTTGATGGAGCTCACATAAGGCTTGTACACGTGCTTATGCACGCGGATGTTCTTCGTCTCGCTGTATTTGCCGTAGACGACCTTCTTTTTGTAGCTTCTGTACGCTCTGATGCGGAAGTAATACACCTTGCCCTTGGCGAGTCCCTTTATCGTTATGCTTGTGGCTTTTCTCCCTATCTTTTTCCTCGCGGCATTCTTCAGGTCCTTATTCCTGGAATACGTGAGGATGTATCCGGAGCATTTCACTTTCTTCCATGTGACTTTGACCTGGGATTCCTTCTTGCTGGAAAGCTTGAGCGACTTGACCTTCCCCGGCTTTTTGTACTCAGGAGCAGTGCTGACCGCGCCCTGCGTCTCGTCAGCGGGTTCCTCTGTCACCTGCGGCTCCTGCTCCTCGGCGAACGACCTCTCCCAGAATCCGTCAAAGCATAATAAAACCACAGCAAAACAAAGAACTGCTGCAGTTATTCTGAAAAGATATGTCTTTTTCATCTCTATCACCCTTCTGATCCGGCTCAAAACAAAAAATGCCGGAACATTTAACCCAATTCTTATGATAATTTAAGAATTGGGTCAAGTCAACAGCATTACTTAAGTTTTCTTAATATTCCGCGGTGATACCGGCCGCTGTCAAAACGATTTCCGGGCAAATACACATCACCTTGTATATAGCCTGAAGTACCCACTAATTATGGTGCCCGGCCCGAACTACTCTCCTTGCGTGTGGAAGCGATATACCTTATAATATGTACAGATATGGATTCAGGAGAACATTTGTGGACACGCTTAAGGAAATGGTGAGCGATCACGTTCACTCATGGAAGAAAATCGGAAGACTTGCGATAACGCACCTCATCAAGGAATACCGAGGCGCTGTGTTCGGATGGGCGTGGGCTGTGATCAAGCCCGCGGTCGTCATTTTTGTATTCTGGTTCGCGTTCACGTTCGGCCTGAGAAAGGGAGACGACATAAACGGATACTCGTTCTTCCTCTGGCTGATCTCGGGATTCGTGCCGTGGTTCTTCATGAGGGACGCCATGGCCAGCGGCTCCTCGTCGATCAGGAAATACCGCTATCTCGTTCAGAAGATCAACTTCCCTATAGATACGATACCGACGTTCGTATGCCTGGGGGAGCTCATCGTGAACATATTCCTGTTCATTTTGATGAACCTGATATTCTTCATATTCGGGCACAGCCCGGACATATACTATCTGCAGATACCGCTGTACTACGCGATGATGTTCATATTCTTCGACATATTCAGCATCTTCCTCGCTCTGATCGGGTCTGTCAGCCTGGACTTCCTGAATCTGACCAGGGCCATGATCCCCGCCATATTCTGGCTGTCCGGCATCATCTACGACGTATACAACGTGCAGCATGAATGGCTCAGGAACCTCCTGCTTCTCAGCCCGGTGACAATACTGGTAAACGGCTTCAGGAACGCCATGATATATCACAGATGGTTCTGGGAGGTCCCGGCCGAGATGCTGAATTTCTGGATAGTGACCGGCCTCATGCTTATCCTGACGGTGCACACTTACAGGAAGCTGAGGTCAGAGATCCCTGACATACTGTAGAAAGACATACAATCTCAAGAAAGGACAATCCAATGAGATCAAGCGCAATACTTAAGGACATACGCTGGGAGAACATGTATCTGATCCTGACGATAGAGACGGGAAAGAGCGACCCGCACTTCTCTCTACAGAAAGCCTACAGAGAGGTGACAAGGAAGAAAGTGCTGCATCCCCGTATAATCCGCGAGACTCCTTTCCCGTTCTCATATGACTTCATAGACGACGCGAAGACGGAGATCAGCATCAATGTCGCGCAGGTCACGGGAAGGAGCTTCCTGGACAACGGCGACTATCTCCTTCTCGAGGATTCGGGCGAAGAGCCTCAGATGGTATGCTGCGACTACGCGCCGGTGTACAAGTTCGACGACGCGTCCAGGATATTCCGCTATGGTAAGGGAAGAGCATACAGAGTGGAAAAGGACTACAACCTTTCGTTCACGGCGGACTGCGATTTCTCGGACGAAGAAGGAGAGCTCCCGTTCCTGATCCACAGCGTCTTCACCAGGATGGACTTTCGCTGGAGGACGAACTATGAAGGCATCAGGAGGAAATTCGCTCCTCTGATCAACTGGTACATAGGGACCAGCAAAGCCGGAGAGATAAAGAACGTGCTCTTCCTGACACAGACTAAGGACCAGCTCGCCGGGAACCTGAAGATCGTTTACGACAGATTCCTCGAGAGAGGCCTGGACAGGAGATATAACCTGATCACATACGCCAAGAACGACGTCACTACGGGCCTCAGGATACCTGACCTTCTAAAGATAATACAGCTCGTAAGAAAGAGCGACGTGATCTTTGTGGACGACTATGTGCCTATGCTTTCGTACATACAGCCGAGAAAAGGCACGCAGCTCATACAGCTCTGGCACGCCGGGCTCGGGTTCAAGTCGGTCGGATACAGCAGGTTCGGAAGGAAAGGCTCCCCTCATCCTCAGACGTCCTGCCACAGGAAATACACCATGGCGACGGTCGCGACTGAGGCTGAGATCGAAGCATACCGCGAGGTGTTCGGCATCGAGAGAGAAGCTTTCTTCCCGTGCGGTATGCCGAGGCTCGACGGCTTCCTGGACGAGGATAAGATCAAAGCCGCTAAAGACGAGATCTACTCTGAATACCCGGAGCTCAAGGGCAAAAAGGTCATCCTGTTCGCGCCTACGTACAGGGGCGAAGGCGAGCAGGTCGCCTACTACGACTATGACGTGCTCGACCAGAAGAAGATCGTCGAGATGTGCGGCGGCGACACGATCTTCATGATCAAGATGCATCCATTCGTAAGCAAAAAGATGAAGATCGAGGACTACGCCAAAGACGTCATCAAAGACTTCAGCGGCTACCCTGATATCAATAAGCTGTATTACATCACAGATCTCCTGATTACGGACTACTCGTCCAACTATTACGAGTACGCCCTTCTCGGTAACCCTGTACTCTTCTTCTGCTATGACCTGGACGAATACCAGATCACCAGAGGAGTCCACAGATATATAAGGGACGTCGCCCCTGCCAAAGTGGTGGAGACGTTCGACGACATGGTCGAAGCCATAAAGAACGAAGACTTCGGGCAGGACAAGACCGAGAAGTTCCGTCAGGAGGTACTCTCGAGGATGCGCGGGAATTCCACCGACGCGATCATCAACAAGGTCCTCGGTATTGAAGAATAGATCTTCACGGTCCAGCGCTCCGCAGAGATATTTCAGCTATCGGCACGTTTGCATGAAAAATTTTCAGCTATGCGGCGAAATGGCGTGATAGCTGAAACCGAGTTCTGAGCTGCGCATCCGCTAATATCATTTACAGCATAGGAATAATAAAAAAGGCACTCTACGATCGTAGAGTGTCTTTTTACGTTCTTTGACAGTGCTGCGCTTCAGCTTTCCTGAGTCCAGCCCGCGCTACTTCTTGAGGTTCGGCTCGACTTCCTTAACGTTGAATCCGAAAACGTGCTCCGTCTCGTGGTACTGGATCATCGCCCTGAACAGATACAGATCCTCAGGCGTGGTGACCTTTATATTCCCGCGCGGGCCCTTGACTATCGCGACCTTGGCGCCCATCTTCTTCATGAGCGTGCATGTGTCGATGATGCCCTCGTATCCTTTGCCTTCTTTTCTCACCTCAGCGTGAGCCTTCATCACGTCTGCCAGCCTGAAGCACTGCGGAGCCTGAGCCGTGTAAAACATGTCTCTTGACGGAAGATCCTCCACGAACTCTCCGCCTTCGCTCACCACAGGCGTCTCAAACAGCTCTGTGCATGTGACCGCGTTCCCGTTCTTCCTCGCACACTCGAGCACGTTGTCTATCGTCTCTGCCGATATGCACGGCCTTACGCCGTCGTGGATGAGAACGAGTGAATCGCCCGGATTATCCTCCTCCGCCGCAGAGAGCGCGTTGTAGATCGAATCCTGGCCTGTCTCTCCTCCCGGCACGATCTTCCTCACCTTCGTGATCAGGAACCTCTTCACCAGCTTCTCCAGCTTGGCAATGTAATCCTCCTTGCACGCGATATAGATCGAATCGATGTCAGGATGCTCCTCGAATATCTCAAGCGTATAGATTATGATCGGCTTGCCGTTCACTTCCAGGAACTGTTTAGGAAGCCCGCTGCCCATTCTGGCGCCGCTTCCTCCGGCAAATATTATCGCAATGTTCTTATCGCTCATTTCCGCCCCTTTTCTGTGAGATGGTCTTTATTTCTCGATCAGCGCGATAGTACGCTCAGTCGCGTGTCCGTCGCACATGTTCACATACTTGTTCTTGAAGTCGATGACTTCCTGCTTGTCAAAGCTTCCAGGAAGCGCCTTGACGTAGTCTATGATCTGATCAGTAGTCTTGCAGATAGGCCCCGGCGTGATATCGTCGTATTTGAAATACATGCCGCGCTCGTCTATGTAGTCTTCCAGGTCATACGCGAAGAAGATGATAGGCTTCTCCATCAGCGAATACTCGAACGCTACCGATGAGTAGTCGGTTATGCATACGTCCGCTATGGCAAGCAGCCTCTCGATCCCGACGCGTCTCTTTCCTATGTCGTTCATATCGTAGACAAAATCGTCTTCCAGGTCTTTCGGAAGAGGCTTTCTGTCTCCTTTGCAGACGTCATGATGCTTGATCAGAAGCACATATTCATCCGACAGTGTCTCCGCCATCTTCCTGATGTCGAGCACGTCCGGCGCCTTCGCGTCGTTTACCGTCCCGCGGAAGGTAGGCGCGTAGACTATTATCTTCTTGCCCTTAGTCTTCGGGCATTCCTCATGCAGCATGTCGAGCGATCTCTCTTTGTATTCCGGGTCGTAGAACTGGTCTGTCCTGGATATCCCGACCGGCGCCAGTATGCCGGAATCCCTGCTGATATGCATCGCGTGCTCGAAGATCCACGCCTGTTCCGGCGCAGCGATCGTCACATATGAATAGTTCCTGTACTGGTTGAACTCCTCCCTGTACTTCGCGTTCGGGCCGAAGGCTTTGCTCTCAAGGGTGCTGTATCCGACCTTCTTGAACATACCGACGGCATGCCAGAGCTGGATCAGCTTCGTTTCCGGCCTGAGATCGATAAAGCTCAGGTAGTCGTTCGCCGTTGAGATGAATATCGCCTTGGCCGTGGCGGCCTCCCTGACGAAGTCCTTCACGCTCTCCCAGAATTTGATCTCCGTGACGCGCCTTATGCTGAGCCCCATATATACCACTTTATACTTTCCCTGGGCCTCGAGCACTTTCCCGATATATGCGCTGCTCGCTCCCGGGCAGTGGCCCTTGTCCATGATAACGATCTTTTCCTCAACAGGCGCCTTTGCCGCCTCTTTATATATTTCAGGCAGCTCTTCCTTTACGACCCTGTCATGCAGCTCGTGGCGGTATACGTTGAAAGCCTTCCCGCTTTTATCGCCAAGCGCTTTCAGGAGCTTATCGTAATCTTCTTTATGCGTCTCCCTGATGTCGCTCTCTTTTTCTATGAATTTGCGCTGCTCTTCGACGAGGTGCTTGCGCTCGTGATCGCGCTGCTTGTGGAGCTTCCAGGTATCATGTAATCCGTATCTGCGGATGTTCTTCAGTATCTTAAGTATTCTTCCTGCTTTTTTTCTCAGTCCCATGATAT
>JAZUNH010000064.1:0-53966 GCA_045604065.1 Anaerovoracaceae bacterium
AGAAAAGAAACAGCAAATCACTCAGGCAAGAGAGGGACAGGGCAAGTACAGACAGGATTTGTTAGAGCAGTGTTGATTTTGCCCTTTTACAATGATCTCAGATGAAAGATTATTAATTGCAAGTCATATAAAGCCTTGGGCTGCTTCGAATGATGAAGAAAAAATAGATCCTTATAATGGTTATATGCTATCACCTCTATATGATAAGCTGTTTGACCGTGGATTTATTACCTTTACAGAGAACCGCCATGTGATATTATCGGAGTTTATTTCTCCATATACGTGGCAAAGGATTGGATTAAAGAATGACACGTTTGTAAAAGCACTTCCTATGGATGATAAGAGAATAGAGTACCTGCAATTCCATCATGAATCCGTATTCAAAGGATCATATGCTTTCTCTGCTGGTAAGGCTGCATCGTACTCATTTCCATCAGAGGCGTCTTTAAAAGTTGCCGAATCATCGCAGGAATACCTTGATAAATAGTGCTATTTGGTTGAGCTGGTCTCTATAGTGAAATGGCAGATAGATTGACAAAAGAGAAGAGAAGTTGGAATATGGGACAGATACACGGCAAGGATACAGGTATCGAAAAGGCAGTGCGCAGTTATCTGTTTGTTCATGGTTTCAGATTCCGTAAAAATGATAAACGATACCCGGGACATCCGGACATTGTCCTTCCGAAATATCGCACAGTGATTTTTGTTAATGGTTGTTTCTGGCATAGGCATAATGGATGTAAGCTGGCAACAACACCTAAAACGAATGTCGAATTCTGGCAGACTAAATTTGAGAAGAATGTGGCGAATGATAAACTGCACGAAAAGCAACTTAAAGATATGGGATGGAGTGTAATAACTATTTGGGAATGCGATATAAAAACACATTTTGAAGATACTATGCATTCTTTGATATATCTTATTACACACTAAAACAGGCGTTGTGACTATAGAGAAAAAGCAAGAGGTATTTAAATATGGCAAGTTGTACAACAGAGAACTGGACGCTAGAGGATTTGGCGTCAGCGCTACAAGATATGCATAAGGACAACAAAGTAATAGCCGTCCCGATGTTTCAACGGGGTAAGCGGTGGAATAAGAATCAGCGGCAGACTTTTATTGACTCGTTGATTAAAGGATTTCCTGTCGGTACAATGCTGTTCTATGAGACATATGAAGGTGGGAAACAGACATACATTCTTGTGGATGGTCTTCAACGAGGCAACAGCATAAAAGAATATATGACGAATCCGACAGAGTTCTTTTATGATAGTACTATTTCGGATGATTTTTGTAAGAGTGTTCTGCGGATTGTAAATGCAAACAATCCAGATAATTATGGGGCAGTACGTTCTATATTGACTGAGTTTATCAGGCAGCAGAAGACTTTCAAAAATCTACAGTTCTATAAACCTGCGAAAGATATTTCAGATCGCTTCACTTCAGGCTATGAACCGATTGGTGACCTCATAGATGTTTTAAAAGAATTTTTCGATGAAAGGCAGGCTCTTTATGATCAGATTGCCGGAACGGTCATACCCGTTATCGTATATCACGGTGAAGAGGAAAATCTTCCGGAAATATTTGATCGTATCAATTCTCAAGGAACTCCGCTTGATCAATACGAAGTATATGCAGCTGCATGGCCTGTTAATAGAAGATTTAAAGTTAAAAATGCCAGCATAGTAGAATGGGCAATCAAGAAATATGATACTTTTGTGGAAGATGGCTTTATGATCCATGGCTATGACCGTGAGAATATGCGTACGAATAGAGAAGTCAATGCTTTTGAATATCTTTTTGGATTAGGGAAATATACCGTTAACCATTATGATATTCTTGGGTTTCAGAAAAATCTTGCTGATGATACAGTGAATCCATTGGGATTTGAGCTGGTAAATGCATGTTTAAATGATACGGACAGGATAAAGACACTATATAAAAATATCTATGACATACACGATATTAATGCATTTGAGGAAGCTCTGTATAAAGCGATTTCCTTTGTGGCAGATTCGGTAAGCCCGATAATGAGATTCAAGGGGAACAGCAGATCGGGTTCAAAGCTGTTTCACTCGAAATATCAGATTTTATCAATGATATCTACGACATTCAAGGAGATGTTCGGTTCCGGCAATTATCCAAACATTGATGACAATTGGAATCAGAAAAGGGATAAAATAGCAAAGAACCTCAAATTATATTATGTTTATGATATTATTACCAATTATTGGAGTGAAGGCGGCACTGGGAAAATCCATGCGGCTTCAAAGCCCAATCGCTATGAAATGGAATTAACACCGAGAGCGTGGAAGAATGCGTTGGATGGTTTTTTTGATAAATCGATGTTTAGGACAGAAAGTCGTCAAATTGCAAATCCAAAGAGTGAGGAATATGTGTTTCTGAACTGTATATATCTTAATACGTTCACTGCAATGGATCAACTCTCAATTAATAAATTCGATGTCGAGCATATAGCGCCAAAGGAACAAATGAAGAAACTGATTGCAATTACAGAAGGTACAGGTCTGCCAATCAGTTGTATTGCTAACTTGTGCTATCTGCCGGAATACGTGAATAGAAGTAAAAGAGATAAAAACTTCTATCAGGACAAGAAGTATCTTCAGAAGGTAGATATTGATGAGATTGAGCACAAATACAGCTTTACAACAAGCGATGCTCTCGAATGGATGGATATGCCATATGAAGGTGCAAAAGACTTTGATGAACTTAAGCAGTTCTATACGGATTTTCTGACAGACCGCTTTGCCGTTATGAAGGAGCTTTTCTGCGAATCAATGGGAATCGACTACGATGCGATGTGTGCAGTTACTGATGAACCCATATCTGTATCGAGAATGGATAAAGAAGAAAAAGTAGTGATTCCGCGTAAGAACACTGATTTGTTCATTAATGATTGCATCGGCCGTATTGAAAAAGCAATCAATGATTCTTTAGAAAAAGTAAGGAGAAGTGTATATACATCATCCGACGGTTCAAAAGGCTATGTGTTTTGTGTTTCAAAAGCATATCACCAAGGTGAACGGGAAAAGTATTGGTTTGGATATCGGAGAGGCCCAATAGATGACATAGCTGAGTGTAAAGAAAAATATATAGTCTACTGTTGTAAGGAAGCAAAGGAAATTCTTGTGATTCCAGTTGACGATATTGAGAAAGTAACATCTGCTCTAAATTATTCAATTGATGATGACGGTGATGTATCTCATTGGCATATTGTGTTTTTCAGAGATAAAAGCGGTCATATGACACAATTGCTGTCTAAGCCTGATTTGAAAGAAATAGACATTGACGAGTATAAAATATAAAAAAGTATAATGTAGTATTATATCCTATAATTGGAAAGATTTATGGTAAATGGGAGCGTATCTAGAGTGTGACAGGGAGTTGCTATGGAGAAACATCAGGATCTTATTGCGTCACTACAGATCAAAGAAAAGACGCTAGATGAAGCTAAGGAACAGACTCGTCAAAAAATACAATATGTTAGTGAATATATACGTGAATGGCTTTATGTTGCTACTAATATGGAAGATATCAACAAAGTAATTTTTATAGATGCTATGGCAAATGCTGGTATTTATAAAGATGGTACACTAGGGACCAGCATTGAGGTTCTTCTATTATTTAAGGATTTTGCTGAACAGCATAAAGACAAGACTTTTTATCTTTTAATTAATGACAATAATAAGAAGCGCATAGATATACAGTCAAAATTAGTTGATTATTACATGGGTCCCGTGAAGCCAATTAATATGATTGTTAAAATGAAAGATAAAGATGTTAATGATTATCTTCAGGACTATACATTATTTGACTCAATAATACAGTGTAGCAAAGTAATGTGCGTCCTTTTTATAGATCCTTATAACTTTAGGACAATTAAGATCAATAGAATACAAGCCTTTGTGAGCCGTTACTATTGTGAAGTTCTATATAATGTTTTTACAAGCGATAAAGTGAGAAATACATCTGATCAAGCGATACAGGAGTGTCTAGGCAATATCATAATTGATGATAATCACGATATTATTAATGAAGTTGCACATGCGTTGCATGTGGGATATATAAAACACTCTTTTTCTTATTCTTTTCATATATCGAACAACACAGAACTATATCAAATAATGTTTTTAACGCCTAACAAACGCGGCTTAGAAAAGATCAAAGATGCCTTGTGGAAAGTATTTGACGGTGCGAGGTATCATAGGAATACTAATATAACACAGGAACAAATGTCGATTTTCAGTTCCAAAGAAATGCAATCATATGCATTGCCTGTATATGCAGAAGATGCTAGATCGCTTCTTTTAAGACAATTTGATGGAAGACATTATACATATAATGATATTGAGATATTTTTAATTGAAAACACCATGCTTAAATCAACTCACATTATAAATAATGTGATTAAACCACTTATAGATATTGGAAGAATAATTAAAGAAGGGACGGTTTCATCTAGAAACTATAAAAAAGATACATATACAATTATTGGTGATAGTTCAACCAAGCATGTTTAACTATGGCAGCAAGTAGAATAGAGTGGACAGAAGAAACATGGAATCCGATTACTGGATGTACTAAGTGCTCGTCGGGGTGCTTGAATTGTTATGCGGAAAGATTTGCTAAACGTCTTCAAGCAATGGGTAATATGCGTTATAAGAATGGATTTGAAGTTACAGTACACCATGATTTATTTACGAAACCACTAAGTTGGGAAAAGCCTAAGATGATATTTGTTAATTCGATGTCGGATTTATTCCATGAAGAGGTGCCGGATGAAGATATATTGCAGCTGTTTGAAATAATGAATCAAGCGTCTTGGCATACATTTCAGATACTTACGAAGCGTGCTGACCGTTTGCTAAGATTATCTGATAGTATTAATTGGACGGATAATATATGGATGGGGGTATCTATCGAAAACCAGTCGGTGATGGAGCGTTGTGAAAAGCTCAAAATGACTGGAGCCACAATTAAGTTTGTTTCAGCAGAGCCGTTGCTTGAGTCAATTAAGGGCATTAACCTTAATGGTATTGATTGGCTTATTGTTGGTGGTGAATCTGGCCCTGGGAGCAGACAGATGAAAGAAGAGTGGGTAAAGGAACTTCGTGATAAAGCATTGGCTTCAAATGTAGCTTTTTTCTTTAAACAGTGGGGAGGCACAAGAAAGAAACGGGCGGGAAGTCTTCTTGAAGGTAAACAATACAAGCAATATCCGGTGATTGAAAGGAAGTAATAAGGAGCATGCTCTATGGCTAATATAAAAAAGGACAAGGATATGATTAAGGCGAGGCTGCTTGTGCTCGCGAAGATGTTCTATGCTCATACAGATGAGGAGCACCAGTGGACGAATACGGAGATAATGGATTATCTTGATAAGCACGATGTTCCTGCAAATGAGAAGACGCTTCGCGGCGACATCAGACTACTGAAGGAGCTGGGCTTTGATATTGTTACGGTTGTAAGCAGACCGAACAGATATTATCAACGGAACCGTGAATTCAGTCTGCCGGAGCTTAAGCTCCTTATCGATGCAGTATTGGCATCCAGGTTCATTACCAGGAAGAAGAGCCATGATCTTGGTCTCAAGCTCGCGGAGCTTGCAAGTGAGCATCAGAAGCCAGAGCTTCGCCGGAATGTTTATGCGACCAACCGGGTGAAGAACAGCAACGAGTCAATTTATGGAATGGTGGATATTATCAACGACGCGATAAACAACAAGAAGAAGATCACGTTCCAGTATAACGAATTTGATGCAGCGCTGAAGCCTGTTCTGCGTAACGACGGAGAAGTATATGAACTGAGTCCGTATGCTTTATTCTGGAATGAAGACTATTATTATGTTGTAGGCTGGTCTGGCAAGCATGGCAATGTTTCGACGTTCCGTGTTGACAGACTGGTGAACCCGGAGATCACGAACGAAAAAGCCAGGAGAAAGCCGGGTGGCTTTGATCTTGATGACTACTCCAGGCGGATCTTTGAGATGTATGACGGAGAGCCGACGATGGTCAGGCTCGAGTGTAGTAATGACTTTGCTAAATACATCGTGGATAGATTCGGCACCAACCTCGAGACCGTGCAGACATCAGATGATTACTTCCAGATAGAAGTGGAAGTATCGTTGAGTCCGACATTCTATGCATGGGTATTCAGGTTCGGAGGAGCGATAAGGATCCTGTCACCGGTCAAGGCTGTGAATGAGATTACTGATATGGCTAAGAAATTTATATAGCTGAAGATAATATGTGATTCTATCTCCCAGGCTTAGATATCTATAGATGAGTTCCATTTTGGCACTAGCTGGTACCATATCGTCACTAGAAAAATAGAGAAATTCGCCTGATATCAGGTTCCATTTTGACACTAATTACATATTGGCACCTTACGAGTACCATTATGGCACCAGGTGGTAGTACCGATTTGGCACCAGAAATTCTGATTTCTTTACAGCGGCCGTGCCGGACCTGAGTAATACCAGTGGGATCCGGCTGTGTGGAAACGGAAAATTTTCCACTTTATTTTCCACCTGCACATGATCTTTTACAGCCTGAATTGACATATTTTTGCATTAAATGGAAATTCATGACAGCAATATAAAATCCCTGTAACCGTTTGAAATACTGCGGTTGCAGGGATTTATACTTTGGTGCACCAGAGGCGATTCGAACACCCGACGCACGGTTTAGGAAACCGACGCTCTATCCCCTGAGCTACTGGTGCATAGCAAGGATTATAGTATCACGTTAGAGTGTATGTTTCAAGTGATATTTTTTCTTTTAAAAAGACGCTTTACCTGTAGTATTTAAAATGCGTGACGGTTTAAGTGACGGTTTTACTTGCGCCGTGACGGTTTTGTGACGCGAGTTGTGACGGTTTTGCCTTTAGAATATAACTGTAAGCTAAAGCAAAGGTTTTGTGAGGTAAAGCTATGAACACTATCAACAGAAAGCACACGAAAATTACAGCTATCATGATCTCGATCCTTCTGATCTTCCAGATCTCGGCGATGGGACTGCAGCAGGTATATGCCGCCGAGGAAGAGACAGAGGTGGAATCAGCAGAAACCGTTAAAGAGACAGAGAAAGAAGAGACACCTTCTCCGGAGCCGAAGAAAGAAGAGCCTGTTGAGAAGGCAGTTGTAAATAATGACGAAGCAGCAGTAAGCACACCTGATGAGGCACCTGCCGCTGAGGAAGAGACTGAACAGGAACAGGCTTCTGAAGAGAATGCTGAAGGGACGGAAGAAGCGGCTGAGGAAGAGCCTGAAGAGGAAGAGGACGACGCGGCAAGCATCACAGTAGAGTATGCGATGAACGTACCTGCCGACGCGAGCTTTGTTCCTGAGATCAAGGGGATCGACGGAAACAGCGAGATCGTCAGATCAAAAAAGCAGCAGGCATACGGCATCCGCGGCCTTTCAAGAAATCTCTACCAGACACAGAAAAACAGCACGAGCGCCAAGATCTCATACGAGTTCATGGGATGGAAGAGCGAGTCCGGACAGGTGATAGCCGCCGGAGAATCCGTTGACCTTACAGCCGGCAGGAAGTTCGACAAGAACGGCGACGGCATCGTGAAGCTGACAGCGACATGGAACAACACGTTCGGATTCAATAAAGACGGAAAATACAGATACACGACTTTCAGCATCTATAAGACTGGACAGGTCCCTACGGGACTCGACAACAACGCGGGTAACTACGTTGGAGGAATATACGGAACAGTAGCTTATCCGGGAGACGTTACTGAGCCTCTCATGAAGAACTGGAAGCAGAACGATAACGGCAGAGTCGTCGTCAACCAGGATTCCAACGGGATAGGGCTGGACGAATGTGATCAGATGATCAGAGACATGACAGAGACGCCGGTCAGCAACTACTTCGATTCAAGGAACGGAAACGAGGCTGCGGGATATAACGAATATGAGATCAGCCTTATGGAAATGCCTTCTGATGAAGAAGTGCTGAAAGAGCTCGAAGAAAGAATAAGAGGAGGACTCAAGCTGAAGGTCGTCTTCGAAGACGGAGCAAGAACACTGACGATCGATGATCTTGATGATTTCGACACAGCACACTATGAAGTAAAGTGGTTCTCAGTAAAGTATCAGAACAACGGCATCCATGTAGACGGCATCGTGGTTCCGAGAACAGTTCCTGTCGAGGAGCCTGTAGAGGACGAGCCTGAAGAGGAACAGCCGGCTGAAGAAGAACCTAAAGAGGAAGAGCCTGCAGCAGAGGAACCGGCCGAGAAAGAGCCAGAAGAAGAAAAGCCTGCCGAGGAAGAACCAGCCGAAGAAGAGCCTGAAGAGGAGCCAGAAAACGGCACACTCCAGCCAACGGAAGCCCCTGCAGAGCCAGAGACAGAAGAAGAATCTGAAGCCCCTGCAGAGCCAGAGATGGAAGAAGAGCCTGAAGCAGAGCTTGAAGCCCCTACAGAACCAGAGGCTGAGGAAGAAAACATCGACGAGATCGACACAGAAGAGGAGCCTGCCCAGGTATTCGCCGGGATCACAAAGGCCGGAGAGATGGTCAGCGCCATGATAAATGACGTAATGAACGATGGGGCGGGAGAAACCGAAGGCTTTGCTCCGCTGAGCAACGGAACAGCAGCCGGATCCACTGAGGCAGCTGAGACTGAGACAATAGAGAACGAGAGCGCGCCGCTCACAGGCGGGAACGCATCTGAAGCCGTAAAGACATGGGCGCTGTTCAATCTCATCCTCGCAGCTGTCGCAGCCGTAGCAGGACTTATCACAGCGGCGAACAGAAAGAACAACAAGCTTGTCAGAGCGATGTCACTCATCCCTGCGGCGATCGCGTTCCTCGTGTTTGCCCTTACGGAAGACACAACTCTGGAAATGGCGTCATTCGATGTATGGACATCACTGATAACAGGGATCTTCGTTATCCAGATCGCGGCTGCGCTCACAGCCGGCTGGGTCAAGAAGGAAGAGCCTGAAAAATAGAAAATAGCCTACTCACATTAAAAAAGAAGCAGGAGGCCTCAAGGTCTCCTGCTTCTTTATGTGATATCTGAAACGTTTTCTTTCATCAGCCCTTGTTCTGCATTTCCACGAGTCTCTCGCTTCCATAGCGCTCGCGGAGCTTAGGCTTCTCTATCTTGCCTGTCGCGTTCCTTGGAACATCGGCGAAGATGATCTTGCGAGGCCTCTTGTATCTCGGGAGGTCGATGCAGAACTGATTGATCTCGTCCTCAGTGCACGTCATGCCTTCCTTCACCTGGATTATCGCTGTCGCGATCTCTCCGAGACGCTGGTCAGGCAGCCCGATCACGGCGACGTCGTGCACCTTAGGCATAGCGCTTAAGAACGCTTCTATCTGTACAGGATACAGATTTTCGCCTCCGGATATGATGACGTCCTTCTTCCTGTCAACGAGGAAGATGAATCCGTCCTCATCCTGCTGTGCCATGTCTCCGGTATAGAGCCAGCCTTTCTTGAGGACTTCCTTCGTTGCCTCAGGGTCTTTGTAGTACTCGAGCATGACGCCCGGGCCCTTTACGCAAAGCTCGCCGACTTCACCCTGCTTGACTTCTTTGCCTTCCTCGTCCACGATCTTGGTCTTCCAGCCGTGTCCCGGAATGCCGATAGCGCCGACTTTGCTGATGTTCTCCATGCCGAGATGCACGCATCCCGGACCCGTCGACTCGGACAGGCCGTAGTTAGTATCGTACTGATGATTCGGGAAGTACTCGAGCCAATGGCGGATCAGGCTTGGCGGAACAGGCTGCGCGCCGATATGCATGAGTCTCCACTGCGACGTGCGGTAGTCCTTAAGCTTGATGTCTCCGTTGTCCAGCGCTACCAGAATATCCTGCGCCCACGGAACGAGGAGCCATACTATCGTGCAGCCTTCGTTCGATACCGCCTCCATGATCGCCTTTGGCGAGTTTCCTTTAAGCAGCACCGCGCGGCTTCCCGTGTATAGAGACCCGAACCAGTGCATCTTAGCGCCTGTGTGGTACAGCGGAGGTATGCAGAGGAACACGTCGTTCTTGGTCGTCTCGTGATGGATCGCTTCCATCTGGGCGGACTGCATGAGAGCCGTGTGGTTGTGCAGTATCGCCTTAGGGCGTCCGGTCGTGCCGGATGAATAATATATCGCCGCCTTGTCCTTGTCCTCGACCAGGACCTTCGGAGCCTCGCTTGAGCAGTTGGACACCTGTTTATAGTAGTCGTCCGCGTAGCTCGGGCAGGAATCCCCGACAAAGAACAGCAGATGATCCTTGTCAAGATGGTCGATTATGTCCTCGACTCTTCCTATGAACTCAGGTCCGTAGAAAAGGACATCGGCATCGGCCTTATTTATGCAGTACTCGATCTCGTCTGAAGTATAGCGGAAATTCAGAGGCACCGCGATAGCGCCCGTCTTCAGGATCCCGAAGTAGATCGGGAGCCATTCCAGGCAGTTCATGAGCAGGATGGCGCATTTCTGCCCCTTCTTTATCCCGCGGGACAGGAGAAGGTTGGCCACTCTGTTCGCCTTCTCGTCGAATACCGACCACGTGATCTCACGGCGGTAGAACTCTGTCTGAGTAGGCTGTACCAGCTCATATTCCTTCCACGTTACTCTCTGGCGCTCTGTTATAGCCGGGTCGATCTCCACGAGAGCGACCTCGTTTCCATATAGCTTGCTGTTTCTTTCCAGCAGATCTGTAATAGGCATAATAACATAGTCTCCTTTTCTGATATATAACATTGTAATTGTAGTAAAATATGATGAAATAGTCAAGGCAGGCCGGGAAGCCGGACCGCCGCTGTAGCGCCGGAAGACTTCATACTTTTTTGCGGTTTGTTTTTAAAAAGTCGCAAGATCACGGAAAAAACTGCGAAAGAGTATCAACTTACGCGGCGCAGCAGCGTGCTGACGCAGTGTTACGGCAAAGGCTGCCGCCGGCTTGTTGCCACCACACTAAAATAAACAGATTTTTTGATGTTTTTCTACAAAAAATTGCTCAGATTCCTTGACACGCCGCCGTGAAGGTGCTAATATTTACTCAACTTATTGAAAGGTAATGATCATGAGAAACTATTCCGTTAAATTTGCAGGCGCATTTGATTTCTGGTTTTACTTTACAGGAAGAAAGTAAGACAGGTATTTGCGCTGGACGTTGACGGGATATATTTAACACACGAGAACGATAAGCCGCACAAATACCTGTGCGGCTCTATTTTTGTCAGCAGAGAGGTGACAGACTATGAAACAACTGATGTTAGGGAACAAAGCGGTCGCGCGCGGGCTGTATGACGCCGGTTGCTGCTTTGCGTCCAGCTATCCCGGAACTCCAAGCACGGAGATAACAGAAGAGATAGCGAAATTCGACGACGTCTACAGCGAATGGGCGCCGAATGAGAAGGTCGCGATGGAAGCGGCTTTCGGAGCCTGTCTGGCCGGGTCCCGCTCATTCTGCGGCATGAAGCACGTAGGCCTGAACGTCGCTGCGGATCCGCTCTTTACCATGTCATACACAGGCGTGAACGCCGGCATGGTGATCTGCGTTGCCGACGACGCCGGCATGCATTCTTCACAGAACGAGCAGGACAGCCGTCATCACGCTATCGCGTCCAAGATCCCTATGCTCGAGCCTTCAGACTCACAGGAAGCATATGAGTTCGCGAAGCTCGCGTACGAGATCTCGGAAGAGTACGATACTCCGGTGCTTCTGAAGATGTGCACGAGAGTAGCCCACAGCCAGTCCGTTGTAGACCCGGGAGAGCGCAGCGTCCCTAAGAAGGAATATGAGAAGACCATCTCAAAATATGTAATGACTCCGGGCAACGCGATCAAGCGCCATCCGCTCGTGGAGGAGCGCACCGCGAAGCTTGTCGAGTATGCTGAGACTACCCCTGTGAACCGCGTTGAAATGGGCGGAACCGGGATGGGCATCATAACGTCAAGCACTTCATATCAGTATGTTAAGGAAGTGTTCGGCGACAGGGTATCGGTCCTCAAACTCGGGATGGCCAATCCTCTTCCTGTAAAGCTCATAAAGGACTTTGCCGCGAAAGTGGACAGGCTGGTCGTAGTGGAGGAGCTGGACCCTATAATCGAGGATCACTGCAGGAAGCTCGGCCTTGAGGTCAGCGGCAAGGATATCCTTCCTATCTGCGGGGAGTTTTCGCAGAACCTGATCGCGAAAGCGTTCGGAGAGGAAGTGCATGAGGGGAAAGCTCTGGACGAGCAGATACCGGTGCGTCCTCCTGTAATGTGTTCGGGATGTCCTCACAGAGGGCTTTTCTACGAGCTCGCCAAGAACAAGGTGACGGTCCTCGGAGACATCGGATGCTACACGCTTTCCGCCGCGCCTCCTCTTTGCGCGATGGAGATGACGCTTTGCATGGGAGCGTCGTTCGGCGCCGTCCACGGATTCAACAAAGCCTCCGGCGGCAAGACCGAATCGAAGACCGTGGGAGTCCTCGGAGACTCCACGTTCATGCACAGCGGCATGACAGGCCTCGCGAACATAGCGTACAACCAGTCGAACTCGACTGTCATCGTGCTGGATAACTCCATAACGGGAATGACCGGACACCAGCAGAACCCGCTTACAGGATACAACATCAAAGGCGACCCTGCCGGAAAAATCGACCTTGAAGCCCTCGTAAAGGCGATGGGCATCAACAGGGTGAGAGTGGTAGACCCGTATGATCTTGAGGAGACCGACAAGGCGATAAAGGAAGAGCTCGCCGCGCCGGAGCCTTCGGTCATAATATCAAGGCGTCCGTGCACGCTGCTGAAATATGTGAAGCACGACGCGCCGCTCAGGGTCAACACGGACAAGTGCGTCGGATGCAAGATGTGCATGAAGATCGGCTGCCCGTCGATATCGATCAAAGATGGAAAAGCACATGTCGACGACACTCTGTGTGTGGGCTGCAAGGTATGCAGCCAGCTCTGCAGGTTCGGAGCGCTGGAGTCCACGGACAAAAAAGCGGTCGAGACGCCTGAGACAGGAAGGGAGGAGTAGCTATGGAAACGAAGAACATAATGATCGTCGGAGTGGGCGGACAGGGAAGCCTGCTCGCGAGCAAGATGCTCGGGTCCCTGCTGCTCAACGAGGGATATGACGTTAAGGTATCAGAGGTACACGGGATGTCGCAGCGCGGCGGATCCGTAGTCACTTACGTAAGATACGGGACTAAGGTGGCCTCGCCTGTCATAGATAAGGGAGAAGCCGACTTCATCGTATCGTTCGAGCTTCTTGAAGCGGCGAGATGGCTGCCGTTCCTGAAGGAGGACGGGCAGATCGTGACGAACATCCAGCAGATAGACCCGATGCCTGTCATCACAGGCGCCGCGGAATATCCTGCGGACCTCGTGGATAAGCTCCATGAAAGCGGAGCGAAGGTGGACGCCATCGACTGTGTGAAGCTTGCTGAAGAAGCGGGCTCGGTAAAAGCAGTTAATCTCGTTCTGATGGGACGCCTGTCACATTACTTCGACCTTCCGGAGGAAGCCTGGATGAAGGCGCTTGAGGCTAACGTCCCGGCGAAGTTCGTAGAGCTCAATAAAAAGGCGTTCGCGCTCGGCCGCGATGCCATGTAATATATTTTAATTCTTTATCAGGTGCGGAAACACCTGCGGCAGCAGATCAAGATGAGGCACTATAGGCCGCCGGATCCAAAGCACCAGGGAGGGTGTTGCCAATGAAAAACTATTACCAGAAAGCGATCGAATGCGCTTCCAGAAAGAAGCTCAGGAAGATCCAGGATGAAAAGCTTGTAAAGCAGGTCCAGCATGTATGGGACAATGTTCCGTACTACCGTAAGAAAATGGAAGAAGCAGGTCTTACCCCGGACGACATACAGTCTGTAGACGATCTGCATAAGCTGCCGTTCCTCAGCAAGGCTGACTTGAGGGACGCGTATCCTTACGGGCTTCTCGGCGTTCCGCTGAAGGACTGCGTACGTATCCAGTCGACTTCCGGCACCACCGGAAAGAGAGTGGTCGCGTTCTACACGCAGCATGACATCGACCTTTGGGAAGACTGCTGCGCCAGAGCTATCGTGGCCGCGGGAGGAACTGACGAGGACGTCTGCCAGGTATCATACGGATACGGCCTGTTCACAGGAGGCCCGGGACTTAACGGCGGGAGCCATAAAGTCGGATGCCTTACCGTCCCGACCAGCTCGGGGAACACAGACCGCCAGATAATGTTCATCAAAGACCTTTCTGCGACGATCCTCTGCTGCACGCCGAGCTATGCCGCGTACATCGGAGAGACGATGAAGGAGATGGGCCTTACACCGGAGGAGATCCCTCTGAAAGCCGGTATCTTCGGCGCGGAAGCATGGAGCGAAGAGATGCGTCACGACATAGAGAACACGCTTGGCATCAAAGCGTATGACATCTACGGACTGACGGAGCTTTCCGGCCCGGGCGTCTCGTTCGAGTGCTCAGAGCAGACCGGAATGCATGTTAACGAGGACCACTTCATCGCGGAGATCATCGATCCTGATACAGGCGAGGTCCTTCCTGAGGGAGAGATGGGAGAGCTCGTATTCACGTCTCTGGACAAGGAGGCGTTCCCGCTTCTGAGATACCGCACGAGAGACATCTGCTCGCTTTCGAGGAAGAAGTGCTCATGCGGCCGTACGTTCGTCAAGATGACGAGGCCGAGAGGCCGTACGGACGATATGCTTATCATCCGCGGCGTCAATGTATTCCCGTCGCAGATCGAGACAGTCCTGCTGAATAAGGGATATCCGGCCAACTATCAGATCATAGTGGACCGCGTGAACAATACAGATACGCTCGACGTCCAGGTGGAGATGACACAGGAGATGTTCACAGATAACATCGGCGAGATCTCCGCGCGCCAGCGCGACCTTATAGACGGCCTTAAATCGATGCTCGGCATCAAGGCCAACGTGACTCTGGTGGCGCCTAAGTCGATCGTAAGAAGCGAGGGCAAGGCAGTCCGCGTGATCGACAAGCGTAAGATATGATCAGAAGGAGGTATCAGAAATGAGTGTTAAGCAGATCTCTGTATTTCTTGAGAATAAGCCGGGTCAGCTGAATCAGATGACCAAGATCCTGTCAGACCACGATGTCGATCTCAGAGCTTTGTCACTGGCTGAGACTACAGATTTCGGCATCGCCCGCTTCATAGTGGATGACGTGCTGGAGACGGTCACCATACTGAACGAGGCAGGCTATATCAACAGGCTGACGCCTGTGGTGGCGGCGGAGATCCCGGATGAGCCGGGAGCGCTGAACCGCGTGCTGAAGATATTTACCGACAACGACATCAATCTTGAATATATGTACGCCATCCTGAGCGCTGAGGGAAGCAACGCCTACATGATATTCAAGGTGGAGGACGACCAGAAGGCATCCGCCGCCTTGATATCGAACGGCATCAAGGTCCTGAGCCAGGAAGACATGGCGGAGATCTAAGATCTGAAAGAATGGATAAAGGCCGGTCCCGGAGGGTCATATCCCCGGGGCCGGCTTTTATATTTCCTCTTCTGAAGAAAAATTGAGCATTTTTGTGCATGCTCACGCCCCGCCCTGCTGTTCCATTCAGCTTTCTTTTTTGCTAAAATAATATCGGAGTATTTTCGGCAGGAGAAAAGCAGCATGGAGAGAAGACATCTACGAAAAGTGATATGCATGATCCTTGTCACCGCGCTGGCATGCGCGGCGGCTCTCTTGTCTGTATCCTGCGTGAAAGAAGAGGAAGATCAATCCGTGCCTGAAGACGGTACCGCGGCTCAGGCTGAAGAGGAGAAGCAGGAAGCCCCGGCGCCAAAGCCTTCGGCGCTCAGGCTGAAGTCCGGCAAAACGGTAAAGCTGGATGAGAAAGGCCGCATAACAAGGAAGTCAGTCTACAGGCTGAAGTCCGGCACGAGGGTAACGCGCGGCGAGATAAAGAAGACCGGCGGGGCCTCGCGGTATTTCAGGATATACAGGATACGCAAAGGAGACCGCGTATTCAGAAGGATAAACGGCAGATCATACAGGGAGAACCCGTATGTGGCTCTCAGCGATCTGAGGTACATAAAGACGCTGTACCGTGACTTCAGCGGAAAGACGAGAACGGGCGAGATCATCGTGAACAAAGCCGTCGCCGGCGACACTCTGGAGATCTTCCATGAGCTGTATAAGGCGAAATATGAGATCAGGAAGATGAGGCTCGTCGACGACTACTGGAAAGAAGGCGGCTCCGGAACGGACGCCGATACGGCTTCCATGCACGATGACAATACTTCCGGGTTCAACTACAGGACAGTGGCGGGGACGAGCACGATATCGAGGCACGGCAGCGGCCGGGCTATAGACGTGAATCCGTTCGAGAATCCGTGGTGCCCGGGAGGGAAGCTGTACGGGAACCAGAGCGCCAGCGCGGAGTACGCGGACAGGGGAAAGAAGCTTCCGCATATGATCTATTCTGACAGCGTCATAACAAGGATCTTCAAGGAGCATGGGTTCCGCTGGCTCGGAGAGACCGGGACCAGGGACTATCAGCACTTTGAGAAATAGAGGGGGTAGAAAGAAATGAGAGAGAACAGGATCGCATTGAGGATCGTGCTCGCGGCTTCAGCCGCTTTGATCGCTGTGCTCGCGGTGCTCACGCTGGGAGCGGCAGATGCGCACGCCGCGGTCAAGAACGGGGTCGTCAGGAAGAACGGCTACATCTACTACTACAAGAACGGCGTGAAGGTCACCAAGGATATCGTCAAGATAAAGGGGAAGAATTACTACTTTTCCGCTAAGGGAAGAGGATTCCTCAGCCTGAAGAACAAGAACGGCAACAAGGCGATGTCCAAAGTGATCGATAAAGTCAAATTCAAGGCCGGATATACCAGGCGCCAGAAGACGAGAGCCTGCTACCGTGTCATCGTAAAGATGTCATACCTCGCGGAGCCTGCTCCTGACACAGGCGCGAAAGGCTGGGTGTATAAGGCCGCTAAGAAAATGGCGGACAATAACGGCGGGAAATGCTACGGCTTTGCCAGTCTTGCCGCTGTGGCCGCACGCGCCATGGGGTACAGCAAAGTCAAGGTACACCATGGAAAGTGCAGAGGCGAGAATGATAAGAACTGGGTCGAGCACTGCTGGGTGACAGTCGGAAGCAAGGTGCTGGACGGGTCATACGACAACTCATGGTGGGTACGTAAAGGAAAGCCTTCATCATGGAAGCTCCAGTACTTTTTCAAGACATACAGCCAGATAAAGGAAGGCCACACAGGGAAATACTCTGTAAGATACAAGGACGGAGACGTATATACGCTTAAATGAGGATAAAGCTGTCGGACCATTTTGATTACAGGAGACTTCTCCGGTACGCGGTGTCGGCTATCTGCATGATGGTGTTTACATCTGTATATGCGATAGTCGACGGCTTTTTTGTGTCCAATTACTGCGGGAAGACGCCGTTCGCCGCGCTGAACCTGATATATCCGGTGGTGATGATGATCTCCACAGTCGGGTTCATGCTTGGAACAGGAGGAAGCGCGGTCGTCGCGAGAACGCTCGGAGAAGGAGACAAGCCGAGGGCGCAGCGCTACTTCTCGATGTTCGTATACGCGGCGATAGTACTTGGGATAACGCTTACGGTGCTTGCGCAGATCTTCCTTCCGGAGATCTCGAGGCTTCTCGGCGCGGAAGGAAAGATATTCGACAATACGCTGATATACGCGAGAATAGTGCTGCTGTCAACGCCGGCGCTCAGCCTTCAGGTGATGTTCCAGACGTTCTTCAATACGGCAGAAAAGCCGAAGCTTGGATTCCTGATCACGGTCATATCCGGATGCGGGAATATGATAGGAGACTTCATCCTTGTAGGGCTTTTAGGCCAGGGGCTTGCCGGCGCGGCGTGGGCTACTGTGGTGAGCGAGTATCTTGGAGGCGTGATACCTCTGATCTACTTCGCGAGGCCGAACGACAGCCTGCTTAAGCTTACCAGGACCACGTTCGAGCCGGGGATATTCTTCCACGCGTGCTGGAACGGACTTTCAGAGTTCCTGGGAAATATATGCGCGTCGTTCATATCCATGCTGTACAACAAGCAGCTCCTGATCTACGCAGGAGAAGACGGCGTATCAGCGTTCGGGGTCGTGATGTACGTGTACCTCCTGTTCGCCGCTGTGGCAGTGGGATACTCGATGGCGACTGCGCCTATAATAGGGTTCCATTACGGAGTAGGGAACATGAAGGAAGTCACCAACGTGCTGCTGAAGAGTGTCGTGATAATGCTGGTGTCGGGCATACTCATGTTCGCCGCGGCCGAGATATTGTCGCACCCGATAGCAGCTCTGTTCGTCAGCTATGACGACGAGCTGATGCTGCTGACAAGGACAGCGTTCAGGGTCACGTCGATAACATATCTGGTGTTCGGTTTGAACGTACTCGGATCGTCGTTCTTCACCGCGCTCGGCAACGGGACGGTATCGGCGGCTATAGAAGGGTCCAGGCTGTTCCTGTTCCAGGTCCTGTTCATATACACGCTTCCGCCTCTTTTCGGGGTCGATGGCATATGGTACGCGTTCGTCTGCGCGGACGTGGCAGCGGTCGGAGTCACGGCTCTGTTCATAATCACCTTGAGGAAGAAGTACGGGTACGGGCTAAGGTATATGGAATAGAAGAGAGATCTCAGTATATATAGGTATACATTCTATATAATATAAAAGCGAGACAGGAAATCCCATCTCGCTTTTATACTAATGGTCTGCGCGGGGCTCGAACCCACGACAACCTGGTTGTGACCCAGGTGCTCTCCCAGCTGAGCTAGCAGACCTTGCTTTCAGCATTACATATTCTATCACAAGACCTCGGTAAAAGTAAAGAGTTGTGATATAATGCTGATAGACAAGTTCTGTAAACGCATCTGGGGGGCGGGAAACGATATGAAGATACTGATCACATCAGACTGGTATAAGCCTGCTATAAACGGCGTAGTCGCGTCGATCCTGAATCTGAAGAAAGGCCTAGAGGAAAGAGGCCATGAAGTCAGAGTCATCACTCTTTCACCTACCGTACATTCATATGTCGACGGAGACGTAACATACATAGGCGCCATAAACGCGGGAAAGGTATATCCAGGCGCAAGGCTGAGGACAGCTCTCGCGAATCCTCTCGTGAACGACCTTATAAAATGGAAACCGGACATCGTGCACAGCAACTGCGAGATGTCAACGTTTTTCATTGCAATGAAGATAGCGAAGAAGACCGGCGCGCCGCTCGTGCACACATACCATACCGTGTACGAAGACTATACACACTATTTCTCGCCGAGTAAAAGAGTCGGGAAGAAGATCGTAAAAGGTCTCTCGCGGCTGATGGCAGAGCACACCGATACCGTCATAGTTCCTTCCGTTAAAGTCCTGAACATCCTGAAGAGGTATGAGATAGAGACTCCTATCGCGGTCGTGCCGACGGGCATAGACCAGGACAAATTTTCTCCTGAGTCCGGATTCAACGTTGAAGAGATGCTCAGAGAGTGCGGAGTGCCGGAAGGAAATGAAGTCGCCATATCGATAGGAAGGCTCGCGAAGGAAAAGAATACGGAAGAGCTGATCGAATACATGAAGGCCTTCAGCGGAGACAGGGTAACTCTCCTGATCATCGGGGACGGTCCTTACAGAAAGAATCTTGAGAGGGCCGCCGCGGAGAGCGGAGTGCCGAAGGACCAGATCATCTTCTACGGCGCAGTGCCTCCTGCTGAGGTTGGCAAATATTATCATCTGGGAAATATCTTCGTGAGCGCGTCCACAAGCGAAACACAGGGCCTCACATACTTTGAGGCGCTGTCCTGCGGACTTCCGGTCCTCGCGAGGCGCGACGACTGTCTTGACGGAGTGGTTGAAGACGGCGTGAACGGATGGCAGTTCGACGACGCCGTAGGCTTTGAGAAATATCTCAGGAAGTTCATATCGGACGGAGGCTGCCACGCGGCGATGCGCGAAGCAGCGCTCGAGACAGGCGAGAAGTTCTCAGTAGCTTCGTTCGCGAAGAACATGGAGGACATATATAAAGAACTCCTGGAGGAGCCTGGCGCGGGAAGGCCGCCTAAGTCAAGGACAAACAGGCTTAAGATCCACTTGAAGGCTACCTACAGAAAGCTGAAGAGAGTGCCGGGCGTAAAGACAGCCGGCAAAGTGGTCTCAAGGATCCACGATATGATCTAGCGGCCCCCTGATATATGTCAGCGCTTTTTACGTACCGAAAAGCCGAAGGAGCCGAGCTCCTTCCCAAGAGAAAGATACGAGCCGTGTGAATAGGCGGTGAGGCCCGTCTTGTTCATCTGGAATCTGTTCTTACTATCTATATATGCGTCATCGACCGATACCGCGGTGACCTCGGCAAGAAACATGTCGTGGCTGCCAAGCGGTATCGTTTTTTTGACTTTACATTCTATGCTGACCGGCGATTCCTTGATCGATGGGCAGCTGACTGTCATTGACTCCTCGGGAGTCAGCCTTGTTTCCCTGAATTTGTCGACGTCCCGCCCGCTGACGACGCCGCAGTAATCGCACGCCTTCACCAGCTTGACCGTGGTCAGGTTTATCACGAATTCCCCGCTCTCCTTTATTATGTCGTGTGAATATCTCTCCGGCCTTACGGAGATGGATACCATAGGCGGATCTGAACAGACAGTTCCTGTCCAGGCTATCGTAATGATATTCGGCTTCTCCATGGTGCCGCAGCTTACCATCACCGAAGGAATAGGGTAGAGAAAGTTGCCCGGCTTGTCGAACGGGACTTTTCTATGTATCCTTTCACGCCTCGCCGGCGCCTTCCCCTGCGCGGTCCTGCGCTTTCTGCTCTTATCTGTCTTCTTATCCTTATTGCCAGCCATGCCAACCTCCAATTGTTTCTTTTTTCCATTATATATAATGCCGCGAGGTTTGTCACCGCCGCATCTGCAAGGCATGTATTGACGATTTGTCTTAAGAAAGCTGAAAAAGATAAACAAATAAAATCCTTTCCGTTTATCGTAAACCCGATATCTGCCCCTTAAGAGGCGTCCCCACCATATGTTGTGTCCTTAAGACATTTTAAGAATTTCTTGCCCAATATCTTTAGAACTCTTAAGAATTAGGAATAGTGGAACAGCTGGAACCGTTGCAACTACATATAGGGGGTGCCCTCATACATCAGTCTCCAAAAATAAAGGATCTTTAAGATTCTTATTGAGTTCTTAAGTTTTTCTTAATAAAATTAGACTTGCAAAGGAGATTTGATATGGGTATGAGATTGAATATGGGGATCAGCAAGGCAGTCCGTTGTGCAGCGGCAGTCCTTGCGGGAATAATGTTTGTTTCTTGTATCGGCACAGGTTCATCGTACGCCGATACTCTTAGCGTAGAACAGAAGCAGCAGATGCTGGCTGAGCAGAAAGCTGAAGAACAGCGTGTACAGGCTCAGAAAAACAGCGAGAGAGCTGCGGCCGAGGCCAAGGTCGAGGAACAGATCGAATCTGATTCCAAGGTCCCGGGCGTTCCTGCGAATCTGAGATGTACGACATTCGTTTCTACCGAAGGTATTTCCGCGGAAGATCTGAGCAAAGGCAAGCGCTACGTCCTGCTGAAGTGGGACGCCGCGGATAACGCCGAGAAATACCGTGTCTACTATTCATATAAGCAGGACGGCGAGTTCAAGGCTGCAAAGGTGACAACGACCAAGCCTGAGAGAAGGAACATGCTCTTCAAGAACAACAGGGAAGTGTTCTTCAAGGTCGCCGCGATCAACGGAGACAACGTTAGCGATCTTTCTGAGGAGACCGTAGTCGTCTGGCCTGGATACGGCGACGCCGTGAACTCCGTGCTTATGAAGTTCAAATCCTCGGCGGATGTGATCTACACAGGATTCTCCTCAAAATTCACTCTGAATACCACAGCTTCGATGCTGAAAACATACAAGATCAAATGGTCTTCATCCAACAAGGCGGTCGCGAAGGTCTCTTCAGCCGGAAAGGTAACGGCGGTATCCGACGGAACAGCCGTGATAACGGCAAAGAACCACACGGGACATTCTGTTTCCAAGACCGTTACAGTCAAGACCATAACGCCTAGCGTCGTACCTGACACAGTAGGGCTTTCGACTTCTGCAGCCAAGAAAGTTATCGCGGCGGCCGGCTTCAAGGCCAAGGTCAAGAAGGTGTACATCAAGGCCAAGGATCTGAACAAGAAATATCCGGGCGTCAAGATGGGAAGAGTCATGAAGCAGAGCAAAGCCGCAGGCACCAAGCTCTCTCAGGGAACTACCATAACCATTAAATACGGAGACGAGATCTATGATAAGGGAGTAGGCGTGGAGGCCATGGTACAGTGGGCTGAAGCGGTAGCTGCCGACAACTCATATGGATACAGTATGGGCGTCTACACAGGACGCGGTCTCGACAGACTCTGCCCGTACACAAACTCAGGAGCGTCCAAGGACTATGACTGCGCCACATTCGTAAACGCGGCTCTCGCGTTCAGCGGAATGGGCAAGGACTTCATGAAGGCTTCAGTAAAGCCGTCTCCTGTAGTCCGCGGAGTCAAGAATCTTCTCGTGAAGAACGGATGGAAGAAGGTCCTGATCAAGCATAAATACAAGAAGAACGGGAAGACAGCTTACTATTACACAAAGCCGACAGTGAAGCAGCTCAAGAGAGGAGACATCGTACTGAACTGCTCATGCCACATCCAGATCCACGTTGGAAACGGATACGACGTCGGCGCGCATAACAACTATGACGGAAAGTCCGGAGACTCAAGCGGACGCGAAGTGAGCGTCAACTACTCATGGACAGGATATAACGAAGTTTACCGCTACTACGGAAACATCGGGAAATAAACTATAGCAAACAACTTCATATTGGCGTAATCAATAACTCCGCGCCTTCCCCTTTGCCTCAGGCTTCCAGCACAAAAGCCCAGGGCAAACGGCGCGGAAGCCCCCTTGACCGCGAGCTCCATCTCATACCCACCCCCCGGAGCCGCGGTCTTTTCATTTGCATCTGTTTCTGTTAAAATATATAAGGATTATTATTGGCTTGTGCCCGGGGCTGTCCCGGCATGCGAGGTAGATCGATGAATGATAAAAAGTACGACGGAGTATATTACAAATTCCGTAAAGTAGAAGACTTAAAAGAGCTCATATGCACGAGCGCGGAGAAATTCTCGGACCACGCCGCGTATCTCCAGAAGAGCAAAGAGTCCGGAAAGTTCGAGCCGGTCACTTACGGAGACGTGAAGCAGGACATGGACGCGCTCGGGACGAAGATGATAGAGATGGGTCTCCGCGGAAAGAAGATCGCCGTTATCGGCGAGACCAGCATTTCCTGGATACTCACATATTTTACAGTCGTCTGCGGCGTAGGCGTTATCGTGCCGCTGGATAAGAACCTTCCTTCGGGTGAGCTGATCGGCCTTATAGAGAGGTCAGGAGCCGCCGCGATAGTGTATTCAAAGAAATGCAGGAAGAACATCGAAGCGCTGTTCGACGATCCGAAGACCATAGAATATTTCATATCGATGGAGGTCCCGGCGGAAACGGAGCGCGAGCTTTCGCTCCCTGACCTTATCGAGGAGGGACGCGCGATGGTCGAGCAGGGAGACACGTCGTACATGGATATCGACGTCGACCCCGACCAGATGTCGACGCTGCTCTTCACCTCCGGGACGACCGGAGCCGCGAAGGGCGTCATGCTGTCGCATAGGAACATCACTTCCAACTGTGTAGAGATGTCCAAGTTCTTCAAGATCCCGGAGCCGGGCATCGTTCTTTCGATACTGCCGATACACCACGTATATGAGATGACGTGCGACATATTCACGACTTTCTACCAGGGCAAGACGATAGCGATCTGCGAAGGCATCAAATATATACAGAAGAACATGGAGGAAGTGCACGCGAACGTTATGCTCGGCGTTCCTCTGGTCTTCGAGAAGATGTATAAAGGAATGTGGAAGCAGGCGAAGCGCCGCGGCGAGGACCAGAAGCTCCGCCGCGCGATAGACCTTTCCAAGAGGCTCAGGCTGTATAACAACAAGACAGTCATAAGGAGGCTCTTCAAGGCCATACATAATTCCTTCGGCGGAGCCATGCAGGCGTTCGTCGTCGGAGGAGCCGCAGCAGACCCATATATAATAGAAGAATTCGAGGCGATGGGCATCCCTATGATCCAGGGATACGGCATGAGCGAGAACGCCCCTATAATCTGCCTTAATCCTGACAGATACAGAAAGGCGGACGCTGCCGGAAAGCCGCTCCCTGGGACGAAGGTCAGGATCATCGACCAGGATGAGGACGGGATCGGCGAGATCATAGTAAAGGGCCCGTCGGTCATGATGGGATATTACGAGAACGAGGAAGCGACGAAGGAGACCCTGAGGAACGGCTGGCTCCATTCGGGAGACTTAGGGTACATCGATGACGACGGATTCATCCACATCACCGGCCGCGCCAAGACGGTCATCGTGACCAAAGGCGGAAAGAACATATTCCCTGAAGAGGTCGAGGCTGTCCTCATGGAAAGCGACTTAGTGCAGGAAGTCATAGTGCACGGCGTCGCCGACGACCGCGTCGGGAACGTGATGATCACGGCGGACATATATCCTAACCACGAGGAGCTGAAGAAGCTCAAGGGCGACATCGGAGAGAGCGAGATCTACTATTTCTATAAAGACCTCGTGGACGAGTTCAACAGGAAGCTCCCTCCGTACAAGCAGGTGAAGAGGGTCAACATCCGCAAGGAGCCGTTCATCAAGACCACCACAGGCAAGATCAAGAGATTCGGCAACAAGCTGGGCGGAGATCCTGAGGCAGGAGGTAACATGGACGAGCACGAGATGAAGCGCCTTGAGGCGAGCCGCGCAAGAGAGCTTGTCGACCAGATCAAAAGAGACAAGAGCGACCTCATACAGGCGAGGAACCTCCATCCTGTCACGGATATCAAAGACCTCATCTACGCGAGCTGCGACAGGCACGAGAACAACCGGGCGTTCATCAGAAAGATCGAAGCTGAGGACGGGACCGCGGGATACAGAGACGTGGCATATAAGGAGCTCCTTGCTGACATGGACGGCCTCGGGACCGCTCTCATCGACAGGAACCTTGGCGGAAGCAACGTCGCGGTAATCGGAAGAAACGGATACAAGTGGCAGATGTCGTATCTCGCGGTCGTGTCAGGAGTCGGTACGGTAGTCCCTATCGAGTACGATCTCACTCAGGAAGAGCTCGAGAGAAGGCTGACCGAGGCTGAGGTCAGAGTGGCGATCTTCGAGTCGACGCTGCACGATATGTTCATGTCGATCAAAGCCCTCGGCACTACGCCGCTTGAGGTCATGATAGAGTACGACTACAGCAAAGACGACACGGAGCCTGTTTCCGGTGACGACGTCCTGAACTGGAATGCCCTGATCGAGGAAGGAAAGAGAAGCGTATCACAGGGCGACAGGCAGTACATAGATAAGATGATAAAGGGAGACGATACGGCGGCTATCGTATACACGTCCGGAGAGACGGGACCTGCGAGAAGCGTCGAGCTCACACAGGCCAACATCGCGTACGGCGTCATGTCAGCCGCGGCGTCCGTAAGGATCGACCCTTACGACATCGTATATTCGACTCTCCCTGCTCACATAATGTATGAGATAACATGCGGCCTGCTCCTCCCTATCTACCGCGGAGCCGCCGTGGTAAGCACCAAGAACGGAGCATACACGGGAGCAGGAGCGATACACAGATCTCAGCCGTCAGACACGGCGTCCGCTGAGATCATGTGCGGAGAGATGAGAGACACGAAGCCTACCGTGCTCGTCATGACTCCTGCGGACATAAGGATAATAAGGAAGATGTTCGTCGACACCGTGGAGGAGAGACGCGGGAGCTCCGCGATCTACACGATCATGAACGCGAACAAGTATACAAGCCAGTTCGGTATCAACATTGTCAAGCCGTTCGCGCAGGCGAGCAGGGACGTGGTAGGCGGCAAGGTCCGTATGATAATAACGGGCGGAAGCAAGGTCGACAAGGAAGCGATGGATGAGCTCCGCACGTTCGGAGTGACGGCGCTCCAGAGCTACTGGCTCACTGAGTGCGCTACTATCGCGGCAGTGGATCCTCAGGACAGAGACAGAGTAAGGATCGGCTCATGCGGGCACATCGTCCCGGGCCTCGAGGTCAAGACGATCAATAAGGACCGCGAAGGGATCGGCGAGATCTGCTTCAAGGGCGAGAACGTCATGAAGGGCTACTTCAAGGACGAGGAAGCCACCAAAGCCGCCCTCGCCGACGGATGGCTCCATACGGGAGACTTAGGATACGTTGACGAAGACGGATACATCTACATAACCGGAAGGATAAAATAGTTCCATGGGAAGCGTCAGAGAAGAAGGACACAGGTATCCGGAGCTCGTCGTCGACAGGTCGAAGCTCGCGGACAACATAAGAGAGATAACGTCAAGATGCGCTGAGAAAGGTATCGCTGTCACCGGCGTCATCAAAGGGATGAACGGCCTTCCGGAGCTGATCAAGGTCTACGGGGACAGCGATGTCGAGATGATAGGATCGTCAAGGGTGGAACAGCTCAGGGACGTGAAGGATCTCGGCATAAGCAAGCCTACCATGATGATCAGGATCCCTATGATCAGCGAGGCTCCCGAGATAGTGAAGTACTGCGACTATTCGCTTGAGAGTGAGGACGCGGTGCTTGAGGCGCTGAATGAAGAGGCTCTCCGCCAGGGGAAGACCCATAAGGTCATACTGATGGCAGAGATGGGAGATCTCCGCGAGGGATACGCCGGCGACGATATCGTGAGAGCGGCCCTTAGGGTCGAGAACGATTTCGAGGGCTTAGAGCTCGCGGGAGCCGGCATGAACGTAGGATGCTACGGCTCGGTGCTTCCGACGAGAGACAAGCTTGACGAGTTCGTCAGCCGCGCGGAGGAAGTAGAGGAAGCGATCGGCCGCAGACTTGACATCATTTCCGGCGGCGCCACATCAAGCCTCATGAGAGTTCTGGACGGCGATATCCCTGAGAGGATAAACAGCCTCAGGATCGGCGAGGGAATACTCCTGGCGCGCGACCTGCCGCTGTTCTACGGTACAGATCTCTCGTTCATGCACAGGGGCGTGTTCACTTTAAGGATGGAGCTTATCGAGCTGAAGAAGAAGCCTACGCTGCCATCCGGGACGATCGGGAGAGACGCCTTTGGCCATATGCCTGAATACACTGACAGCGGCGAAAGGATGAGAGCTCTCGCGGCGTGCGGCAAGGTCGACTACGGAAGCGAACACGATATATTCCCGAGGGAGAAAGGCATCAGGATCATCGGAGCGTCCAGCGACCACACGATCCTGGACGTCGAGGACATGGAGAGGCCGGTGAAGGTAGGCGACGTGCTCGACTTTTCGATAGACTACGCGTCGATGGTATACGTGACCGCCAGCCGGAATCTTCATATACGATTCATCGGTTGACATCACGGCCGTGAAGGAGTAGAATTTCAACAAACGGCATTTGAAGAGGCGGAAGACCCCTGCAAAAGCTGTTTGTTTAGTTTTGTATAAAGGAGAAATAAAACAAAATGCCTGAAAACGATTTGAAAGACAACCAGATGACTCAGGAGGAGTATGACAAGCTCCAGGCCAAGTATTCTGAGATGGTCAAGGTAAAGCAGAAAGAGATCGCTGACGCGCTGAGAGAAGCACGCTCATACGGCGACCTTTCCGAGAACGCTGAATACGACGCGGCAAAAGAAAACGAAGCTAAGTTCCACGAGGAGCTCGCAGCCCTCGAAGAGAAGATCAGAAATGCAGTCGTGGTCAGCATCGACACAAGCAAAGTAGGTCTCGGCCTTACAGTAACGGTCGAGGATCTGGACATGAATGAAGAGCAGTCATTCGCGATCGTCGGCGTAGACGTCGACCCGTTCGGTAATCCGCCGAAGATCTCAAGCTCATCCCCGATCGGCAGCGCTCTTAACGGCAAGGCTGTCGGAGACGAGGTGGAAGTGGTAGTGCCAAGCGGCCTCCGTCACTTCAGAGTAACGAAGATAGAGGAATCGAAAAAAGAGGACTAGAAAATGAGTACCGAGAATATTCAGGATAAGCTGGAGGAAGTCCAGCTGACCGAACAGCGCAGGATCCGGAGAGACAAGCTCAAGATGCTTGTAGAAGCCGGAAGGAATCCTTACGTTATTGAAACGTGGGACGTGACCGCGCACAGCAAGGACGTTAAAGATAACTATGAGGCGCTCGACGGAGAAGAGGTGTCCATGGCTGGCCGCATCATGAGCAAGCGCGTAATGGGCAAGGCCTCATTCTTCCATATCCTGGACAAGCAAGGCCAGATCCAGTGTTACGTCCAGAGAGATGACATCGGCCAGGAAGAGTACCAGTGGTTCAAGAAGTACGACATCGGCGATATCGTAGGTATACGTGGATTCGTGTTCAAGACGAAGACTGAAGAGATCTCGATACATGTCAGGAAGCTCGTTCTTCTGTCGAAGTCACTTCAGGTGCTTCCTGAGAAGTGGAATGGACTTAAGGACATGGATCTCCGCTACAGGCAGCGCTACGTAGACCTCATCATGAACGAGGACGTAAGGAAGACGTTCAGAGACAGAGCTAAGATCGTCAGCACAGTGCGCAAGGTGCTTGAGGACGACTACGGCTTCCTGGAAGTCGAGACTCCTGTTCTCCAGACGATCGCAGGCGGAGCCAACGCTAGGCCGTTCAACACACACCATAACGCCCTTGACTTTGATCTCCGTCTCAGGATATCTCTCGAGCTCGAGCTGAAGAGGCTCATCGTCGGAGGACTGGACCGCGTATATGAGATGGGTAAGGTGTTCAGGAACGAAGGAATGGACAAGAACCACAGCCCTGAGTTCACATCGATGGAATGCTACATGGCCTATGGAAATCTTGAGAGCATGGAAGAGCTCATGGAGCAGATAACATACAAGTGCGCCATGGCGGTGAACGGCAGCCCGATCATCAGATATGAGGGCAAAGAGTTCGACGTCACTCCTCCGTGGAAGAAGATCGATATGACTGAGACCGTAAGCGAGATCACGAAGATCGACTTCAGCCAGATCGAGACAGATGAAGAGGCCAGAGAAGCCGCGATCGGGTACGGAATGGATCCTGACGAGGTGAAGGACTGGACCCGCGGCAAGATCATAGCCGAAATGTTCGACGATTACTGCGAGGATTATCCGGGACTTCTTGACGGACCTGTGTTCCTGACGGGACATCCTGTGGACATCTCCCCTCTCGCGAAGAAGGATCCTGAGGATCCGAGGATCACGAGAAGGTTCGAGGCGTACATCAACGGCTGGGAGCTTTCGAACGCGTTCTCAGAGCTGAACGACCCTATCGACCAGTACGAGAGATTCGCAGAGCAGCAGAGAGAGCTCGATCTCGGGATCGACGATGAAGCCCATCCTATGGACAGGGATTTCGTAAACGCTCTCGAGGTCGGCATGCCTCCTACAGGAGGTATCGGGATCGGCATCGACCGTCTGGTAATGCTGATCACGGACTCATCCACGATCAGAGACGTGCAGCTGTTCCCTGTGATGAAGCCGAACGACTAGCTTAAGATACAGAATTGCGGAGCTGCCGCGCGAAGTGCTGACACAGCGCTTCAGCGGCGGCTTTTTTATTGTCTGAAGAGCAAAAAACAAATGACGGAAAGGCCGGCAGCGCATATAATAGAAGTGACATCATTTGTACTGCAGAACAGACTTGCTGTTTCTGTCTCAATGATGCTTTCGGCATCGTGACATATGCCAAGGCAGGCGGAGACAAGAAGCTCACGATCAATAAGAAGACAGGTAATATAACGGTCAAGAAAGGCACGAAGAAAGGCGTTCATAAGATCAGAGTCAGGGTCACGGCGGCCGGAGACGGTGACCATAACCCGCTGGCAATGACTGTTACAGTAAAGATCAGGGTGAAATAAGGCGTAAGTATAAGCATGAAGATGACAGACAGCCGGGGATACAGGATCCAGATACTCAGAGGTATAGCGATAGCGGCGGTCGTGTTCCTCCACTGCACCCCGTCCGGGATGCCGGAAGTGTACATAAGGCCGTTCGTCAACTTTGGCGTGGGCATGTTCATATTCCTGAGCGGTATGCTGTCCGACGGAGAGAACTGGCATCCGCTGAAGAGGGTACTGAAAGTGATCGTCCCTTATATCATATGGTCTGTCATCTTCACGCTCCAGAGCTTTGAAGGGGAGCCGGCAGAGCTCCCCGCCCTTATAAGATGGAATCTCATGACGGGAAGAGCAGCGGGGATCCTGTATTATATATTCGTATACTGTGAGTTCACGCTGCTCATTCCGCTCATTGACCTGCTCGCGAAGTCGAAGCTTAAATATCTCGGCTTCCTCGTCGCGCCGGCGGAAATCATATACTTCAGGCTCATGCCGCTCATGAACGGGACCAGGTTCGACTATAACGTTAGAGTCGCGCTCGGGCTGTCATGCCTCGGATGGTTCACGTATTTCTATCTCGGCTATCTGCTCGGGAACGGACTGATAAAGATAAGGATGCCGAACGCTGTGCTCGGCTTTCTGATCCTCTCGTCTCTCGCCGTGCAGGTCGCGGAGGGAAAGTGGTATTACAGCATGAGCGAGGCGAACGCCGGGACACAGCTGAAGCTCTCGGCCATTCTTTCCGGAGCGCTGATATGTGTCGCCGCATACAGATTCATCTGCGCTGAGGCGCCGGACATAAAAAAATGGAAGACCCTGAAGTTCTTCCATCTTCTCGGAGACTGTTCGTTCTCCGTATATTTCGCGCATATCTTCTTCCTGCATCTCTTCAGGGACGCAGGCATATTCGGGGAACACATAAGCTTCCCGCTGGATGCTTTGATCCTCATCATAGTGAGCATGGCGTTCGCTGTGGCGGGGAAGAAGATATTCGGAAAATTCGGCAGATTCATGGCGTTCTGACGAAGGGCCCTTCGGTCTTCGTCAGGCGTTTTCTTTATTTTCGCGGTATTCCCGCGGCGTCATTCCCGTATTGCTCTTGAACACCCTGTTGAAGTGGCTCTGCGAGCTGAACCCTAGCGCCTCGCTTATCTCTATGATCGGTCTTTCTGAATTCCTGAGCAGATTCTTTGCTTCACGTATCTTCATTCTGGTTATATATTCTTTGACTGTGTAGCCTGTTTCCCCTCTGAAATGCTCTGACAGATATACCCTGCTTACGGACAGCTCTTTTGCTATGTCTTCCACTTTCATCGGCTTCATCAGGTCTCTTTCTATTATCTGGGCAGTCTTTTTTACGAGTCTGGACATATGCACCTTGTTGTTTTCAGCGACGTCTTCCGTGTATCGTATGGCAAGATCAGTCTGCAGCTGGTGTATGTCATCCACGTCATCCATGCTGTCCGCCGCGCGCAGTGCGTCGAGCATTAGCTGGACCGTGTATCCTCGGTCGAGGCCGCCCAGCGCCGCGTATTTGGCGTAAAGCGAGACCGTTATGGCGAAGCAGTATCTCGTATCCTGGAGCGTGTTTCCGGTTATATCGACAAAGTAGTGTGAGAACGGATTCATGCTGAACCAGTTTTTTATGCCGTTCACGTCCCCTGTCTGTATCAGCCTTTCGAACTCCGCTTCGACAGTACGGTATCTGATCTTCAGGTCGCTTACGGATCCGGTATAGAACATCATGTCGTAAAGCGGCGGAAGCGACCGGTCGCGGAAGCGGTCGGCTCCCCTGCCGAAATTGATGAGCGAATACGCCTCGATTATCAGAGGCAGGAGCGAGGAATAAGGCATCTTGGGGCAGCTTTTTATGGACTGTATGATTTTTCTCCGGTGCCTGCCGGAGGGGTCCAGATTAGCCGCTATCTCCTCCAGCTTTTCTTTCGGCGTAGGCGTATCCTTTACCGGGCCGAGGACGAGTATCTCGTTCTTGTCTTTTACGAAGCCAAAGCTGAAGCCGTAAGGAGTGGTCAAGCATCCTGCCGGCGTTTTGAATTTGTCCAGCTCGCTAAGGTACGGCCTGAACGTGTCGCTTACCGTTTCGAGATCGTCGTCAGCCGGGAAATACGATATACGGCTGTCGTTCCTGTAGACTCTTGCCGTTATTGATGTGAGCGCGCTCAGCGCCTTTGCTGCTTCAGCGATTTTTGATGTCATGATCCAGCTGCTCCTTACTGTTTTTTCTTATACAAAAATACCATAAATATTACAGATATGCAAGAACCTAAACTTATAACCGAACTATCGTTTATATGAAGGATGGAAGGACGGCAGGTCCAGAAAGGCATACTTGCGCAGACATGGCATCCTTGGTAAGGCAGAATCAGTGCCGGGCTAGTTCTTTACGTCTGCAAAGCTAGTTGAGCAGTCCGGATCTGCACTATCCTTTCTTCCAGAACCAAGACGCGAGGCATGAAAAAAGAGCTGATGCGAAGAAGCATCAGCTCTTTTCATATGCCGGTCATTATTGTTTCGGGATCGCGGCGAAGAAAACTATGTCCTCGTTTCCGTTGTTTATCATCTGGTGTGTGCTGCCTTTCGGGCAGTAATGACACATGCCCGGATCCGCGGACTCTGTCCCGCCCTCGTAGATGAAATCAGCTTTTCCGCTTATTATGTAAATTATCTCGCTGTCTTCCTCGTGCGTGTGCAGCCCTATAGTAGCTCCGGGCTCCAGCCTTCCCATGATGATCTTACCGAGCCCGTTCTCGAATTTTCTGAGATGGGTCACGCCTGTTCCGCCCTTGAAGCCCTCTGCCGCCGTCTCTTCTATTTTGCTGAAATCTAATATCATATTACATTCCTCCTCTATCTACATTTTATATTCAATGTCAAGTATAATAGGGGTGAAAGGAAGACCGCATATGGAACCTGATCTTTACAAGCTTGAGATATTCATCCCGGAAGAGAGCCTTCCGGACGTGAGGCGGGCGCTTCAGGAAGCTGACGCCGGGCATATAGGAAATTACGACAGCTGCCTCTCTTACAGCAGCGTCACCGGCTCCTGGCGTCCTCTCGAAGGCACGCATCCCTATATAGGGTCGGAGAATGAAGTCAGTGAGGAGCCCGAGATAAAGGTGGAAGTAACGATACGCAGAGAACAGCTCGCGGATACCGTGAGCAGAGTGAAGAAAGTGCATCCGTATGAGGAGCCTGTCATAAACATCATACCGATGTATTCCATGAAAGTGATGGGGGTATAGATATGTCCAAGCCGGTAGTTGCCCTTATGTATGATTTTGATAAAACGCTCTCGCCGAAGAACATGCAGGACTATGGATTCATGGACGGCCTCGGGATGAGCCCGGAGGAATTCTGGTCCGAAGTGACCAGGCTCACCCGTAAGAACAACATGGACAGCATCCTGTCGTACATGTACATGATGCTGGACAAGGGAAAGGGCCGCATGCTTACAAGGCGCGAGAACTTCAACGCCCTGGGGAAGAGCGTCAGGCTGTTCCCGGGAGTCAGGTCGTGGTTCGGAAGGGTAAACGATTACTGCGGGAGCAAAGGCCTTAAGTGTGAGCACTATATCATCTCGTCGGGGCTGAAGGAGATCATCGAGGGGACAGAGATAGCGGACGAATTCAAAGAGATCTATGCTGCGGAGTTCCTTTACGGTGAGAACGGCCTCGCCAGGTGGCCTGCCATGGCTGTCAACTTCACGAGCAAGACGCAGTTCCTCTACCGCGTGAACAAAGGAGTGCTCGACGTGACTGACCAGCACAGCCTGAACACATACGTGCCTGACGACGAGCGGAGAGTCCCGTTCTCCAACATGATCTACTTCGGCGACGGGGACACCGACGTCCCGTGCATGAAGCTGACCAAAGTGAACGGAGGCCACTCCATCGCAGTGTATCAGGACGACGAGAAAGAGGCGGAGAAGCTTATCCGTGAGGGAAGAGTGGACTTCGCCTTCCCTGCCGATTACAGGAAGGGAAAGAAGATAGAGAAGACGGTGTTCACGATAATAGACGGCATATCGGCTATCGAACAGCTGAGGGCGGAGAAGAGGAGACAGGAGCTGTAGCATGCAGGAGCTGGTCCAGGTGATCCTTGAATACTGGTACGTTACCATCCCGGAGATGATCTACCTCGCTTTCCTCGGCATGTCCCTCGCAGGGCCCGCCGGGGTGCTTCTGGTTCCCGTGTACCTCGCTCTCCTGATGTTCTTCCCTGAAGCTGCCATAATCGCGGTCGGGGCGGTAGTGCTGAGACATATCATCGTCATCGTATTTAAAGGCTTCGCGGGCGACGCGATCGCGAAGAGCAAGAAGCCAGGCGGGGATGAAGAGTACAAAGGGATCCCTAAGCTTTCCGGCGATTCTAAAGACGTGCAGGACGTTCTGGACAAGCTGAAGGGCAGATAAAAAACGAGTTGATTTTAAGTCGGTTATAGAATATAATAATGGTTGCCGCTTTCAGGCGCCATTATTTTTGTGCGCATGGAAACAGCATGCGATCCGCGGGCAGGCCTGAGGCCGGAAGCTAACGCGGGCTGAAAGTTATTTTTAGCAGCGCCGAAAACGTTGGACGGCACGCCGGCCAATCAAGTAGGCAGGACCGAAAAAGTTGCGTAAGCAACCCAGTAGGCAGAAAGGAAGATTTTGTATGAAATCATTTATCGCAAAGCCTGAGGAGGTCGAGCGCAAATGGTATGTCGTTGACGCAGAGGGCCAGACTCTCGGACGTCTCGCATCCAAAGTGGCAGCCATCCTCAGAGGCAAGAACAAGCCGACGTTCACACCGCATGTCGACTGCGGAGACTATGTCATCGTGATCAACGCCGAAAAGGTCAAGGTCACAGGAAAGAAGATGACAGACAAGCTCTACGTTACCGTTTCAGGTTATCCTGGCGGAAGGAAAGAGATCCCTCTGGAGAAGCTCCAGGCAAAGAAGCCTGAAGAGATCATCAGACACGCAGTCAAGGGCATGATCCCTGATGGGAAGCTTGGCCGTCAGATGTTCAAGAAGCTTAAAGTCTATACAGGACCTGAGCACAATCATGAGGCTCAGAAGCCTGAAATGCTGGAGATCTAGGAAAGGGAGGAATAGAAAATGGCTAAGGCAAAGTTGCAGTACCTCGGCACAGGCCGCAGGAAATGTTCAGTCGCCAGAGTTAGACTTCTCCCTGGTACTGGAAAGGTAACGATCAACAAGAAGGATCTTGATGATTATTTCGAAGCAGAGCTTCTTAAACAGGAAGTCATGAGACCATTCGCCATCGCTGACTGCGAAGGCAAGTTCGACGTCATTGCCATCGTGCAGGGCGGCGGAATGACAGGTCAGGCCGGAGCGCTGAGACACGGTATCTCAAGAGCTCTTGCTGAAGCTGATCCGGATGAGTACAGACTCCCTCTCAAGCAGGCAGGATTCCTGAGAAGAGATTCCCGCATGAAGGAGAGAAAGAAGTACGGACTCAAGAAAGCGAGAAAGGCTTCACAGTTCTCGAAGCGTTAGTTTGGGACTGATATTCACACAAAACAAAAAAGCAGACAGCCGCGGGGCTGCCTGCTTTTTTATTCATGTCTCATTATGCGAAAGGCTTACTTTACCTTACCGCTCCTCTTAGGAGAACAGAAATTGCTGTTCACTCCCGAAGATCTGATGCAGCGTACCTTATAGTAGTATCTCTTGCCCTTCTTTGCCTTTTTGTCGACGTACTTGGTCTTCTTAGTCGTAGCGATCTTCTTGTAGCCGCTGCCCTTCCTGGTGCTGCGGTAGATCTGGTACTTCTGGGCGCCTGTCGTCTTCTTGTATGTGATCGTTACCTTCTTCTTTCCGGCTGTTGCCTTCAGCCCCTTAGGAGCTTTGATCTCGGTAAGATAGAAGCTGACAAGAGCGACAGGAGGCTCAAGCTCGGTCCAGTTCTCGACCAGAGAGCCGTCCTCATAAGCCGCGGCAGCGAATACTCCGAGAACATACTGTCCCGCGTACTCACACTCCACGAGGCTCATGGAATACGTCCAGGTCGTCCAGTCGTTGGCGTAACCGGTGTCATCGGCGCTGACCAGATCCACGACATTATCGACCTCGCTGTCGAATATGACAAATACAGGGCAGGTGTAATAATCCTCATAAACATCCCACGTATCCACCTTGATCGGCAGCTTCTCGATATACTGGCTGTTATAGAAGACTTTCTGGTTCTCTGTAGGTGAGTCGATGCCGACATAGCCGTCTTCATCCCAGACTGTATTAAGCTTGAGCGGGTTCCCCGGAGCTCCGGATTTCTTCAGGTATTCCTGTACCTGACCGGCATACTTGTCCGCAGACTTTGGAGCTGCTACGTCTTTTGTGCCAGCGTATGCCGCATCCACGCAGATGTATGCCATGACCGCTGCCAGAACGGCTATAACGGCAGCAGAGCACGCTCTTCTTGTTAAAGCTTTCATGATAATTATCCCTCCTTAGAGACGGTTTGATGTTTGCTGTTTTTATAAACAGAACAGTCTTTATTAATTCATATTATATACAACGCGATATGAGTGTCAATCCGGACATTTATATAAAAAAGAAACACATTTGCGCTGCAGGCGCTCAAGTGTTAACATAAAAACAGGAAAATTCTTGTAGTATATTATTTGTATGTGGGGTGATGCTATGAGCCGGAAGACCTGCATATACGGCACACCGCTTTCAGAAGTCGAGGATCTCGATCCCGGCAGGACAGTTCTCCTCATGATAGACATGGAGAAGGCTTTCGTGGAGCCGAAGGCCGCGCTTCACATAATGGGGGCTAAATATACGGTCCCTGCGTGCGAGGCCGCGCTTGATGACGCGAGAGAGCTTGGGATCAAAGTCATCTGGATCAAGAGAGAGTATTCCGAGGACGGAAGCGACATGGAGACTCCAAGGAGAAAGATGCTGAAGAAGCACGGGATCACAGGCGTGCTCGCGCCGGGATCCACGGGGGTCAACAGCGTGGAGGAGCCTGACGGACTCACGCGTCTCGATGAAGAGACGGTGATAATCAAGCCGAGATGGAGCGCGTTCTTCAAGACCGGGCTGGACGATATGCTCTCAGGGCTCGGAGTAAAGAACGTGGTGCTTGCGGGCACTACGACTCCGAACTGTGTGAGGACGACCTGCTACGATTCGATAGCGTACAATTACAGGACACTTGTTCTTGCGCGCTGTACTTCTTCTCAGACGGACGAGATCCAGAACGCCAATATAGAGGATATGAGAAGAGCGGGAGCAGAGATAATCTGAAGAATTATTATGTGGTAAAGAGAGGTCCTACATGTTATTCTGAACTTGCGGCAGCATAGGCTGCGGCGGTTTTGTCGTAATCACAATCGTGAGAGCGATTTTAAGGGGAATTCAGGGGAGTAGAGATAATGAAGAAAGTGATCATAGCGCTGCTTATCATATTGATGTTTCTGACCACGGTGTTCATCGTGTTCATAATGGTCGGTCCGTTCGGAAATAAGGAGAAGGAGCCGACGACTGAGGAGATAGCAGATAAGGTAGTGGCGCTTTCAGAGGAAGTGTCGCTGGACGTCGTTCCTGCGGCCCAGCAGGCGATACAGGAATATATCAAAGCCAAGGAAGAAGAAGAGGAAGAAGAGCGCCGCGAGAAAGAAGAGGAAGAGGAAGAAGACGACGATGACCCGATGAACGCGGATCCGACCAAGGGCACCGGCGAAGGTTCCACCGTTGAGGCGATGGAGAAGCGCTACATCGGAAGATGGGAGATGCAGGGCATCATCCAGGGAGATGGAAACCTCGACACATCGACAGGCGCGCACTGCACATACGTGTTCAGCGCCGACCATACATATACCGCCAGGGGCAAAGACTTCAGCGGCAAAAAGATAAAGGAGAGCGGTACCTGGGAGCTCAATGCCGACAAGCAGATCGTCGCCGGCAAGTACACGATGGGCATCGACGGAAGCGGATATCTTCTGAAGGACACCGGCGAGCGCGACGGCAAGGGCAGAAAGATGAAGTATGCTTTCACCAAGGTGAGCTAGGAGCGGGTTTTGACAGAGGGCGTTATTTTAGATGTTGACGGCACGCTCCTTGATTCGATGCCGGTATGGCACGACTGCGGAGTAAGGTATCTTGCGGGGCTCGGGATCGAGGCAGAGCCGGGGCTCGGCGATTATCTGTTCACGCAGACGAACGAGACCGGAGCGTACTATCTTATAGATCACTACGGGCTGGATAAGACTCCGGAGGAAGTCGCGGCAGGCCTTTCCAAAGAGATGGAGCGCTTCTACTTTGAGGAAGCCGAGCCTAAGGAAGGCGCCGTGGAATTCCTGGACAGGATGAATGAGCGCGGGATCCCCGTGACGATAGCCACTTCGACGGACAGATATCTGATCGAAAGAGCGTTCGGAAGGCTCGGGATAACGGACAGGTTCGAAGCGGTACTGTCGTGCCCGGAGCTTGATACGACCAAGAAAGATCCTCTGATCTTCTTTGAGGCAGCCCGCGTGATGGGCTCGCGGCCGGAAGGAACGTGGGTGTTCGAGGATGGGCTCTACGCGGTGCGGACGGCTAAGGACGCGGGATTCAGGACTGTCGCCATATATGACAGTATAAGCGAAAGCGACTGGGAAGAGCTGAAAAAGCTGGCTGACATACATATCAGACGGTTTGATGATATAATGGAAAGGATTTAATGCTATGCAGGGAAACAAGGTTCTGATCGTAGATGACGATCCTAACATCAGAGAAGTAATCAGCGTGCTGCTGAGCAGCGAAGGCTATGAGGTAGACGCGGCTGAGAACGGCCAGATGGCAATCGACAAGGTCTATGACGGCGGAAACTACGACATCATCTGTCTTGACATCATGATGCCTGACATGGACGGCATCACGGTGTGCAGCAAGATCCGCCAGAAATCAAAGGTGCCGGTACTGTTCCTTACCGCGAAGTCGCAGGACAAGGATAAGGTCGAGGCTTACAGCATGGGAGGAGACGACTTCCTGGTGAAGCCTTTCTCTCAGACTGAGCTCCTGATGAAGATAGAGGCGCTGATCCGCCGCAGGAACGAGTACGACAAGCCTGCGAACGGCGGGGATGAGGATGACGCGAGGCTCTCTGACGATATCGTCGTGGACACAAGAAAGCGTTCTGTCCTGAAGGACGGCGTCCGCATCAGCCTTACCGATAAAGAGTTCGACATCTTAAGGTACTTCATGGATCACAGAGGGGAAGTCGTCCAGAACAAGGACCTGTATGAGAACGTCTGGGGCGAGCAGTATCTGACTTCAGCAGGGAACACCATCATGGTGCACATCCTGAATCTCAGGAAGAAGCTGGAGCGCGACGTGAGCAAGCCTGAAATAATCAAAACAGTTTGGGGAAAGGGATACAGAGTTGACTGAAGATAACAAAACAGTCGGCGATATACTTCTCGGCAAAAAGAAAGTCTCTGTAAATTTCAAGCTTGCCGCCGTTATTATCATGGCAGGCGTGATTTCTGTAGGGGCTTTTTTGCTTATGGGGCTTATCGAGCGGCAGATAATACGCAGCATAGGGGCTTCAGAACAGGTCAAGACCGAATCGGTCGACGACAGGTTCGAGAGCCTGAACGCATATATAGTTGAGAAGAACGTCGAGGGCGACGACACGGATATGCTTCAGGAATGGGTGCGCACGCAGCCGTATACGGAGGTCATCGTGTCCGACCGCACGGGCGAGATCTATTCCGGAGGGTGGGTAGCGAGCACGATGCGCTCGTCTGAAGAGGCAGGCGCGAACAACAGCGACAGCACCACCCTGAAGAAGGATATCCCGATCGAGGGGGAGGATCTGTATAACAGGACCGTGAGGTTCCTCGACAAGGATTACTTCGTATATATCGACGTATATCTGGAATACAGATATAAAGCAATAATGGACAACATCAAGCTGTTCCTCGCGGGCCTGATTTTCCTGATCATCGTGCTCGTGTATAACAGCCGCGTGCTCAAGCGTATCATCGACCTTTCGGACAAGGTCAACCGCATAACAGCAGGCGAGCTTGACCTCGAGATCGAGCCGGAGGAGCCGGATGAGATCGGAGCTCTCGCGGCGGACATCAACATGATGCGTAGCTCTGTACTCGAGAAGATGAACAGCGAGAGAGCGGCGCAGGAGGCGAACAACCAGCTGATCACGTCCATGTCGCATGACATAAGGACGCCGCTTACTTCCCTTATCGGCTATCTTGACATCATCTCCGGGCATAAGTACAAGACTGAGGAAGAGCTCCAGCGCTACATCGGATCATGCAGCGACAAAGCAGTACAGCTGAAAGGCCTGTCCGACAAGCTGTTCCAGTACTTCCTGGTATATAACAACGAAGAGCAGGAGCGTGAGCTTGAGGAGCTCGACGCGGGCATCCTGTTCCAGCAGTTCATGATAGAGCATATCTCGGAGCTCACGCAGTACGGGTATGAAGTCGAGCTGACAGATGAGATACCGGAGAACGTTATGATCGACACAGAAACGAGCGCGATGCAGCGTCTGTTCGACAACCTGTTCTCCAACATCATGAAGTACGCCGACCATGATTATCCGGTTGTCATCACAGCAGAGATAATCGAGAACCAGATCAAGATCGTCCTGAAGAACCACATAACAGAGGACGCCGGAAAAGTGGAAAGCACGAAGATCGGGGTCAAGACATGCAAGAAGATCGTGGACGACCTGAACGGTACCTTCAGGGCGCTTGAAGAGGACGGGATATATAAGACGATCATTCTGTTCAAGATAAAAGAGATACGTGAAAAAACAGAGGAATATTCTTAAAGAATTCATTGACAAAGGTGGGCCTCAATGGTAATATATCAAATGTGTCACGGCGGGGACGCCTGCTTGCGGCACTTCACATATATGCACCATTAGCTCAGCTGGGAGAGCACCTGACTCTTAATCAGGGTGTCGAGGGTTCGATCCCCTCATGGTGTACCACAGCAAACGGCAGTCCTTATGGGCTGCCGTTTTGCTTATTTCTCCAGACTATGTTGATCAAGCAGAAAATCCAGTAAGCCAATTACCAGGATCCCATCCTCTGTATGCCATGGTTTCATGCTGCCTTTAACAACGATTATCTTTTTAAAGCTGTCACTGATATTATTGAGCGGCCGGCTTTCCTGACTTGTCTTCTCTGGTGTGTCCAGATTTAATGCGGACTGAATGTAATACCGATTACTCCCCTGATTACAAATAAAATCAACTTCAGTCTGTATCCGTTTATTCCCTTCACGTATCTCAACAACACCAACGTCAACATTATAACCTCGTACGAGGAGTTCATTGTAGATTGCGTTTTCCATCAGATGTGATTCTTCCTGCTGCCTGAAATTCAGACGAGCATTTCGAAGACCCAGGTCTGCAAAATAGTACTTTTGTGGGGTATTAATGTATTTTCTGCCCTTCACATCATAACGCAAGGCTTTTCTAACGATAAAAGCATCCTCCAGGCAGGCCAGGTATGAATTGATGGTATTGATGGACAGCTCTTTTATACCTTTGCTTTTGAAGGTGTCGTGTATCTTTTGCGGGTTTGTCAGAGAACCTACAGATGAAGCGAGAAGATCGACCAGAGAATCCAGTACGTCCAGTCTTTTGATCTGATTACGCTCAACAATATCGGTGAAATAGGTCTGCTCGAACAGGCCTTTAAGATAGTCTGCTTTTTCAGCATCTGTTTTTCTGGAGAGAATCAGGGGCATCCCTCCAAATGTGATATATTCGTTCCAGCGTTCAAGCTTGTCTCCGCGGGCAGCGTTATAGAATTCAGAGAAGGATAATGGCTGCAGATGGATCTGGTCTCCCCGTCCACGAAATTCCGTTATGACATCAGATGATAAAAACTTTGAGTTGCTTCCCGTGATATATACATCGATGTTGCCATCATAAAGAAGCCCGTTCAGGACAGATTCAAAATCGGATACAAGCTGTACTTCATCCAGGATCAGGTAATATTGATTCTCGTCATTGATAAATGAGTGGATATATTCATCAAAAGCCTCCGGGTCATCATGATACTTTCTGTTGGCAATACGGTCCAGTTCGATTTTGATGATATGATCCTCAGGGACACCTGACTCGAGCAGATAATTTTTGAACATTGGATCCAGCAGATAAGATTTCCCGCATCTGCGTATACCGGTCACGATCTTAATAAGCCCATTATGTCTTCGGTCAATAAGCATGTGCAGATAATGATCCCGTTTGATTTCTTTCATTTGTATACCTCGATGAATAAATTTGCCGTAATCGTCATTTTTCTTCATCTATATTATATTGCCGAACATAGAGGACGTCAACATAACAGGTGAAGATTTTTGACAATAATGGCATCTTTCTTCAACACATGCGGTTCGTCGGCTATTTTGTTGAAATTATATGAATTGGCCAACTAAGATATGCAGTTTCAACAAGAAGCTGTATATCTTTTTACATACATTTTACAATTGAAATATAGTGTTTTTTACAAATATACGAGATAATTAAGACAGAAAACATGAAAGGGAAGGACTAATATGATCTATTGTGTTGAAGATGATGAAAGTATCAGAGAGCTGATGTTGTACACACTTGGGACAGCCGGCCTGGACAGCCGCGGCTTTAATGACGGGAAAGAGCTCGATGCCGCCATATCAGTAGAAGTGCCCGATCTGATCATGCTTGATATCATGCTGCCGGGAGAAAGCGGCATTTCGATACTCAAGAGACTGAAAAAGAATCTGAAGACAAAGGACGTGCCTGTGATAATGGCGACCGCAAAGGGTACAGAATACGATAAAGTGAAGGGCCTCGACCTCGGAGCTGACGACTATCTTGTCAAGCCGTTTGGCATGATGGAGATGGTCTCCAGAGTAAAGGCAGTGCTCAGACGGTGCGATCCGCATAAAGAAAGCCGGATAAAAGCAGGCGTGATAACGATGGATACCGCTTCACACGAAGTAAGGATCAGCGGAGATCCGGTGGAGCTTACCCTGAAGGAGTTCGACCTGCTGAGGCTGTTCATGGAGAACACCGGCGTTGTGTTCACCAGGGAGGAAATGCTGAATCTGGTCTGGGGTATCGACTATATCGGCGAGACGCGCACAGTCGATGTCCATGTGGCGACGCTCAGGTCCAAACTCGGCGAGGTGGCGGCATACATCAGCACTGTAAGAGGAATGGGATATAAGATGGAGGTATCAGAGTGACAAGTAAGATTTTCAGATCCACCTGCATAGCTGCGGCTTTTGTGTTCCTTGCGACTGTCCTGCTCGTCATGGGCGTGATATACGATCACTTTTCAAATGTTCAGAAAGAGCAGCTTTCTGAACAGGCAGAGCTCATCGCGATCGGAGTGAATGAAGGCAAGGGCGGCTATCTGGATAAGCTGGAGGCCGACGGCTACCGTGTGACCTGGATCGAAGAAGACGGGACTGTGAAGTACGACAGCAAAGCAGACCCTGACAAGATGACAGATCACAGCACACGTGAAGAAGTAAAAGAAGCTTTAAGGACAGGCAGCGGAGAAAGCTCCAGATACTCGAACACGATGTTCGAAAGAGAGATATACGCTGCGAAAAGGATCGATGACGGATCGGTGATACGCCTTGCAGCTTCGCAGCTCACTATCGGCGGCTTGCTTCTGGGCGTGTCGAGCCAGCTGATCGTAGTCGCGTTCCTGACCCTTATCCTGTCCTTCTTCCTGGCCTACAGATTAACAAAACGGATAATCAGGCCGCTTAATGAAATGGATCTTGATAACAGAGAGACTGTGCCGTATGAAGAACTGAAGCCGCTCGTCGACAGGATCAGCACTCAGGAAGAGCTGATAAGGGAACAGACAGTGTCCATCATACAGAAGGAGAACGAGTTTACCGCAGCGATAGAGAACATGAAGGAGGGACTTGTCCTGATCGACAGCAACGGGTCTCTCGTCACGGTCAATAATTCCGCGTGCGATATACTCGGGATCCCTGAATATCACAAAGGAATGATCTTTGAGGACTGCACGGGGAACCCGGAGATACAGGAGCTGATCCGGAAGACAGAAAGCGGCAGCTATTCTGAAAAGGTGATCACCCTGGGCGACGCACAGTATGAGTTCCACGCGAGCCCTGTGATGCGCGATGATGCCGTGGCAGCCGTGGTGATCATCATCATCGATATCTCAGAAAAAGAGAAAGCTGAGCTGATCAGAAAAGAGTTCACGGCAAACGTGACGCACGAGCTCAAGACACCGCTGCAGACGATATCCGGAAGCGCAGAGCTTCTTGCAAAGGGAGTCGTAAAACCGGAAGACGTACAGAGTTTTTCAGACAGGATCTACTCGGAGTCAAGGCGCCTCATCGCGCTGGTGGAAGATATAATCAGCCTGTCCAAGCTGGAGGAATCCGAGCTCGAGTTTGAAAAGGAGAAAGTCGATCTCCAGGATCTTGCGAAGATCACGATAGATAATCTCAGGCATGCCGCGGAGCGCAAAGGCACAGAGATCAGGCTGAACGGCGGGCCGGCGCTCATCAGCGGCGTGCCGCGGCTCGTTGAGAGCATCATGTTCAATCTGCTTGATAACGCGATCAAATACAGCGGGGAGAACGGGAACGTAACTGTTGCCGTTTACAGAGATCATGACAAAGCTGTTTTCAGCGTTGCTGACGACGGCATAGGGATATCGGAAGACGAAAAGGAGAGAGTATTCGAAAGATTCTACCGGGTGGATAAGAGCCGGTCAAAGGAAGTCGGCGGGACCGGCCTGGGTCTCTCGATAGTCAAACACGCGGCGATGATAAACGACGCGGATATAGAGCTTACGAGCACGCTCGGAAAGGGAACGGTAGTGAAAGTTCTGTTCCCGGTATATGAAGAGGCTGAGGAGGAAGCATAGACATGGATCTGTTCAGTATCCTTAATTTTATAGGCGGACTGTCCCTGTTCCTCTTTGGGATGCACGTGATGGGCGAAGCACTTGAGAGAAGAGCGGGAGGAAAGCTAAAGTCGATCCTTGAGAAGATGACGACGAACAAGATATCGGGATTCCTCACGGGCTGCAGCGTTACCGCGATCATCCAGAGCTCGTCGGCCACGACCGTAATGGTAGTAGGCTTCGTGAACTCCGGGCTCATGACTCTCCGCCAGGCGATCAACGTCATAATGGGATCAAACGTCGGTACGACTATTACAGGATGGATACTCAGCCTGAGCGGGATAAGCGGCGATAATCTTTTCGTGAAGATGCTGAGACCTGACTCGTTTGTCCCAATCGTTGCCGCGGTCGGGATCTTCCTTCTGATGGGTTCGAAGGAAAAGAAGCAAAACGATACAGGAATGATCCTGCTCGGGTTTGCGACGCTCATGTTCGGAATGACGATGATGTCAGACGCGGTGTCGATATTGTCTGAGGATCCTGGTTTCAGGAAGCTGTTCATCATGTTCGAGAATCCGGTCATCGGACTCCTCGCGGGAGCTGTCCTTACGGCGGTGATACAATCGAGTTCTGCTTCTGTAGGAATACTTCAGGCTCTTGCGGCGACCGGGCAGATAACGTATGGAGCCGCGATCCCTATCGTCATGGGTGACAGCATAGGTACGTGTGTCACCGCGATGCTTTCTTCAATCGGAGCGAAGCGTGACGCGAAAAGAGCCGCCATGGCGCACCTTGCGTTCAACGTCATAGGAGCGGTCATCTGGGTGACGGTCTTCATTATCGTGAAGATCATATTCTCACCGGTGATCCTCAATATGCCTGCGAATATGCTCGGGGTAGCGATAGTGAACACGGCGTTCAAGGTATTGAGTACGGCGGTGCTTCTTCCGGCGTCTGACAAGCTTGAGGTGCTGGTCAGGAAGCTGGTGCCTGATAAGGAAGATGTGGAAAAGACGCCTGAGATAGACGAGAGGCTGCTGGCGACGCCTGAAGTCGCGATCGTGAGGTGCAAGGAAGTCGCGCTCATGCTGGCGGACCTTTCTGTATCGGCATACAACAAGAGCGTGAGGGCGTTTTCTGAATACAGCGATGCGCTCGCTGCGGAGATACGGCGTGAAGAGGAGAAGACAGACAGGCTGCAGGACGCGCTGGATTCCTATCTCGTAAAGCTCAGCGCCGAGGAGATGAGCGCTGCCGACGGCGAGAGAGTGACCGAGATGATGAAGGTGATCGGCGACTATGAGAGGGTAGGCGATCACGCGATAAACCTTCTTGAGTCATGTGAGGAGATGCGGGAAAAGGAAGTGGGCTTTTCTGATAAATACAGGTATGAGTTCAATGTTATCACAGGAGCTGTTTCAGAAGTATTGGACATATCTGAGAAAGCATACAGAAACGATGATCTGGAGATGGCGAAAAACGTTGAGCCTCTTGAGGATGTTGTGGATTCGCTCAAGGATGAGCTCAGGACACGTCACATATTGAGAGTAAAGGAAGGCGATGTGCCTGTAGACGTAAGCTTCATCTGGACAGATATCCTGACCGATCTTGAACGTATCTCAGACCATGCGTCCAATGTGGCGGCGTGCGTACTTGACCAGTCCGAGCATACACTGAACACACACGAGGTATTGAGAGAAAGAAAGAAGAAGAATGGAGATTTCGATTATATGTTCCAGTGGTATGCGCATAAATACAATGTCTGAAAACAGTTTCATTAGTAGAAGTGTTACGAAAAACTGACGATTATTTTGGCAAAAATAACGGCCTGCAGGATTTTTCCTGCAGACCGTTATTTAGATCAGTTGATGCTATTTCTTTGTTGTAACAGTTTTAGATTTGCTCCATGCGGAGTAATATGTTTTTCCGCTGACTGTCTTATATGCACGGATCCGTACATAGTATTTCTTCTTTGCATTCAGTTTGGTGATTTTCTTTGAAGTCGTTGCCGCCTTGGTTATCTTCACCGTCTTCTTGCTCTTGGTGAACTTGCTGTTCAGAGCATACTGGACTTCGTAGCCGGTAACATCTGATACTTTCTTCCACTTAGCAGAGAATCCCTTTTTAGCCGCCGTTAGATTTGAAAGAGTCGGCACTGTTACTTTAAGCTTCGGAATAGAAACTGTAGAGTCAGGCTTCTTTTCATCACATACCGAACAGTGGATCGATTTAGATCCTTCTGAATCATAAGTGGCTTCCTTATCTACAGTGTACTCAGTCTCCCACTGATGACCCGGAGACATAATGGTCTCTGTGACCTTGTCCCCACAGTAAGCACAGATTTTTTCCCTGGATCCATCCTCTATACACGTGGCTTCCTTCGTGACAGTCCATCCGCCCCAGTTGTGGCCGAGCTTTTCGATGGTCTTTGCCGTTCTTGAAACTTCCTCTCCGCATGTGCTGCAGTAGACGACTTCATCATATGATCCGTCTTCTTCACACGTCGCAGGGATCACATTCTCTTTCACAGGTGCACTTTCCGAATGGCCTGTTGCAGGAACAGTGATCTCTTTCGTATACATATATTCGCTGCCTTCGAATACCGCTCTTGCGGTGTGGTCGTGCTCCCCGTCGGCCGTGCATGTCGGTTCAGTAAGATGTGAAGTGACTGATCCGCTTACTGTTTTGTGCTCGCCGCATACCGGGCAGTGCATCGTCAGCTGTGCCGACGAGTAGTCAGGCGCCCATGTCCATACCGGATCTTCATATGAATGTCCAGGCGCCGGGATCTCGATCGATTCCCATGTGGTATGACGCTTTCCGTCAGGGCTCAGAAGAGCGTAGACGTCGGCGATACACATCCTGGTCCCCGCGGTCGTACATGTCGGCGGAGTGACGATCGGGGTGATCACGGCGCTCACCTTTATGACATGCGTGCTGTCATGCTCACATGTAAAGACAGCAGCTGCCACACTGAGACCTTCTGCCCATTCAAATTCCGTGAACTCGTATTTGTGGCCGGTTGCCGGCATGACGGCTTCTTTTGTCTGGGTCCCGAAGACCGCGTTCTCAAAATCTGCGATGTACAGCATCGTGCCGTCTTCCTCGCATGTCGCCGGCTGCGTGACCCTGATCATCGTCTCGACTGTTTCCGTGATCTCATGATCCGGCGCATTGGTGCTTCTGCGGGTAGCTGTGACGCTGCTGTTATCCTCTGCCCACTCATATTCCGGATCTGCCCATTCATATCCAATAGGAGGGAGGACCGTCGTCTTTGAATCCTCCTCACCGGTCCTGTAAACAATGCCGCCGAATGATACGGCCGCGTTATATACTATCTTCCCGCTTTCCTCAAAGGTCGGCTTCGTCGTTTCGCCCGTCACGACGGCTTCAAGGGTCTTTTTGTGGCTCTTGTCGTTCCTGCAGGTGAATTCGGCAGTCGCGGTATAGCCGCCTTCTTCGGCAGGCGTCCAGGTCCATATGATATTATCCGTATCCCAGTCGTGGCCGAGAGCATAGACGGTTTCCTCCTTCGTCTGCGTCTCGAATGCCTTATTATCAAATGTAACTGTATATGTCTTTTTGCCTGCCGTCTCACAGGTCGCCGGCTCTTCGGTGATCACCGCCGCTTTTGTTTCTTTCTCAAAGCTGCCGTCGCTTCCTGTCCTTGACGCAGTGCATTCGCTGTTGTCGTCTGACCATTCATATTCCGGCTCGCTCCATTCTATATCCTGTAACGATCCTGCCGGGACGAACAGCCCTGCTTTTCCTTCCGTGGTCGATGTGTAGAATTTCCCTTCGGATGTGTTGAACAGGAAGTAGAATACAGTGTCGCCGTTCTGTCCGCCGAGGTTTGTCAGGAGCTCGTTCTTGGCATCGTAGCTCCACTGGAAATACGGAAGCCCCGACGTCTCGCTGAACTTTTCCTCTTCAGTTATCTCCGACGGATTGTCCGATCCCTGGCTCACTCTGCTGAGCATGAAGCCGCTGTTTTCTATGGTGTAGTCTCCGCTCGTCTGGCTCGTGTCCGAGTTATGTAGCGTCCATAGGATATCTTTCTGTGCGTCGCTCGTATTGACATATGCAGAGCTTCCGTCATCAGACATCTGTACCGGTTTCTGGCTGATCACGCCGTTATCGTTAAGAAGCGCGCGGCCGTTCGAAACGATGAGATATGACCTGCCGGCTGTCACTGAGTCGGCAAGCACAAATTCCGTGACATCGGCTTCTTTGAATGTCACACCGATAGTGTGATCCGATGCTACATCGCGGAATGTATAGCTGTTGTTTTCGACAGTGACCTCTTCGCCGTCGACGGTCACCTTATCGATCTCATAGCCTGCGTCCGGCGCGAATTCAAAGGTCCTGTCTTTGCCTGCTGCTGCCTGGACGTCTCCGGATGGCGAAATGCTTCCGTTTGGACCTGCGGAAGCCGCTATGGTATATTTTTCTGACTGTGATCCTTCAATGTATACAGTCGTGCTGTCTCCTATAGGCGCTCCTGTCTGCGCTCTGTAATACTGGAACGTCACTTCACTGCCGTCTGCGGGTATGCTCAATACAGCGCCGGAATAGTTGGTCTGGCTGTCCTGATACATGCCTCCTGCGCATGCGTATGTGAAATTGATCTCTGAAGATCTTCCCTGGGCATATTCGATGGTATCGCCCGCTTTTACGATCTGACCGTAGTGTGGATCGCGCTGGGAATGGTTGTGTCCCCAGAAGAATATGGCGTTTGGATGTTCGTTGAGCGCCTCGATCATCTTATCCGCGTTGTTCACCGTTCTTCCGCTGACGTAATGGAGCGGGAAGTGAGCAGGAATAAGTATAGGAATGTCTGTTGGAGCATTGTCCAGATATTCAGCCATGGCGTCTATATCTGACTGCGGATAATCTCCCACAGCGTTGTTACCCCAGCTGGCGGCGCCCATACAGTAGACGATATAGTTGTCTTTTGCCAGAGCTTCTCCCTGTCTGACAAAGCCGGGAGTACTTGTAAACTCTTCATCAAGAGGGATCTCACGGCCGCCGATATAGTACTCATGGTTTCCGCTGGTGTATATGCCTTTGCCTTCGCCTACGATATTATCGGTGATCTGGACGATCTGTTTGAATTCGGAGATGAACGAGCTGAGGTTGTTCATCTGATATGAATAGTCGCCGCAGTAAAGCATGCTGTCAAGGTCCGGCTCATAATCGTTCTGCACCGCGTGGAGCCATGATTCAAGACCTGATGAATTGCCGTGAACATCTGATGTGATCCCGACATTGACAGCACTGCCTGACTGAGCCTTTTCCGTGACGGTGACCACGCACTGCGCTGTAAGGCCGCCACAGCTCGCCTCGATCTGTGTCGTGCCTGCGCTTTTTCCGGTCACTTTGCCGGACGCGTTCACGGTCGCCACACCCGGATCAGCTGAAGTCCAGGTCACGGTCTTGTCACTTGCGTTTTCAGGAAGGACTGTGGCCTTGAGTATTATCGTTTTGCCTGCTTCAACAGAAGCTTCTTCTTTATCCAGTGTGATGCTTTCAACAGGAACAGGATCGCCGGACTCTTCTGCCGCGCGTTTTTCAAAGAAGTAGACTTTTCCGTCTGTTTCGTTATATGTTGAAGTAAAGCCGTCGTCATAATAGACTACATATGAGTTCTGTCCGCCCACATGTTTGAGCTGGCCTGCTGTATATTCCCATCCTCTGTCCGCATACTGAACTGTATTGAATATGCTGACTTTTCCGCCTTTGCCCTCAAGACGGTCAGTTCCGTTGGAAAGTGAAAAGCCACCGCTGTCGGATGTTACCACCCATATGACATTGGTATCTTCAGTATCGACTGAAATATATCTCTCTGCCGCATTCCCTGTTTCTTCAAGGATAGTAACCGGAGTACTTCCCATGACCGCGCCGTCGGGAGTCCCGCCGGGGTTGGTAAGCACGTAAGCGCCGCCCGCGGTATCTTTGCTCGCGATAAGATACTCTTTGCCGTCTTCAGGCATGTCAGTCAGCACATATCTGTCGAAGGAGGCTTCTTTTACGGTGACATGGCATGATGCCGTGAATCCGCCGTCTTCGGTAGTCGCGGTTATAGTGGCGGTCCCTTTGCCGGCCGCGGTGACAATGCCGCTTTCAACTGTCGCGACATCCGCGTTGTCTGTCGACCAGCGGACCGTCTTGTTTGCCGCGTCGGCAGGGGAGACTGTCGCTTTCAATGAGGCTGTGCCTCCCGTTTTGAGCGTAAGCCGGTCCTTATCGAGGCTGACGCCTGTTACGTCCGCGGTGCCGGCCTCTGCTTTTTTATAGATGTATACTTCCCCAGAGCTGTTCATGGAAGCTGTAAAGCTGTTGTTGCTGTAATACACGGAATATGAATTGTTGAATTTCAGTGTACTGCTGCTGTAAGTCCAATGCCGCTCCGGATACTGCTGAGAAGAAAAGATCCTCACATTCCCGCTTTTTCCTTCGAGGAAGTCGGATCCGTTCTTCAGGACAACTCCGCTGCCGCTTGCTTCGGCTTTCCAGACAGTGTTATCCTCAGGATCTGCGATGCTCGGCACTGAGTCGATATTTTCAACAATTACCGTCGCTGCTCCCATTGAAGCGCCGCCTGAAGTGCCTCCGGGATTCTGCAGCGCCTTAAGGCTCCCCGGAGTGTTTCCGCTGACGATCAGATATTCGCCCTCGTCAATAGTATCAACGAGCTGATAGATATCGCCCGAAGCTGCTTTGCTTTCGGCGAATACAGATCCCGGGACCATATAGAGCATTATTGTCATGATGCTCATTATTATGGCCAGTAGTCGTCTGGTATGCTTTTTCATTCTTTCCTCCTCTTTTCAGCCAATGAAATAAATCTGTCTAAACATATAGATACAGCTGAAGAGGATATCCCCCGGAATGAATGGTCAGCCAAAAAAACAGCGGCAGCATCATCTGCTGCCGTTGATTCTTTATTTATCGCATCAGGCTTCAGCCTGCGCTGCAGACATGAGGCGCTGTCCTATTTGACAGTCACCGTATACGTCTTCCATCTCGTCCTGAGCTTGTATGTCTCAGCCTTAAGGTTTTTTAATTAGGGACTGCACTTTTATGCTGATATAATACGTATAGAATAGCATATTGGTTTTTAATGCTGGCATCATGAGGAGGTTTAAAATGGGCAGAAGAACGAAAGCATTGATAGCCGTGCTGATGGCTTTGGTAATGATGGCAGGCGCATGCAGCTGCGCCAGGAAGGAAACAAAAAAAGAAGCGCCGGAGGGACAGTCGTTCGCGGGAGAGCTGATAGACGCCCAGGGCGACAGGATGGTCGTCAAGGACGACAACGTGGCGATGGTGATGTATACGACTCCGGACACGGAATACGATCTTCAGGAGGAGGACGAGCTCTGTGTCGGAGACATGGTGACGGTGGAGTATCACAAGGATGAAGGGAGGTTCATCGCAGACAGCGTGGTACTCGATCAGCATAAGGACAGTACTCTGGTCTTCGGCGGAGAAGTGACAGAGATAGGAAAGACGTACGTGACTGCGCAGTCAGAGAGCATGACCGTAGTCTTCAATACAGATGAAGACACTAAGATCGAGGGCGACCTTACACAGGGCGACGCGGTAACGATCACATATGAAGGCAACCTGAGCGGGAATCCGCTCGCAAAGAGCATCGTAGTGATACAGGAGCAGAAGGAAAAGCTTGAGAAGAGCCTGCATGGAACGGTATCCGAGACATGGAAGGACAGCTTCATCGTAAGCGTGGACTCGGCTCACGCGTGCAGGATCAGGCTGACAAAGGATACGAAGATCACGGGAGACGCGAAGGAGCTTAAGCTCGGGGACGAGATACATCTCGTATATACCGGGGACATCGAGAAGGATGCCGTGGCGGTATCTATAAAGATCACGCGCGGCAAGACGAAATACTTCATCATGGATGGAGTGATCGTCAAGGCGGAAAAGGACAAGCTCGTCATCCAGACGTCCAAGAAGAAGTACACGTTCAGGATCGTTAATGATACGAGGATCGAGAATAAGGAATACATGAAGGCCGGACACAAGACGACCATCACATATATCGGAAAGCTCGACAAGGATCCTGTCGCGGCGTCGGTATTCTGTTCCAAAGACACCGCGCCGGGGAAAGACTCTAAGAAACAGGACAAGAAAGACAGCAAGAAGGACGACAAGAAGAAGGAAGACAAGAAGGATGACGACAAGCCTGACGAGCCGGGCGAGGTAGTGATCGAGGCGAGGGGAGACATCGTAGACTGGGATGACCCTTGTGTGATCAAGCTGGACGGCGGCGCGACGGTCAAGCTCGACATCAAGGACGCGGTAGTATCGGCGGGATATGTTCCGCAGCCGGGCGACCAGGTGATCATCCGCTATGACAAAAACGCGATGAAGCTCATCGAGATCCAGCTTGAATACCGTCCTGTGCTCGATACGAACACTGTTGTTATAGATGAGGAGGACGCCGACGCCGGGGAAGAAGCAGGCGGTGAGGCGTCTGAGGACACGGAAAGCTAGAGGATATACAAATGAAAGTACTTGTGACAGGAGGGGCCGGGTACATCGGCTCACACGCGGTAAGGGCGCTGATCGAGGCAGGCCGGGAAGTCGTCGTCATCGACGATCTTTCGACCGGCTTCCGCGAGGCGGTGCATCCTGACGCCGCGTTCTATCAGATCGACATACACGACGGCGGCGCGCTGGACGAGCTGTTTGAAAAAGAGGACATCGGCGGTGTCATACATTTCGCCGCTTTCTCACAGGTCGGGGAGAGCATGGTGAAGCCGCTCAAGTATTACGACAACAACCTGTCCGGTACTCTTTCCCTGATCAAAGCCATGGTCAGGAACCATGTGAAGTATATCGTTTTCTCGTCGACCGCGGCGACATACGGCGAGCCGGAGAGGATCCCTATCCTCGAGTCCGACCGCACGAAGCCGACGAACTGCTACGGAGAAACGAAGCTCGCGATAGAGAAGATGATGAAGTGGACAGGCGGCGCCGAAGACCTGCATTATGCAGCGCTCCGCTACTTCAACGCCTGCGGCGCGCATCCGTCGGCTGAGATAGGAGAGGCGCACGACCCTGAGACTCATCTGATACCGCTGATACTGCAGGTGCCGCTCGGAAAGCGTGAGAAGATCTCGGTGTTCGGGAACG
>JAZUNH010000065.1:0-26302 GCA_045604065.1 Anaerovoracaceae bacterium
AGGGATGCTGGTAAATCAGGACGACGTCGACATCCCGTTATTTGACACTACCGTGATACACGCTAAGAGAGCGGCTGAACTCGCGATGGAGGACGAGATATGATCATACTGGCAGAAGGAGCGGTCCTTTGCCTGGTGTTCACCGTAATGGTCTACATCATGTCGAGAGACCCGGTAAAGACTCTCTACAACTATCCTCCCGCGATACAGGAGAGGGTGAAGGCGCTGGATGAATATAAGGATAAGATACCGACGGAAAAGAACAAGGTCGCGGCCAAGGTCTGTGCGTCTATATTGTTCGTCGTGATCCTGAGCCTGCTGTTAAGATATGTGAACGGATATACCACGTTCTTAAAGGCGTTCGGATACGGATTTCTCCTCTGGACGATAGTGAATCTCTGGGACCTTGTAGTGCTTGACATCTTCTGGTTCTGCCATGATCCTCAGTTCGTCCTCAAGGGGACGGAGGACATGATATCAGATTACCACGACTACATGTTCCACTTTAAGGGATTCCTTTTCGGGGAAGGGCTCGCGCTTGTTGTCTGCGCCATAGCGGCTCTCATCGTTCACTTCGTCCTCTAGCCGAACCTTTTCTCCAGCTCCTTTATCAGCAGCTGTGCGACAGGGGTGAATGTCTGGTATTTTCTCCAGATGACATAGAGACCTGTCTCTGATACTCCTGAAAGGGGACGGAAGGTGAGATCGCTGGACTCGCCTGTGTCTATGAGCCCGGCCAGAGTGACGGTGTATCCCACGCCGGCTCTCGTCATCATCGCTCCGTTGAACGCCAGGTTATATGTCGCCGCGATCCTGATATCGTCGCCTCCCCTTGCGAACCACTGCGGCATTTCCTGTTCCACCCACTGTCTTGAACAGATAAGCGGGTGTTTTTTTATCTCTTCTACAGTAAACGATCCTTTCTCCGCGAGCGGGTCGTCTTTTCTGAGAAGTATCCCCCATGAATCTTCTGCAGGCATCTTGAGATAGTTGTATTTTGAAAGATCTACGAAGCTCATCACGATGGCGAAGTCAAGAAGCCCTTTGTCGAGCCTGTCGCACACGTCTTCGAGGTTTCCGCTGTGTATGTTGCACCGTATGCCGGGGTAGTCTTTCTGAAGTGACGAGAATGCTTCTGCGAACAGCATCATGGCTTCAGATTCGGGAGCGCCTACGTATATGTCTCCACTGTTTATCTCATCAAGAGATCTGAACTCTCCTTCAGTCTTGTCTACGAGAGCCAGTATGTCTTCTGCTCTCTTCTTGAGAAGCATTCCTGCTTCTGTCAGCTTTATGTTGTAGTTCGACCGTATGAACAGCTTCGCTCCGAGCTCGCTCTCAAGCTCTTTTAGCTGCTTCGACATGGTGGGCTGTGATATGAACAGTCTCTCGGCTGCTCTCGTCATGTTGCCTTCTCTAGCTGTCTCAAGAAAGTATCTTAACGTACGTATCTCCATTTCATGTACCTCCCATAGATATTCTATATTTGAATAATTAAAAATGCAATATAACTATTAGACATATCTGCGGCGTTTTAATATACTCAAACTGTAAGCAGGAGAAACAGCGTTGACCGGGGAGTACAGAGCATGGCGGCATACAATGATAAAGAAGAATGTCTGTATCAGAACCTGACAGATGCTAAATGCACAGATGAAGTCAGGAACAGATGTATGGCTCTCGCCGCGCAGGGCGAGAACGGCAGGCTGCTCCGGGAGCTTGTGAAACAGAGAGACGAGCTTCTGGAAACGATACATGAGGGCCAGAGAGCTCTGGACAGTCTGGATTATCTCATCTTCCAGACTGAGAGAAAGCGAGGACAGAGATGAAACTGAGAAGATTCTGTATATCAGCACTTGCAGCCGTTCTTCTTCTTTCAGCTGCGTCGTGCGGCATGGGGAAGCCTGCTGAGTCTGCTTCGGCGAAGACTTCCGTGAAGCTGACCAAGACCAGGCTTACGATGACGGAAGGAGCGAGCAGGAAGATAAGGCTGAAAGGGGCGAAGGCTGCCGGGGTCAGGTGGAGATCCTCCAAAAAGTCGGTCGCTTCCGTATCCAGGGGAAAGATCAGAGCGAAGAAAGCCGGCAAGACGGTGATATCGGCAAAGTACAAAGGAAAGACATACAGGTGCAGAGTCACGGTGAAGTCTAAGAAACAGGATGAAGAGAGGCAGCTTACTCTCACGCTCGGGGAGACGAAAGTGAGTGTGGACTGGCAGGACAACGAGTCGGTCAGGGCTCTGAAGGAGCTCGTCAAGGACGGGCCTCTCGTGATCGACATGTCGATGTACGGAGGATTTGAGCAGGTCGGGTCCATAGGGACGCGCCTTCCGAGGAGCGACAAGGAGATGACGTCGAGATCCGGAGACATAGTACTCTACTCGGGGAATCAGATAGTAGTGTTCTACGGCTCTAACTCATGGGCGTACACGAAGCTCGGACACATAACGAATCAGACCGATAAGGGGATGCGTGATCTTCTGGGTAATGGCGACATAAAGCTTAAGTTAAGTCTGGAAGATATCAGATAGCGGAGGAAGAAAAGATGATAAAGAAAGAAGAATTAAAGCTCACACAGGAATGGGACAAGACGTTCCCGAAAAGTGATAAGGTGGATCACAGCAAGGTGACGTTCGTGAACAGATACGGCATCACTCTTGCTGCCGACATGTATGTTCCAAAGGACGCGGAAGGGAAGCTCCCGGCGATCGCGGTATCCGGACCGTTCGGGGCTGTAAAGGAGCAGTGCTCCGGCCTTTACGCACAGACGATGGCAGAGAGAGGATTCCTCACTGTCGCTTTTGATCCTTCATTCACGGGAGAGAGCGGCGGCAATGTGAGGTACATGGCGTCGCCTGACATCAATACCGAAGACTTCATGGCTGCTGTCGATTTCCTGTCGCTTAGCGACAGAGTGGATCCTGACAGGATCAGCATAATCGGTATCTGCGGATGGGGCGGCATGGCTCTTAATGCCGCTGTCCTTGACACACGTATCAAAGCGACTGTGGCGTCGACGATGTACGACATGACTAGAGTGAACGCGAACGGCTACTTCGATTCAGAGGACAGCGAGGAAGCGAGATATGAAAAGAAAGCTGCGATGTGCGCTGAGAGGCTCGAGGATCTTAAGAACGGCGAATATAAGCTTGGAGGAGGAGTAGTCGATCCTCTTCCTGACGACGCTCCTTTCTTTGTAAAGGATTACTATGACTATTACAAGACTGGCAGGGGATACCATCCGAGGTCGCTGAACTCAAACGGCGGATGGAACGTCACCGGCTGCGAGTCGTTCATGAACCAGCCGATCCTGAAGTACAGCAATGAGATCCGCTCAGCGGTACTCATCGTGCACGGCGAGAAAGCTCATTCATGCTACTTCGGAAAAGACGCGTACGCAAACATGGTAAAGGACAGCAGGTATGCGGACAACAAGGAGCTCTTCCTTATCCCTGACGCTGTTCACACAGACCTCTACGACGGCGGCGGCAAAGACGCGATCCCGTTCGATAAGATAGAGGATTTCATCAGGAAGTACATATAGGTAAAGAAAGGTTCATGCGGGTCACTGCTTTATGCAGAGGCCCGTTCTTTTTTTGCCTTTTTTCTCTTGAATATGATTTTTAGTCAAGTTAATGTGTTAGTGGAGGCATGATATGAACAGGGAAGAGCTGCACAGAAAAGTAGAAGAGAGCAGGGGAAACGAGAAGAACATCTGCCAGTTTCTTTGGCTCAGGTGATTCCATGTCATGCCTCTCTTTTCGCATTTCAGTATGTTATTTTGAGGCACGCGGTGATATACTTAATTCGTAAAATCAGACTTGAAATATGAGGCATCAGAACATTTTTCAAGGAGGAACATAAATGAAAAAGCTTATCTTACTTACACTTATCGCGTCCATGGCGCTGTCAGCATTCATGCTGGTATCATGCGGAGGCAAAAAGGACGTGGACTATTCTGACAGCAAATATGTGGGGACATGGAGACTGTCAGAGCTTACGGTGATGGACGAGTCCGACGGGCTCGGCAGTGAATGGACTCTGGAGTTCAAGGCGGACGGAACGGGGGAATCCGTGAGCCAGGAAGAGACGACGCACTTCACATGGGAGCCGGTGGACGGAGGAGTCAAGACCAAAGGCGACGTGAAGATGAAGTTCAAGGATGACGGAGACAACATCGTAGGCAACATGTTCGGCGTGAAGCTCATCTTTGAGAAGAAGTAGTAAATATATGGACGGCACGTCTAATTGTGCCGTTCTTTATTTGGTGTATAATCTACGTGGTAGATAATCTTTTTCCGGAACATTAAAGGAGGATAAAAATGGATTTTAAAGAGAAGATCGAAGAACAGCAGAAGAGGATGGAGGAGATCCAGACAAAGGTCGCTGAAGCCCAGGCGAAGTCAGAGAAGATGCACGAGCTGAAGGTAGAAGAGATGAAGGAGAAGCTCGATGAGTTCGACACGAAGGTAGAGGATCTTCTGGATGATATCAAGGATGAGATCGCAGAGGAAGTTGAAGACGCTAACGAGGAGATCAGCGAAGACAAGGCTGAGCTCAAGGCCAAGCTTGCCGCTATACGCGCGGCTGCGAAGAAGAAGGCTGAAGACACTCAGGCGAAGATCCTGGAAGAGCAGGCCAAGGCTGAGAAGAGCCATGCAGATAAGGTGGCGGCCATCGACGCTGCGGCTGACAAGGCGGCTCGCGAGAGCTATATCATGGATCTACTGCTCTACGCGGAGGACTGCGAGGAGATCGCCGCGGCGTTCGCGGTCGAAGCCGAGGCGGCTCTCATGGAAGCTGCTGTCGAAGCTGCTGAATATGACGAGAAATACGGTAAATAGTATTCAGCGGAGGCATCCCTGTCGTGAACATCTTCCACACTGACTACACGAACGAGGACGACGTTCTTCTGTACGGGGATTTCTGGATCGACAACTACAAGATCGACGGAGATACTCTGAAGACGGCGGCGGATTCGATGAGAGCGCTAAGAAGATCTTCGGCGAGTTCTATGAGGAGTTCACCAAGAGGCACAGCGACGAAAAAGCGAGAGAGGAGCTCGGGCGAGTCACGGTATCTGATTATGTCAACATGAACAAGCTTGACGTTACAAAGTATCAGGATGAGGGTTCGGATTCTGTGGAGCTCTACAAGTAGTCTTTAAAAAGAATATGTCTTTTTGACCGCATCATATGATGCGGTTTTTTTATCCATTCATCTATGTTACAATCAGGATAAATAAAACAGGGGAGAGATACATGAAGAGAAAGTTCAGCGCGGAACTCGCATATGTATTCGGGATATTGTTCGTCGCTTTCGGCGTCGTCCTGATGGAGAAGGCTGATTTTGGCGTATCGATGGTGGTGGCGCCTGCATATCTTCTCTACAGGTGGCTCTCTCCCGCGTATGCTTTTGTGACATTCGGAATGGCGGAGTACTGCCTGCAGGCGGCGCTCCTCATCCTCATGATCATAGTGATCAGGAGATTCAGGGCGTCATATCTTTTCTCGTTCGTTACGGCAGTCATATACGGCTTCGTTCTGGACGGGTTCATGATGCTTGGGTCATATCTTCCTGCTGATATGATATGGCAGCGCTGTATATATTACGTCGTAGGCATGCTTTTCTGCTCAGCCGGGGTATCCGCGATGTTCCACACATATGTCTCGCCTGAGGTATATGAGCTGTTCGTAAAGGAAGTATCGTCAAGGTTCGGCATAGAGATACATAAGTTCAAGACGGCGTACGACCTGACAAGCTGCCTCATCGGAATCCTGATGAGCTTCGCGGCCTTCGGGATGTGGCATTTCGAGGGCGTCAAATGGGGCACCGTCGTCTGCGCTCTTCTCAACGGATGGATCATAAGCAGGTTCTCCGCTTTATATGAGAAGCATTTTACATTCTACGACAGATTCCCGCTCAGGAAGTACTTCGAGTGACGGAGGGGAAGATATGATATTTGAAACTGAAAGACTGATCCTGCGTCCGTGGGAGGAGTCTGACGCGGAGGCATGTTATGCATATGCGAAAGACCCTGAAGTAGGGCCGGCAGCGGGATGGCCGGTTCATACGAGCGTTGAGAACAGCAGGGAGATCATAAAGAACGTGCTGTCGGACCCTGAGACCTACGCGATCGTTCTCAAGGAGAAGGGGTGCCCGGTAGGAAGCATCGGCCTTCACAGGAGGGATATCGCGAAGAAGGAAAACGAGATGGAGCTTGGATACTGCATCGGCGTTCCGTACTGGGGCAAAGGCCTCGTTCCCGAGGCCGCGAAGGAGATCATCCGGCACGGTTTTGAGGATCTTGGCCTTAACAGGATCTGGTGCGCGTACTATGACGGGAACAGCAAGTCGAAGCGTGTTCAGGAAAAGCTGGGATTCAGGTTCCAGTATACAGATGAGCATGCTCGGGTTCCCGAGCTGGATGAAATACGGGTCTGCCATGTGAACCTCCTTACGAAGGAGGAGTGGATGGCGAAGAAACAGACGCTGTTCGTAAGGCAGAAGGAGCTGCTTGACACATACCTCAGGACAGGCGCGATATCTAAGGAACAGTATGAGATATCGCTTCACGGAATGGCCGAGAAGATGGGGATCAAACTGTAAAAAGCAAATAAAAGTAACCTGAAGGACCATGAAATGTCAGGTCCTGTTGGTGGACAGCTGCCCGCCTTACAGTTATATTTATGTATGTTAAATATAATTGCAAAGGTGGGTTTTATATGAGAAAATCATACCTGGACAATATCAGGTGGATAACGATATTACTCGTGGTGATCTACCATGTCCTGTACATGTACAACGCTGAGGGTATCCCGGGGACGATGGGAAAGATCACGGATCTAGACGTCCAGTACTACGATATGTACCAGTACTTCGTATATCCGTGGTTCATGTTCGTGCTGTACATCGTATCCGGTATCTCGGCAAGATCATATCTTGACCGGCACCCAAGCCGTGAGTTTCTTGTCTCGAGGACTGAGAAGCTTCTCGTTCCCTCAACATTAGGGCTTTTCGCTTTTCAGTTTATACAGGGGATCGTGAACGCGAAGGTGGCCGGGGGATTCGAGTCACTCATGCAGGCGCCCGTCATCATCCGCTTTCTGATCACTGTAGTCAGCGGGACGGGAGTGCTGTGGTTCATCCAGGTGCTGTGGGTGTTCTCGGTCCTGCTGATACCTGTACGCAGGATGGAAAAGGGCCGCCTGTGGAAGGCGTGCGAAGGCGTGAGCATGCCGCTGCTTGTGCTTATGGCAGCTTTCGTATGGGTAGCCGCACAGATACTCAACACCCCTGTAATAGCGGTGTACCGCTTCGGCTTTTACGCTGCCGCGTTCTTCCTGGGGTACTTCGTGTTCTCGCATGAGGAAGTGATATCGCGTATCGAGAAGAATGTGATCTGGCTCATTACCGCCGCTCTTGTGCTTGGGGCCTGCTTCTGCACAGTGAATTTCGGGAAGAACTACGCGGACGCGCCTGTGAACCGCACGGTGCTTTTCACGGGATACGCGTGGGTCATGTCGCTTGCCGTTATCGGAGCAGCAAAGAAGTTCCTGGACTTTGAGACGCCGCTCACAAAGTGGATGACAAAGAAGAGCTTCGGACTCTACATGTTCCACTATCTCGGGATATCGACTGTGGCGCTCCTTATCGGGAGATCGGGGATCCATCCCGCTCTCGTTTACGCCCTGACCCTTATCGCCGGTTTTCTTTCGGGATATGTGCTGTACGAGGTGATATCGAGGATACCGGGCTACAGGTTCCTTGTGCTCGGGATAAGGAGGAAAGATAAAGATGTTCTGTGACAACCTTATTCAGATGAGAAAGATAAATCAGCTCACTCAGGAAGACGTGGCTGAGAAGGTGGGAGTAACGAGGCAGTCTGTCGCGAAATGGGAATCGGGCGACACTGTGCCGGATCTCGACAAGTGCAAGGCGCTCGCGGATCTGTTCGGCGTGAGCCTGGACGATCTCGCGAACTATGAGGCAAATGACAACATGGGCCTCGGAGTCCCGCCGAAGGGGAAGCATCTCTTCGGCCTTGTGACTGTGGGGGACAAGGGCCAGATCGTGATCCCCGCGAAGGCGAGGAAGCTGTTCGGCATCTCCGTTGGTGATCAGCTCGTCGTACTCGGAGACGAGGGGCAGGGCATAGCGGTAATGAAGGCGAATGCTTTTCTCGCGCTTGCGGACATGGTGAGGAAGGCCGGGAAGTAGGCAAAAGGCACGCTGAAAAAATTTTTGTTTCAGTGTGCTTTTAGTATTGACAAATAAAATATATTTGATAAAATATAATTGCATCAAATATAAAGGAGAAGGGTATGGATAAAGAATCAAGAGAGACGATGAAGCTTGACAATCAGCTGTGCTTTCCGCTGTACGCTGCGGCGAGGAGAGTAGTCAATCTTTATACGCCGCATCTTAAGCCTCTCGGCCTCACTTACACTCAGTACGTGGTATTCCTGGTGCTGTGGGAGAAAGACGGGATCACGGTCGGCGAGATCTGCGACAGGCTGATGCTTGACAACGGCACTCTGTCTCCTCTTCTCAAGAAGATGCAGCAGGCCGGATATATAGACAGGAAGAGAAGTGAGAAGGACGACCGTGTGGTCGTCATCACGCTCACAGATAAAGGGAGAGCTCTCCAGGAGAAGGTAAAGGACGTGCATGACAAGGTGGCGTGCTGTATAGACTATCCGCCGGAAAAGGCGGAGGCGCTGTACAGTCTTCTGTATGAGCTTCTGGAGAACTGTAAGGATAAAGAAAAGCAGGAGGAAAAGTAAAATGAGTATCTACGATTACACAGTAAAGGCCCGCAAGGGTGAGACGCTTGACATGGCTGATCTTAAGGGGAAAGTGCTCCTCATCGTGAACACTGCCACAGGATGCGGCTTCACGCCTCAGTACGAGGGGCTTGAGAAGCTGTATGAGAAGTATCATGAACAGGGACTTGAGATCCTCGACTTCCCGTGCAACCAGTTCGGACATCAGGCGCCGGGGGATGAGGATGAGATCCACAGCTTCTGCACTATGAAATACAACACGGTATTCGATCAGCTCGGAAAGATCGACGTGAACGGAGAGAACGAGGAGCCTCTATACACATTCCTCAAGGCTGAGCAGCCTGACGAGGAGGTGAAGGGCCTCAAGAACAAAGCCGCCATGAAGGCGATCGAGAAGATAAGCGAGACATATAAGAAACATGAGGACATCAAGTGGAATTTCACCAAGTTCCTTGTAGACCGCGGGGGAAACGTGATCAGGCGCTATCCGCCGACGAGCGATCCTAAGGAATTTGACGAAGACATAGCTGAGCTGATCTAAGGAGGAGAAAAAATGGCATTACAGAATCTGACAGAAGATACTTTTGACGAAGCGATAAAGAACGCTGATCTCGCCATGGTGGACGTATGGGCCACATGGTGCGGGCCGTGCAAGATGATGGGGCCTGTGGTAGACAAGCTGGCTGAGGAGTACGACGGCAGAGTCCTTGTAGGGAAGGTAGACGCCGACGAGGAGATGGACGTAGCCCAGAAGCTCGGAGTGATCAGCATCCCTACGCTGGTCTTCTTCAAAAACGGCGAGGAGATCGCCCGCAAGGTGGGGCTCACTCCTGAGAAAGAGATCAAAAAGATACTGGACGAGAACCTGTAGGATAACAGTTCCATAGAAAGGCCGCGCCTGTAAAGGCGCGGTATTGTTATGCAAAAAATCCGGCACCGGCGCGGTGATTTTAGTTTCATTTAAGGATAGCCTGATATACTCGCGTTGGATCAGAAAAGAAGAGAGATCCTGAGGTCCATACCGGGCTGAAAACAATGAAAGTAATGCAAAAGGTGTAAAGGAGAACAGAAAATGGATAACAACGAAAAAAAGTATGAAGAAGTGACTGAAGTCAAGGAGACGACGGTGCCTGAAGAAGCAAAGCCGGAAATGAAAGCGCCGGCTCCTGAGCCTGCTGCGCAGACGGCTCCCGTCATAGAAAAAGCCGGATGGGGTGGTAAGCACGTTACACGTAAATTCCTGACCATCGCGCTCGCTGTTGCTCTTGCCCTGAACGTTGCCCTTACGGCAGGCGTGACTAAACTGCTTGGCCCGGGCAGGGGATTCAATAAAGGCAGCTTCGGCAGGCCGGGAAACGAGCAGCAGTTTGACAACGGCCGTGGAGACAGGAGGAACATGATGCCTCCGTCAGGGAACCAGCAGCCTGGCAGTCAGCAGGATCAGAACGGTCAGCAGAGCCAGCAGCCGGGTGATCAGCAGAGTGACAGCCAACAGTCGGAGAATAAGGACAGCAGCGATAAGAATAATGCATAAGATTAGAAAAATCATACGGTATGGTGTATTATTGAGTCGGATAACTAACGTATATTGAAGAAAGAAACGCTGATGAGGATACTTCTTGCAGAAGATGAAAGAGCGCTGTCAAAAGCACTCGTAAAGATATTCGAGAAAAGCAACTATTCGATAGACGCAGTGTACGACGGACAGGAAGCGCTGGACTATCTTGACGGCGGGAACTACGATGCCGCGGTGCTCGATATCATGATGCCTGAAGTCGACGGCATTACGGTGCTTAAGAAGCTTAGGGAAGCCGGGAGTGATCTCCCGGTCCTTTTGCTGACCGCGAAGTCGGAAGTGGACGATAAGGTCCTGGGACTCGACAGCGGGGCGGATTATTATCTGACAAAGCCGTTTGACGCGAAAGAGCTGCTCGCCGCGGTCAGGGCTATAACAAGGTCTGGAAGCGCAGTTGATACGAGGCTGAGATACGGTGATCTTACGCTTGACAGGACAAGCTTCGAGCTTGCCTCTGCCTCATCCGGCGTCGTGCTGTCAAACAAAGAGTTCCAGATGATGGAAATGCTTATGGCAAAGCCGGGAAGCGTGGTATCTGTAGATGCGTTCATGGACCACATCTGGGGGTATGATACCGAGACAGAAAGCAATGTCGTATGGGTATACATCTCATATCTCCGGAAGAAGATCGCATCGCTCGGCTCTGACGTAAAGATAAAGGCGCTGAGGAACGCCGGCTATACACTTACTGAAGAGAAATGATCAAGAAGCTCAAGAAAAAGTTCATAGCGCTCTCGATGATATCCCTCACGCTTCTGCTTGCGGCCATAGTTTTCGGCATGAACGTCATCAACTACAGCAAAGTCGTGAGCGACGCCGACGCAAGGCTTGATGTTCTCGAGCAGAATCAGGTCAGCTTCCGTAATGATCCGGGACGCTCGGGGCCGCCGGGCAGACTTTTTGGACGAGGCGGAAGAGGCGGCCGCTCGATAACACAGGATGAAGCTGAAGAGCTCAGGTTCTTTACTGTGGTAACAGATGGCAGCGGGGCCGCCGGGCAGATAGATACCAGCAGGATCTCCGCTGTGGATGAAGTGCAGGCTGAAGAGTATGCGGAAAAAGTGCTCGCGAAAGGGAACGAGCACGGCTTCATCGATGAGTTCAGATATTCGGTAAGCCGGACAGGCTCGGAGAGCACAGTAACGTTCCTGGATTGCGGGAGAGTGCTCGGATCGTTCAGAGATTTTCTCACAGCGAGCATCATCATGTCGCTTGTGGGCCTTCTGGTCGTATTCCTGGTGATATCATATTTCGCCGGGCGCATAGTTAAGCCGGCAGCGGAGAGCTACGAGAAGCAGAAGAGGTTCATCACAGATGCGGGGCATGAGATCAAGACTCCGCTTGCGATAATCAAAGCCAATCTGGACGTCATACATATGGATCCGGATAATACTGACGAGAGCCTGAAAGAGATCGGGGCTCAGGTCGACAGGCTGGCGGGGCTTACCGACGACCTCGTATATCTTTCCAGGATGGAAGAGAAGAAACAGGGAAGCGCCGTGACAGAGCTTCCGCTTTCAGACGTAGTGTCGGATACAGTATCATCGTTCGAAGCGCTGGCGGAAAGCAGAGGCAGGCATATCCTGTCAGATATCGACTCCATGATATTTGTCCGGGGAAGCGTTAGGGACATGGAGAAGCTCGTATCGATACTGATGGAGAACGCGGTGAAGTATTCAGCGGGAGATGATCCGATATCGGTCAGCCTTAAGCGCAGCGGAAAGGACTGTGTGCTTCAGGTCGTGAACAGGACGGACAGGCCGGTCAGTAAGGAAGATATTGATCACGTCTTCGACAGATTCTACAGGATGGACGAGTCAAGGAATTCGGAAACAGGCGGGTATGGTATCGGCCTTTCCATGGCTGATGCCATAGTCACATCGTGTGGAGGAAAGATATCTGCGGAGGCCGGTGAAGGAAACAGGTTTATCATAAAAGCTGTATTCCCTGTCCTGAATGGCAGTAAGAGCATCGTCTCTGAATGACGAAGAACCGCAAAGAAAGGAAAGAAACGGTCATATGGGAACATTTTCTGATACAGAAGAGGCAAGACAGTATTTTCAGGGTGATAAGTATGCCATGATCACAGGTGTGCGATTAGAGGAGCTGACTGATGAATACTCACTCGCAAGCCTGGTGATCAGTGATATCCATAAGAACGCGAATGGCGGAATAATGGGAGGAGCGATCTTCACGTTAGCGGATTTTGCATTTGCTGTCCTGTCGAATCATATTCATATGCCTACAGTTGCACAGCAGGTCAGCATCAACTATCTTGGCGCCCCGAAAGGAGATATACTGTATGCCAGAGCTGTCTGCAAAAAGGATGGCGGCAGAACGACAGTGATAAATGTAGATGTTACTGACGATACCGGAAGAGATATTGCGCAGTTCACCGGCAGCGGTTTCAAATTGTAAAAGCGGTACCGGTGGAAAAATCCTTTGAATTTTGAGAAGAATAAATGATAAAATAATAATGCTGAGCGGCATTGGATGCGTAAGTCCAGGCAAAGGCTTATGCATCTTTGCTTTTATAAGAATGATCGAATGAATAGGCATAAGAGTACGAGGTGAGGCATCATGTTCAAAGTCGGTGATCTTATAATGTACGGCGCGAGAGGAGTCTGCAGGATTAAAGATATAACAGAGCTTGACTGGGATGCTGCCGAAAAAGGCAGGCAGTACTATGTTATAGAATCTGTTTACAACGAGAATGTTTTTTATGTGCCTGTCGGGAACGACAAGGTGTATATGCGGCCGGTCATGAGCAGGGAAGAAGTTCTGTCCCTAATAGACAGCATGCCGGGGATAAAGCTGGAAAAACAGACAAAGAGAAGCCTGCAGCAGCTGGCAAGGCTGTACCAGTCGGCGATCGATTCACATGAGAGCACAGAACTGATTAAGCTTGCCAAATCGATCCATATGAAAGAGAAGACCGCGGAGGAGCAGAGCAAAAAGCTGGGGCAGCTCGATATAAGATATCTGGAGCATGCTGAAGACCTTCTCTTCGGGGAGATCGCGGCAGTACTTGATATCCCGAGAGACAGTGTGCTGGCGTTTATTGAGGAGCGTCTCGGCAGCGAGGCGGCTGATCCTGAAGAAGGGCACATACAAGGTCAGGATAAAAGTCAGCGCCGCGGGCAACAGGTACTATAAGGCGGGCACGAGGACCGTAACGGTTACGATCAAAGTCAGCTAGCATATAGTTTTAACCGGATACAGAATGCCCACTCCGGGAGGGGTGGGTATTGTCTTGTGCGTAATATAAGGGGGAACAGTAAATGAAGAAGAGTGAATTCAGAAATATGCTGGCGGCAAGGATCAGTCCGGATGAAGCGGAAATGCTCAGAACGTCTGACCCGGGGCTGTATATAAGTGACTTCAACAGGGAAGTATGCAGGAGGATCATAGACGGCCGCTATTACTGCCCGAGCATGGAGAAGGGCAGCGTGATCTGCACTTACTGCGCCTGTGAAGAGAAATAAACAGAAAAAATGCATATGCAGTCTTAAAGTCTTAAGGATTTTTATGATATAATCAGATATATTAAATCGATATCACCTGATAGAACGAACGATGGAAGGATGAAAGGCTACAGTAGCGTTTGACCCTGCAGGCGGTGTCGTGGCTCCGCTACGAATCTTCCAACACGGAGATCGCAGAGGTCTCAGGCAAGGGCGTGATAACAGCCAAGGCAGCCGGATCATGCAAAGTATATGCTTACGCACAGGACGGAGCGGTGAAGGCAGTCACAGTCACAGTGCAGTAGATCTCGTCTATAATGAAAGATTATAAAAGCGGCGGAAGCCGCGGAAATGGAGGAACTCATATGTATAAACTATGGGAAACACTTGATGATCTGAAGAAGCTTAAATGGGTCGAGCTTTCTCATTCACTCAACAACGACAGCCCTTACTGGAGCGGTATCCCTGAGGGCTCTGTAGAGCTGGACAAAGTCGTGTTCGACTGGGGCAATCCTATGCTTGAATGCCAGATACAGACATTCAAATTCCCTGGACAGTTCGGGACACACGTGGACTTCCCGGGACACTTTGTGAAGGATGCTCCTCTTTCGGAGCAGTATGGAGTGCGCGACGCCGTATTCCCGCTCTGCGTGGTAGATATCACGGATAAAGTGGCGGAGGATCCGACATACGCGTGCCAGGTGAGTGATATCCAGGAATATGAGGCCAAGTACGGCGATATACCTGACGGAGCTTTCGTAGCGCTCCGCACAGACTGGTACAAGAACTGGCCTGACATGGACGCGCTTTCAGGAATAGCAGAAGACGGAAGCGAGAACTTCCCTGGCTGGACGCTGGATGCTCTGAAATATATATATGAGACGAGGAACGCGGCGGCGAACGGTCATGAGGCGCTTGATACTGACGCCTCTAAGGAGACCGCGAAGGCAGGAGACCTTGCGTGTGAGCGCTACGTCCTGGAGCAGGGCAAGCTTCAGATCGAAGTGCTGCAGAACCTGGATCAGGTGGCGCCTGCGGGCGCTATCCTTGTGGCCGCGTGGCCGAGGATCGAGGGAGCGACAGGACTTCCTGCACGTGTCTGGGCGATAACTGAATAACAGGTATTTTAATGCTGACAGTATAAAAAGGCGGCACCGGGTGAATGACGCACGGTGCCGTTATTTTTCTTTGTCTGTTTTACTTCAGCAGCGCTTTCAGTTATGCGAAAAATTGCGTAATGGAAAAGTCAATCAGCACAGATTATGATATACTGTTTTATTATACAGACAATAAAAGGAGAGAAGATATATGGCGTATACAGCTTTGGAAAAGATGCGCGGGGTCAACAGGGAAAGATACGGGCGAGATGTAGGGCCGATGCAGCCTGATCTGCATCAGTCAGCGCAGAATGAATTTGATCTGAGGTCGTGCGCGCTCCGCTTCATACATGAGAGATGCGAGGACTTGAGGTTCAGCAGCCGGATCGAAGAAGAGGAAGAGAAGACCGGCGTTTACCGGGGGGCCAGCGTAGCTCCGGGGCAGATACCATATAACATGCAGATGGATATAAACCGGCTCTGCTTTGAGCGCGAGCTGGAGCGGTTCCTTGAGTCCGGGGCGACGCAGGACGCGTATAACGTCTACTACTGCTTCCTTGAGATCTTCCTGGGGAGCTACGCCAAGTCAAAGCGGATGGTGGAGCTTCTGAGCGAGTATGAGAGCAACGGAAGCTCTCTCCTCATCAAGCACAGGGACCATTATTCGCATTCGGTGTACGTCTTTGCTCTCGGCCTCGCGATCTATGAGTCGAATGAGAATTACCGCAGGGCGTTCAATACGTTCTACGGTTTTGACGCGGATAGAGACGACAGGCAGTCACACGCCGCCGCGGCGTTCTTCCTGGCGTACTGGGGGCTGACATCGCTTTTCCATGACATCGGCTATCCGTTCGAGCTTCCGTTCGAGCAGGTGCTGTCGTACTTTGAGCTGGAGGACGAGAAGCGCGGCGAGGAAACGCCTTTCCTGGCGTACAAGAACATACACGTGATGACAGATTTCGGCGATCAGGCGAAGGAGCGCTTTGAGAAGCTGTACGGCAGGGAGTTCAAGACTGTCGACGAGCTCATCGCGTATGACATAACAAAGAAGCTGGGCGAAGTATACGGTTTTTCGGAGAGCTACATGCTTGACGTCCTGAGGAACAAAGCGGTCGCGCCGGAAAACTCGGGATATCACATGGACCACGGCTATTTCAGCGCCCTTAGGCTGTATCAGGGACTTACGGAAGCCATGGGCATAGAGTCCGGTGAAAAAGGCGGGGCGTGGACCGACGATCTTCAGACCGCACACGTGGACGCGCTCAGCGCCATAGTGCTGCATAACCTTGTGTTCAAGTATTCGATCTCATTCTACAAGACCGGAGAGAAGCCGCCTCTTCCGATGGAGCTCCATCCTCTGGCGTGGCTCCTCATGCTGTGCGATGAGCTTCAGTGCTGGGACCGCACGGCTTACGGACGCAACTCCAGGACGCAGCTCGAGCCTATGGGGGCCGATTTCAATTTCCGGAACGGGCGCCTCGTCGTCGGATATCTTTTCGACGAGGACGAGCAGGATAAGATAGACGCGTATCTTGAGCAGTATGTCGCCTGGAAGGCGTCAGGCAAAAAGGGAAAAGAGCCTAAGCTGAAGGCATACAGCGACATAGCCAATGAGAAGAAGACTTTTACAAATAAGATCAAGAAGCTGGTCGATACTTCGGGGATGCCGCTCATAGTCTTGTGCAATATAGCTCCTGTGAACAGGGGCAGCAAGCAGATATACCTTTCCAGCAGCAACTTCCTGCACCTGCATGATTTCGCGGTGGCGCTGAACGGCAGGTACGCTCATGAGGGAAAGGAAAAGTATGTTGACCAGGAGACGCTTGAAGAGGAGTTCGGCAGGCTGTCGCTTGAATACAAGCTCTCCAACATAAACCAGGCGAAGAACTTCGGGCGCTACCTGAACGCGATAAACTGCTTCTATTCAGACCGCTCGGTCGATTACGACGTGCTGAAGGAGTTCACTCCGGAACAGATAGACTGCCTCGGCCCGATGGAATACGAGAGGTGGATGATATACCACAAGTCGATGGGATGGGAGCACTGCGATCTTTACGAAAAGATACCGGTGCCTTCAGGAATGGACGAGAAGGCATACCATCTGATGCTCCGCGAGCAGATGCGCTGCCATAAGCTTGTGATGGAAGGCAGAGACCTTACGAGCGAGCAGATATACAGGCATTATGAAGAGCTTCCTGACAGCGAGAAGGATAAGGACAGGCTTCCTTTCAACAGTATGCTGCAGCTGATCAGAAAGTTCGACGGGCTCCGCATATACAGGTTCTCGGCAGGATCTCAGACGGGACCGGAAGACTGAGCAGGACTTCCGGCGCTTCTCTGTTCCACGTCTTCTATGTAGTCCTCATCCGCGAAGAGCGTAGTGAAGCCGTTGCCGTTTATCTCGTTCACGTTGGTCAGAGTGATGAAAGCGTCGGGGTCCATCTCGAGCACGGCCGCCTTCACGGCGCCGCAGTATCTTGTGGAAGAGACGCACATGAGGATGTGCTTCTCCTCATGAAGGTACCCGCTCGTTATAGGGATGATGGAAGTCCCGAACCCCTGGTGGAGAAGCTCTTCGTTTATCTCCCGGTATTTATCCGATACGACGAGGAGCTGGACTCCTCCCTGACCCATGACCGCGATCTGGTTCATTATTATCGAATATATCCCGGCGTACAGTATCCCCAGGATCACTCCGTTCGTTCTTGTGAAAGGAAGCTGCATCAGGTAGATGCATATGTCGGTCACCGCCATGGCGGTCCCGACCTTGACGCCGGTGAATCTGTTCAGTATGATGCACGGTATGTCTATACCGCCTGTCGCGCCGCCGGCTCTTACGATGATGCCGATCCCCACGCCGTCAAGAACGCCTGCGCATATCGCGGCGAGGAGCGGATCGTCGACCAGGTGATGGAGCTCCTCCATGTTCTGGAACAAAGCGAGGAACGCCGGGAAGCTGAACGCGCCTACCGCGACGGAAAGAGCGAACCTCTTTCCAAGGATGATGAGCCCCGCAATGAACAGTATCACCGTTATCACGCCGACGACGGCCGCTATGTTCCATCCGAACAGATGATACATGGTCCTTCCTATTCCTGAAAGGCTGGACACGACCATATTGTACGGCAGTGCGAAGCATGCAAGGGAGAACGCGCTCATGGCGTTCCCCAGCAGTATTATCAGCGATATCTTTACGAATCTTTTTATCCTGTACGAAGAGTCTTTGATCATATCTCCTCCCTGAGTCTTTCATATCTGCATAAATTCGGAGACGGCCTCATACACAGTATACCATTATGTGTTAATATTGATACAGGTAAAGAGGATCTGATCATGGATGATAAGGATATTTTATTCATAGGTACGGCGATAGTCGACTCGATCATTAAGGGTTTCGACCCGGAGCCCGTGTCCGTTACGGGATACAGGGCGGACAGCTGCTCGCTTAATGTCGGGGGAGAAGCAGTGAATGGATCCATCGCCGCGGCCAAGCTCGGCATGAAGCCCGCGATACTATGCCATCTCGGAAGAGACGCCGCGGGAGACATGATCGGGAAGGAGCTTGAGAAGCAGGGCGTGGATACCCGTCTGATCATACGGTCGGACGGCCGCGCGACGCCGGTCACGACCATGTTTGTCAAAAGCGACGGGAGCCGGAAGTCGATAACAAACAAAGCGCATAAATACAACTTTCATCCGGAGCGGTATCTGGAGGCGCTGGAAGGCGCGAAGGCGGTCGTCCTGGGCTCGCTTTTCAGAGCGCCGTTCGACGATCCAAAAGTGGTCAGGACGATCGCGGAGGAAGCAAAGAAGAACGGCGCTTTGGTCTTCGCGGACACCAAGCTGCAGAATTTCTCGGATCTTACGCTGGATGACTTCAGAGACTCTCTGGGAATGATAGATTACATAACGCCGAACGAAGACGAGGGCTGGGCGTACACAGGAGAGGACGATCCTGAAAAGATGGCGGACGCTTTCCTCAGTGCAGGCGCGCGGAACGTGATCATAAAGCTCGGGGAGAAGGGCTGCTTCTTCAGGAACAGTGAAGAATCGGTATATCTCCCGGCATACGATATAGACGCGGCAGACGCCTGTGGAGCGGGAGACACTTTCCTCGCGGGGTTCGCGTCAGAGATACTGAAGGGTAGCACTGTAAAAGACGCGCTTTCCTTCGCGAACGCGTGCGCCGCGGTATGCTGCACCATGGTAGGAGCCTGTACGGCGCTCCGCGGCAGAGATCAGGTCATGAAGTTCATGGCTGAAAACAGGGAAAAGAGATGACCGGGAAATGATCGAAAAGATATATCATACAGGATCCGGGGATATCCATTACTGGATAAGTAATGAAGGAAAGAAGAACAGCCCGCAGCTTGTCTTTCTCCCGGGGCTCACTGCCGATCACAGGCTTTTCGAAAGGCAGACCGGGTACTTTGAGGGAGAATATCCTGTCTTCGTATGGGACGCTCCCGGACACGCCGCTTCATATCCGTTCGACATGTCTTTCAGCCTGGAGGATAAAGCGGGATGGCTGGACGAGATACTCAGCGCCGAAGGCTTTGACCGCCCGGTCATCATCGGGCAGTCGATGGGAGGCTACCTGGGGCAGATGTACGCCGGGCTCTTTCCTGAGAAGATCCGCGGATTCATGTCGATAGATTCGGCTCCGCTGAAACGCGGGTACTACACCGCCGCGGAGCTCTGGCTTCTCAAGAGAATGGAGCCGGTATACCGTCACTATCCGTGGAAGCTTCTGCTGAAGCAGGGATGCGGCGGCGTCGCGGAGTCGGAGTACGGAAGGAAGCTCATGCACAGCATCATGATGACGTACGACGGCGATCAGGAGCGGTACGCCGGGCTGGCGGGAAGCGGGTACAGGATGCTCGCGGAAGCGGTGGAAGCACGTCTCCCGTACGATATCAGCTGTCCTGCGCTTCTGATATGCGGGACGAAGGATCACGCCGGGTCGACGAAGAGATACAACAGAGCGTGGCATAGGAAGTCCGGCATCCCTATCATATGGATAAAGGGAGCCGGCCATAACTCGAACACAGACGAGCCGGAATACGTGGATCAGCTGATCGAGGGATTCGTGGAGAAAGCCTGGAAAGAGGATAGATGAAAAAGCTGTTTTCAGAGATACCATACATTGAGGAAGGCCGGATAACGATACGCGCCCTTACCCAGGACGACGCCGGTACGCTGCAGGAATTCATGGAAGCGGAGAAGGATTTCAGGTATCTTCCTACGTTCCTCTTCGAGATGCAGTACGACGACGCTGAAGAAGTGATCAGCCGCCTTTACACAGAATGCATCAGAGAGTCTATGATACTCGGCGTTTTTGTTGATGGTGATTTCTGCGGCCTCGCTGAATACTACGGCTATAGGGACGACATCCACAAGGTCAGCGTTGGCTACAGGTCGCTCGAGAGATACTGGGGGCAGGGCATCGGGACCGAGGCGCTCAGCCTCATGATCAGGTATCTCTACGATGAGACGGACATAGAGATAGTCACGGCGAGCGTGATGTCCGAGAACACAGGCTCGAACGCCATGGCGAAGAAGAGCGGCTTCAGCCTTGTCGTGCATGACGCGGAAGAGGACTGGGGCTTTGACGAGCCTGTCAAAGTGGATAAATGGATAAGATAAAAGGAGAAAGCAATGGACCTTTCGGGCGTTGATTACGTCGGATTCAAGACCGTGATAGACAGGGGCACAGCCGAGATCATAGAGGAGACCGGGGACATGATATTCCTCAGGGATACGGTGAGCGGCGCGTACATGCTGGCGGCAGACGACGGGAAGCTCGGCGTGGAGACACTGAAGAGGCACGAAGGCCTCGGATACGGTCTCATAATGACGACCTGCAGGGAGGCGTATGAGTACGCCCGCGACAGCTACGGATTCGGGGAATGCTGCGAGTGCTTCCAGTTCGCGTATCTCGGAGACATACCTGAAGAGGATCCGAGGCTCACGCTCAGGACAGCATGCCCGGATGATCTTGATACCATCATGCGGGTGTACGACCAGGTCAGCAGGGAAGAGATGCTGCGCGACATCAGGAGAGGGGCTGTCATGATGGCGTACGACGGCGGCGACCTCGTGGGGTTCATGGGAGAGCACCTCGAGGGAAGCCTCGGCATGCTGTACGTATTTCCCAAGTTCAGGCGGAAGGGCTACGCCTCGGCGCTGGAAAACGCGGGATTCGCGAAGCTGATCAGGGAGGGCAGGACTCCTTTCGGCCAGGTGATCAAAGGGAATACGGCGTCCATGGAGCTTCAGAAGAAGAAACGGCTGACAAAGGCGGACAGGACGGTCTACTGGGTCTGGAAGGGCTGATGCATCAGGAGTTTATACATATCATATTCAAAGCCGCATCCTAAGATGCGGTTTTGTGTTATTATATATCCAGGAAGGTCTTTGGAGGGATCGACATGATAAAAGGCATACACAACTATTCTGAGATAGGGAAGCTCAGGAAGGTCCTGCTCCACAGGATCGGAGATGAGGTCAACGGACTCGTCCCGGACAACTTCGAGAGGCTCCTTTTCGACGACATACCGTATCTCAAGGTCGCCAGGCAGGAGCACGACGAGTTCGCGAGGATCCTGAGGGAAAACGGCGCGGAGGTCGTCTACTATACAGACGAGACCGCGAAAGCGCTGGCGGACCCGGCGGTAAAAGACAGGTTCGTCGACGAGATGCTCGCGGAGCTCAGCTTCACATCGCGGTATGTGAGAGAAGCCGTCACGTCATACCTTAAGAGCATGGAGCCTGAGGATCTTGTCAGCAAAGTCATAGCGGGAGTCAGGAAGACAGACATAGCGGACTATGTGCCGAAAACACTGGCGGAGAAGATCGACGCCTCATATCCGTTCTTTACCGATCCGATGCCTAACATGTACTTTACAAGAGATCAGGCGGCGTGCGTAGGCAGCGGCGTGAGCATACATCACATGAGTACCGCTACGAGAAGGCGCGAGAGCCTGCTCATGAAATACATCTGCGAATACAATAAGGAGTTCGCTCCGGAGGGATCCGAAGTCTGGTACAGGTACGACGGCCCGTTCAGCATAGAGGGAGGAGATATCCTGGTGCTGAACGACAAGATCTGCGCTCTCGGGCTTTCAGAGAGGACTACCGCGGAAGGCATAGAGGCGTTCGCGGGGAACCTGCTCACGCGGTCGGACTTCGAGAAGGTGCTTGTGTTCAGCATCCCTAAGATGAGGACTTTCATGCATCTTGACACCGTGTTCACCATGGTCGATCACGATAAATTCACCATACATTCAGAGATAGAGGGACCGCTCCAGCTGTTCGAGCTCGTTCTCGGGTCTAAGGGGGACATAAAGGTGAGCTCCATGACCGACGACCTTTCCGTAGTCCTCGCGAAGGAACTTGGCCTTGGCGCGGTAGACCTGATCCGCTGCGGCGGAGACGATCCTGTGGCGGCTCAGAGAGAGCAGTGGAACGACGGATCCAACACCCTCTGCATAGCGCCGGGCAAGGTCATAACATACGAGAGGAACTATGTGACGAACGATCTGCTCGACAGGAACGGGATAGAGGTGCTAACGATGCCGAGCTCCGAGCTCTCGAGAGGAAGAGGAGGCCCGCGCTGCATGTCGTGCCCTGTGCAGAGGGAAGACCTGTAGCATATCGATATTGTATGACAGGAACTGCCCGGGAAGGCAGTTCCCTTTTTATCTGTTAAGGAGTATAATCCAGTTATGTTATTTATGTATTATCTTTAAAGAGGTTTTTACAATGGACGATTATACAAATGAGAAATTCAAGCCGATATCACCGCTCGGATATGTAGGATATGACCTGCTGTACGCTATCCCTGTACTCGGGCTCATCCTGCTGATCGTATTCGCGATCACAGCGAAGAACAAGAACGTGAAGAACTACGCTCTCGGCCACATACTGTCGGTAGTGATCGGCGTCGTTCTCCTCATGGTACTGTCAACAATAGCCATGGCTACGGGCATGAGCCCTGAAGCTCTGGAAGAGCTGTTCGCAAGGTATCAGTAGAGGCATGCAGATCGAAAAAGTAACTACAGAAAGATTTACAATGAAGTATTTCCGCTTCGGAGAAGGCGGGAATACTCTTGTGATACTTCCGGGGCTGAGCATACAGAGCGTCATGGGCGCGGCGGACCTTGTGGCTTCGGCATATAAGGACCTGGCTGAGAAGTACACCATATATGTGTTCGACAGGAAAGACGATATAGACTCTCCGTATACGGTAAGGGATATGGCAGAGGACACAGCGGAAGCCTTCAGGGCGCTTGGGCTTGAGAATGTCGCGCTTTTCGGCGCCTCACAGGGCGGCATGATGGCGCTCGTCATAGCTATAGAGCATCCTGAGCTCGTCAGCAAGCTGATACTCGGCTCGAGCTCCGCCCACGTGAAGGACGAGCAGTACGCCGTGCTTGCGGAGTGGATACGCCTCGCGGAGAAAGGGGACAGGGAAGGCCTGTACCTTGACTTCGGGAAGGAGATATATCCGCCTGACGTCTTCGAGCAGTATAAGGACGTGCTTGTGGACTCCGCGAAAACGGTGACGGACGAGGACCTCGAGAGGTTCATTATCCTCGCAGAAGGGACGAAAGGGTTCGACGTAGTGGACGATCTCGGGAAGATCAGCTGCCCGATGCTGGCCATAGGCGACTACAGGGACAGAGTGCTGTCCGCGGACGCCACCATGGAGATAGCGGAGAAAGTGGACCCGCGCCCTGACTTCAGGCTGTACATGTACGCCGGATTCGGGCACGCGGCTTTCGATACGGCACCGGACTACAGAGAGAGGATGCTTAAGTTCCTCGAATCATGATACTGTGCTAAAGAAACAGGCATGAGGCATACGGACACATTGAATGTAAGACAGGAGGAGATCATGCCAGTGATCCACGACCCTGAAAAGGGGATATTCAGTATACACACAGACAACTCCACATATCAGATGCAGGTCGACAAATATGGTTATCTGATCCATCTGTACTACGGGAGAAGGACTGAGGGAGTGATGGACTACATCATCCTCTTCACAGAGAGAGGACTGTCCGCGAGCCCTTACGACGCGGGGAACGACAGGTCGTATTCCCTGGATTACCTCCCGCAGGAGTTCCCTGTAGAGGGTACCGGCGACTTCCGGAGCCCTCTTCTTTCAATAAGGGACAAGAGCGGAGCGTACGGATGCGACTTAAGGTACGCCGGGTACGAGATACGTAAGGGAAAGTACAGCCTTCCGGGGCTCCCTGCCGTATATTCAGATTCAGAGGACGACGACGCGGAGACGCTTTGTATAACCCTGAAGAACGAGAGGACGGGGCTTTCCGCGGAATTGCTGTACGGCGTGCTTCCTCATCTCGACATAATCACGAGGAGCGTCATACTGACGAACAGAGGCGAAAGCCCGGTGACCGTGGAAAAGCTCCAGAGCGCGTGCCTCGATTTTCTGTACGGAGACTACGACCTGATAGATTTCTACGGGCGCCACACGATGGAGCGGCATATGGAGAGGTTCCCCCTGATGCACGGATCGCATGTCATAGGGAGCAGGAGAGGATACTCGTCGCACGAGTACAACCCGTTCATCATACTGGCGGATCACGAGGCGACCGAGTCATCCGGGAGATGCTACGCCATGCAGCTCGTCTACAGCGGCGGGTTCAAGGCGGAGGCTGAAGTCGACCAGTACAGGCAGACGAGAGTCCAGATAGGTCTTACCGACGATAAATTCTCATATCCTCTTTATCCGGGTCAGAGCATCACGGCGCCTGAAGCAATACTCACGTATAGCGGAGAGGGTATCGCCAGGATATCACATGACCTCCATAAGTGCATAAACAGGCACATAGTACGCGGGAAATACAGAGATATCCCTCATCCGGTGGTTTTGAACAGCTGGGAGGCGATGACATTCGACTTCACGGGAGAGTCGCTCTTAAGGCTCGCTGAAGAGGCAAAGGATCTCGGAGTGGATATGCTTGTCGTGGACGACGGATGGTTCGGCGACAGGTTCGACGACAACAGGGCGCTGGGCGACTGGACGCCTAACGAGGAGAAGCTCGGCATGAGTCTTCCTGAGCTCGTGGACAAAGTGAACGCCATCGGCCTCAGGTTCGGCATCTGGTTCGAGCCGGAGATGATAAACGAGAACAGCGATCTCTACAGGGCGCATCCTGACTGGGCCATGGTTATCCCGGGTGAAAAGCCGGTAAGGGGAAGGAACCAGCTGGTCCTCGACTTTTCAAGGAAGGATGTCGTGGACTACATATATGACAGCATGGTCAAAGTCCTCGACTCCGCGAACATAGAATATGTGAAATGGGACTGCAACAGATCGATCCACGACGTGTACTCGCATGAGTCAGAGACGCAGGGGAACGTCCTTTACGACTATATGCTTGGGCTGTACGGCCTCCTGGAAAGGCTGATCGAGAGGTATCCTGACATCCTGTTCGAGGGATGCAGCGGCGGCGGCGGAAGGTTCGACGCTGGCATGCTGTACTACACGCCTCAGATATGGACGAGCGACAACACGGACGCCATGGACAGGCTGTCCATACACTACGGGACGTCGTTCGGATATCCTCTGAGCTCGTTGTCCGCGCACGTTTCGATGTGCCCTAACCAGCAGACCGGAAGGACGACCCCTATAGGCACAAGGTTCATAGCCGCGATGACGGGCGCTTTCGGGTACGAGCTGGATCCGGCGGAGCTTTCCCCAGAGGAAAGAGAGGAGATCCGCGGGCAGGTAAAGACGTACAGGAAGTACGAAAAGCTTATCCGTGAAGGGCTCTATTACAGGCTCGGGAACCCGGACGACGAGAACGCGGTATCATGGGAGTTCGCCGCGGAAGACGGCTCGGAGGCTTTGCTCTGTTCTGTGCTTCACGAGAACCACGGAAATGAGCATGCTCACTACGTCAGGCCGGAGGGGCTCACCCCGGGCGCCGAATACACGGACGACGTGACGGGTAAGATGTATCATGCCGACGCTCTCATGGAAGCCGGATTCCCTCTTCCGATAGCGAAGGGAGACGGCGAGGGCTACATGTATCACCTTGTGAGAAAATAAGTCCTGAGAAGAATAAAAAAAAGTTTAAATGAATTTTTAACTTCTGAATTTAACTGCTAGATCAGAATTAAGTCAAGCATGATATACTTCAGATGTATCCTCCTGGGAATGGAGGCAATATGTCTGAAGAAAGAGAGAAAGGAAAGCATTTAACATTAGAAGATCGGTATGAGATCCAGAGAGGTCTGAGAGAGCATCGCAGTTTCAGTGAAATAGCTGAGGTGATAGGATGTTCGCCAGACACGATTTCAAAAGAGATACGTGGTCACCGGTATCATAAACCAAGACATGCTT
>JAZUNH010000066.1:0-22201 GCA_045604065.1 Anaerovoracaceae bacterium
GGGGGCGGCGGATCCGATATTCGTGGTGCACCAGGCGGCCGTCCTGATACTGGTACTGAAATTCGTTATATAGAGGTCTGAATGAAAAAATATATCCTTTTGATCTTAATAGTGCTTGCGGTCCTTCTTCCGGGATGCGGCGGCAGTCCGGCTGAGCCTGAAGGAGCGGACGCGGCTGAGCCTGAGACGATAGAAGTCTACGCTATGGACACATACATGACGCTCACGGCGTACGGGAAGAACGCCGCGAAGGCCTTGTCGGAATCCGAAGCCGAGATAAAGAGGATCGACGCGATGCTTTCAACGGGAGATCCCGGCAGCGAGATCTCGAAGCTGAATGAGAGCGGTCGCTGTGAAGTCTCTGAAGAGACGTTCGCCCTCATCAAGAGAGCCAAAGAGACAGGGATAGAGACAGGGAAGGTGTTCGACATCTCGGTATATCCCGTAATGAAAGCGTGGGGATTCACGGACAAGAACTACAGGGTGCCTGAAAAAGAGGAGCTTGAGGATATCCTTGAGAACGTTGACGTTTCTAAAGTCACGCTTGACGAGGAGACCCACACCGTGAGCCTCGGCAGGGGCATGGCGATAGACCTTGGCGGGATAGCGAAGGGCTACACGTCCGACAGGATAACGGAGATCATGAAGGAGAACGGGATAGAGCATGCTCTCATAAACCTCGGCGGGAACGTCCAGGTGCTCGGGAAGAAGCCCGACGGCTCCGATTGGAGAGTCGCGATAATCGACCCGGAGGATCTGGAAAAGTACGCGGGAGGAGTCGCGGTGTCCGACAAGGCCGTGATAACTTCCGGCGGATACCAGAGATATTTCGAGAAAGACGGAAAGAAATACTTCCACATAATCGACGTTGCGGACGGGTATCCGGCGAGGAACGGCCTTATCTCAGCGACGATAGTATCGTCCGACGGGACCCTCGCGGACGCGCTCTCAACGAGCCTTTTCATCATGGGGCCTGAGAAGGCTGCGGACTACTGGAGGAAGCATTCCGGTGAGTTCGACGCGGTCCTGATAAAGGACGACGGTACGGTAATGGTCACAGAAGGCATCGAGGATTCATACTTCTCGGACAGAGACCACGAGGTCATACGTAAATAGTCAAAATGCAGTATATAAATGAAAGCCTGTACTGCTGAGAATATACAAAATATCAACGGATCATCATTAAGGAGGGAAAAAAGATGATTAGAAAATTTACTGCATTGATGCTGGCGCTCGTCATGATGCTCGGCACAATGAGCATCCCGGCATTCGCGGATGACGAGCCGGAGCCTGTCGGCAAGGACGTCATCGCGGGGACTGTCCTGCCGTTCGGCCTGTACGAGCCGACTGAGACAGAGCTGTATGACAGCGGAAGGGTGAAGATCCTCTGCAGAAGAGTGCATGTAACACACTCGATCACCGCGGAGATCACTTTCACAAGCACCAAATACACTAAGGCATGGATCGGCGAGACTGAATATGAGCCATATGTCGATACGGAAGCTGGAGAAACCACATTCATGTTGCCGATCGAGCTTGGAGAAAAGTTCGAGTTCTCCGCGCATACGACTGCCATGGGCGGACAGGACATAACATACGGCGATGAAGAAGACCTGATCGTGAATGTCGACCTTGAGGATCCTGAGCCTGCGGAGAGGAAAGACCTCGTAGACGGATACTACACGACGACGGTCAACACGAGGAAGGAGCTGTACGGCTGGAAAGTCAGCAAGAGCAAGCTCCAGAAGGGATTTTCATATCCTTCAAATGACTATAACATCCCTGTAACGGTCAAGGTAGAGGACGGCGAGATCGCTGACGTAGCCTACACACAGGACATCTATACGATCCGCGCTAACACCGGATCAGACGTGAACTATCTGATGTGGGCTATGGACGGACATTATGTCTCGGACGACTGCTACAGCTCCAAGACTGTCTCAGGATGCGAGACATATCACATCAGCCCTGTTCCTGAAAGGAACGACGAAGGCATGAAGAGCCAGCTCGTCGAGGCAGGTGACATCGACGGAGTGGATACAGTTTCCGCTGCTACTCTTACTTCGAGAGCGATCATCGCGGCTGTCGACGAGAGCCTCACAAAGGCCGAGAGAGGACAGCAGGATGATCCTGAGCCTGTTCTTCCGGGACCTGACGAAACGCCTGACGTAGTCCCTGCTGACGGATGGTACACGGCTAAAGGAGAAGCCATCGGGACCGACCTTGACCCTGATAAGGACATGCTTCTCCACGTAGTGGACGGCGTCATCAATATCGAGCACCTGTACGTACAGGAAAGAGAAAAATCATATCCGTTCTTCTTCTGCGGGACAGAGGCAGAAGCGCTGGAAGCAGGAGAAGAGAACTGGCCGAAGCCAGAGCCATACGACTATAATTACAAGTATAACGGAAGCATCTACAGAGAATACGTCATCAAGTCTCTGGACAAGCCTCAGCTGTTCCAGATGAAGGCGTATTCCAGCGACACATGGTACAACAGGCCTATCACTATCAAATCAGAAGACGTCACAGCCATAACCGAAGGGGAAGCCATGGCTCTCAAGGCTACGGCCCTCAAGGACACAGAGCTCTGGTACGCCAAGGAAGCGGTGACTGCTGCCGAGGCTCTCGACACGACATACAATACCGAAGAGACGAAGGCTGCTCTCGCGAGCGCCATCCAGGCAGTCAAGGACGCCGCCGCGAGCGAGACTTCTACGGCTGACGAAGTAAAGGCTGCCGTGACCACGCTCAACGGTGTCGTGGCTTCCGCCAAGACAGAAGCGGCAGCGGCTGAGAAAGAGGCCGCTGTGACAGAAGCGAATGCGGCTGTGGAGTCAGCTCAGGCGTTCGTAAACGGCAAAGCGGGATATACCGCGGCTTCATACGCGGCGTTCGAGACAGCTCTCAATGCTCTCAATGAAGTCCTCGCCAAAGAGGATGCTACAGCAGCAGAGATCAAGGCTGCCAAGGACGCTCTGGACACAGCTGTCGCGGCTCTTGAATCCAAGCAGGATCAGAAGCTGACAGTAAAGGCTGTCAACAAGAAATACAGTGCTAAGAAGCTCAAGAAGAAGGCTGCTACATTCAAGGCGGTCACCGTAAAGGGCAATTCCGGAAAGCTCTCATATGCCGGAAAGGCCACAGGAAAGTCCAAGAAGGTCCTCAAGATCAACAAGAAGACCGGAAAGATCACTGTGAAGAAGGGCGCCAAGAAGGGCAAGTATGTCATGAAAGTGACAGTCAAGGCAGCGGCTGCGGATGCGTTCAACGCCGCGTCGAAGACCGTCAAGGTGACAGTAAGAGTAAAATAGCACCTCAGATCTCATATCCTTTCATGGATATGAAAGTATGGCATTACAGAAGCAGCAGGGCTTTTCGCCCTGCTGTTTTTATGCTCCAGATATACAAACGCATGTTCGCTTGTGGTATAATACAGGCATGGACAGAAGATATATATGCATAGATCTTAAATCATTCTACGCGTCAGTCGAGTGCGCCGAGCGCGGGCTCGACCCGATGACGACGAACCTCGTGGTCGCTGACGCCTCAAGGAGCGACAAGACGATATGCCTTGCCGTCTCGCCTTCGATGAAGGCGCTTGGAGTAAAGAACAGGTGCCGCGTCTTTGAGATACCCAAAAGCATAAAATACATAATGGCAACGCCGAGGATGCAGAAGTACATCGACTACGCCGCGGAGATATACGGGATATACTTAAGGTACATAGCGCCGGAGGACATACACGTGTACTCGATAGACGAGTCGTTCATAGACGTGACGCCATACCTGAGAAAATACAAGAAGACGCCGAAAGAGATGGCGGAATGGTTCATGGGCCTCATCTGGGACGAGATAGGGATCAGGGCGACCGCCGGGGTGGGGACGAACCTCTACCTCACGAAGATAGCGCTCGACATCATCTCCAAGCACGCGCCTGACTTCATCGGCGTGCTGGACGAGGAGTCATACAGGGAGAAGCTCTGGGACCACCAGCCCCTTACCGATTTTTGGCGTATAGGGCCGGGGACGGCCAGGTCTCTCGCGTCCCTCGGGATATTCACCATGAGGCAGATAGCGATGTTCGACGAAGACGTCCTGTACAGGAAGTACGGGATAGACGCCGAGCTCCTCATAGACCACGCGTGGGGGAGAGAGTCCTGCACGATGGCCGACATCAAAGCATATAAGTCCGCGACAAAGAGCCTCACGCAGGGCCAGGTCCTGATGCGCGACTACTCGTTTGAAGAGGGAAGGATAGTGATACGGGAGATGACGGAACAGCTCGCTCTCGACCTTGTGGCAAAGAAGCTCCTTACGGCATCCATAACGATCTACGCGGGTTATTCCAACTCGCTGCATCTTCCGATGGCGCGGGGGACCGCGTCTGTCCCTACGCCGACGAATTCGGAGAGCATGCTCGTCTCCGCCGTGCTTGAGCTTTACGACAGGATCGTGGACAGGGAAACGCCGATAAGGCGCTTCTTCGCGTTCTGCAACAACGTTGTGCCGGATACCGGGGAACAGCAGCTGTCGCTGTTCGACCCGCCGTCGGAAGAGACAGAGACGGACAGGAAGATACAGAGCGCCATGATAGACATAAAGAATAAATTCGGTAAGAACGCCATATTCAAGAGCGCGGATCTCCAGGAGAGCGCGACTCAGCTCGAGCGCAACATGCAGATAGGAGGGCATAAGAGTGGGAAGAGAGAATGACGGCCCGAAGAGGCGTCCCGTCATGCCGCCGTCGCAGCGGGCAAAGCAGTTCCTTCCGTTCGACGCTGTGGCCGGGCTGAGGCAGGCTCTTAAGCTAAAAGAACACGAGATGGGGCTGATATCCCGCAAAGAGCTTTCCGGGGAGATGTCGGACGACATAAACGAGGCTCTTATGGAGCTCGTTCCGGGGATGCAGGTCTCGGTCACGTATTTTCGGGAGGAAAAGACTGAAGAGAAAGGCGAGTATACCGTCCTTGACGGCTTTGTAAAAGGGCTGGACACCGTGCGCCGCGAGATCACTCTCACTGACGGCAGAGGAGAAGAGACGCGGATAAAAACAGACGATATTATCTCGATAGACCTTTTTGACAGGCCGGTATGATGGTATAATCTAACATATGAAGATAGAGAGCGAGGAAAGCAGATACACGCTCGACGCTAAGTCGATAGACGAGATGGCGGAAAGGATCGAGAGCTTCCTGAAAAGGATCGGGACGGAAAGATCGAACGTCATCAGAGTTAAGCTGACTTTCGAGGAAGCGCTCCTGAGATGGAGAGACCATTTCGGGGAGGATTCCGAGGTCGGGCTCTTCACGGGAGTGTCGTTCAGGCATCCGCTCATACGGATAAGCCTTACGGACGACCCGTACGACCCGCTCACGAATTCCGAGAACGCATTCGGGTACTGGGCCGATTCGCTGATGGACAGCGTGAGCCTGAATCCGCTGTACTCATATACCAACAATGACAATATCGTATCGATAAAGCTCCCGAGGCCGGAGCAGAACCCGGCGAAGGCGCTTCTTCTCGCGGCGGTAACAGGAATAGTCGCAGGAATATCCGCCAGGCTCATCTTTCCTGAAGAACAGCTTATCGGGGTCACCGAAGAGTATTTCAGGCCGGTGCTTGACGCGCTCTTCAGGATACTCAACGTAGCGGCGATACCGATCATATTCCTGACCGTGCTTGCCGCGGTATGCGGAGCCGGGACGGTAGCGGAGAGAGGAAAGAACAACAGGAAGATCATAGCGAGATTCATCCTGCTTACCGTCATCCTGACGATCACCGGATGCGTGATCTCCATGGCAGCGTACGGCATACGCACGGAGATCGCGGCGCCGCAGGGATCGAGGCTCATCACGGTGTTCAACGCGGTGCTTTCGGTCATCCCTACCGACATCATGACGCCGTTCCAGGCGGGGAACTCGCCTCAGCTGATATTCCTTGCCGTCATACTCGGGAACGCCATCCTGATAGCGGGGCATCAGGCGGAGAACCTGGTTAAGATAGTGGATGAGTGCAATAAGGTCATTCTTCTGATCGCGGACTGGGTCAGCAGGGTCACGCCTTTCTTCGTGGCGCTGCTGGTCATTTTCGGGATGTGGAGCAAAGGAACGCAGGAAAGGCTTGCCGCGATGTGGAAGCCTGTCGCCTGCTTTGCCGGGATGACCGCGGTCATGTTGCTGGTATTCACGATCATACTGAGCTATGTGAAGAAAGTTGACGTAAGGACCGTCATAAATAAAGTGAAGAAGCCTTTCATAACGGCGTTCAGGAACTCCTCGGTCAACGCTTCGTACGGCGAGACCTACAATTCGTGCGTGAAGAAGTTAGGGATAAGCAGCAGGCTCGTGGACTACGCGCTCCCGCTGGGACTCGTGCTTTACCAGCCGGTCGCGACTATCGGGCTCGTCACGTTCACGCTTTTCGCCGCGAAGCTGTACGGGGTCGAAACGCCGATCATGTGGATATGCACACTTGTGGCGCTGTCAATAGCGCTCGAGGCGGCGAGCCCGCCTGTGTCAGGCGTGGACCTGCTTGCGTACGCGGCCCTGTTCTCCAAGATGGGGATACCGGCGGAAGCACTGGTGCTCGCGATGATAGCGGACATCCTGTTCTGCTTCATATCGTCAGCCGCGGACCAGACGATGCTCCAGTACGAGCTCGTGATGGAAGCAGGGAACATGGGGATGCTGAATACGAAAAAGCTCAGGAAATAACAACAGGAACAGGAATGACAGGAGGAACTGATGGAAAACAAATCGATCTGGAACAAGTATACTGAAGAACAGCTCAGGACTCTCGAGCAGCTGAATGAAGGCTACATAGACTTTCTTTCCGAGTGCAAGACAGAGCGCGAGTGCGTGGACAGGATCGTGAGCGACGCCGAGGCCGCCGGATATAAGGACCTGGACGAGCTCATCAGAAAGAGAGTGAAGCTGTCCGCGGGGGACAAGGTCTACCGCGTGAACATGGGGAAATCCATACTCCTGTTCAACATCGGGGAAGACCCGATCCAGAACGGGATGAACATACTGGGCGCGCACATCGACTCGCCGCGCCTCGACGTGAAGCAGAATCCGGTATATGAGGATTCCGACATCGCGTACCTCGACACACACTACTACGGAGGGATCAAGAAGTACCAGTACGTCACGATCCCTATGGCGATCCACGGCGTCTTTGTGAAGAAGGACGGGACGAAAGTAAAGGTGGCGATAGGAGAAGATCCGTCGGATCCTGTGTTCTTTGTTTCCGACATCCTGATCCACCTCGCCGAGGAGCAGATGGTGAAGAAGGCGAGCAAAGTCGTCGAGGGCGAGGCTCTGGACCTCGTCATCGGAAACAGGCCTGTGAAGATTGACAATACCGGGGACAAGGACTCTGCGGATGAAGCGAAGAAGGACGCGAAGGATCCTGTGAAGAAGTTCGCCCTTGATATCCTGAAGGATAAGTACGGTGTGGAGGAAGAGGACTTCCTCTCCGCGGAGCTCGAGATAGTTCCTGCGGGAAGAGCGAGGGAAGCCGGCTTTGACAGAAGCATGGTCCTCTCGTACGGACAGGACGACAGGGTATGCGCATATACGTCGTATCAGGCGATGCTCGGCGTAGGCGGAGTGAAGAGGACCGCCTGCTGCATACTGGTGGATAAAGAAGAGATCGGAAGCATCGGGGCGACCGGTATGGAATCGAGGTTCTTCGAGAATACAGTCGCCGAGCTCATAGCTCTCATGGGACAGGACAAGAGCCCGCTCGTACTGAGGAGAGCTCTCGCGAACTCGACTATGCTTTCGTCAGACGTATCGAGCGGATACGACCCGCTGTACGCTTCATGCTTCGACAAGAAGAACGCGTCGTATCTCGGACGCGGCCTCGTGATCTGCAAGTTCACGGGAGCGGGCGGAAAGTACGAGTCGAATGACGCGAACGCGGAGTACATAGCTCACTTAAGAAAGATCTACGAGAAAGAAGATATCTCGTTCCAGACCGCGGAGCTCGGAAAGGTGGATCTCGGCGGCGGCGGGACCATCGCGTACATCCTCGCTCTCTACGGGATGAACGTCATCGACTCGGGAGTCGCTGTCTTAAGCATGCATTCGCCTTGGGAGGCAACGAGCAAGGCTGATGTGTACGAGGCCTGCAGAGGCTACATAGCATTCCTCAGGAACGCGGAGAAACTGTGATCTTTTTTTAACTGATATATTGCTTGAACGGAGGTAAACGAAATGAAAAGCAGATGCAGAAGGGTGAAGCTGATCGCCGCTCTGACCGCGGCGGCAGTACTGATGGTCTCGGTATATGCCGTACCGGCAAGCGCTGCGACGAAGAAGGTCTACAGAGTGCCGTATAAGATAACGGAAAAGTCCGATGGGTATCAGCATACCATGACGGCAACGGTAAAGAAGGGAAAGATAACAGCGGTCATACACGTGAGTGATTCTTACACCAGTAAGGTCAAGCTGACATATAAGTCTTCCAGGAAAGTCCTGCTGTGCCCCGTCGGTTCTGATTCGAAGATCACGCTGAGGATGAAGAAGAATAAGGCGGTCAAGGCGACAGCAAGTGGTCTTACGGCCGTGTTCAAATACGGCAAGAAGGGCAGGATGTACAAGATGGTGACTGATGAGGACTACAACGATTATTCGTATCACTCGGTCACCACATATACTCTAAATAAAAAGGGCGACTTCACGAAGCGTGTGTTCAAAGGCGTGGAAACACCTAAAAACGGCGGCGAGCCGGATGTATACACAAGCTCATTCAAGTTCAAAAACAAGTATAAGGGCGGACTTCTCAAGACACAGAAGGGAACGGAAACAGATTCCGGAAGCACTATCACAAGGAGCTTCAGGTACAAGAAAGTAAAGCTGACAAAGGCTCAGTACACAAGATATATGAGCATTTGGGATGTGTTTGAAAGAGGAATGTAGATACTGACAGATAAGGCCCCGCGCGGAAAGCGCGGGGCTTTTTGTTTTGCCCTATACGTGTTATGATGTCCAGCTACAGAAGCGGGAACCGGCTTTTTATATAGCTTATAAGCATTTCAAGCTCGTGTGAGTCGATGCCTCCATCCAGAGTATCGCTTGTTACAAACAGCGTATAACCCAGGATGTATCCGTTCAGAAGATACAGCTGTATCTTTGCGGCAAGGCTTTCCGTGTACTGTGATGATGAAAGAAGCCCTGCGTGTTCTATCAGTATAAAAGACCCATCGGGACATCTTATCTGGAAATCGGGTGACTCATAGTACTCCTCATATTCGCCGTATATGTTCCTGCGTCTGAATCTCAGCAACGGATCGTAACGGAACGGTATACAGTTTTCCTTCAGAGCGTTATAGATTATGCATTCTGCTCTTGACCTCACGCGCGTGCCATCGCTTGCAATGATGACATGTTCGGGAAATTCCCTGGGGTTCTTATCATATGGAGCGGATGCCCATTCCCTGAGCTCGTCCAAGCCCGGAATGAACGTCTTTGGTACGGAGAAATGCCTTACGCATGGAGAAAGTTCATCCATTATGTTTTCCGTGCTGATCTCCTCGTACTGCCTGACAAGTGTTGTAAGAAGCTTGATGTCTTTGTTTACCATACTGATCAGGGCATGCTTGTACGCTGACTGGACCGTGTCAGTAAGTCGTTTTGAATCACTCTTACCGAGATAAAGCCTCTTTTGTTTGCGTGGAGCGACTGTCTCCAATCTGTAATAGTACTTCTGCCTGTAATTCTTCTTCGCGGTTATAGATGCCTTTCTTGGCCTGATCCTGTCATTTGACAGCATTTCTTTGATGATATGCAAGAGATCCAATTCCTGCTCTATGGCTGTGATAAAGGATGACATTGGTGCGCTGTACCTCCCCGGTTCTGTGTGCGCACATATAATCCCACTTTTACCATATTATGTCAATATGCTGGTTTGATGAGATACTGCTCGCGTTCCATTACGCTCGCAGAGTGCGCCGTGCCGCGGCTCCTCGCTTTATAGCTGCTTTGCCTGCCTTTATGAACGGCGGCAGCGCAGCGCGGGATCCCCGGGGCGCACGATCTCCATATCAATATTTAAAAGGCACGTGGACACTCTGCACACAGCCGTGGACAACCAGCGTGTGATTCCTGGTTGCCCGACAACCGTGCACAGGCTGCCCACATGCCTTATCTTGCGTTATTTTGTTAAATCAGATGCAGACCGTGGTGTTTGATGCACATGGTTTAAAGATTTCAGATACACGGTTTTGATAAGCATATTCAGGAAGCATAAATAACCGTGGGGTGAGAATCGGCAAACCGTGGGTATTACTGCACACGGTTGGTGCGGATCTCGGATCTTGATCGTGCCGGGGAGATGCTGAATCGATATGCTGACATATGGAAAGAACTCCGGCATTGCCTGCCGGAGTTCTTTGTGGTTGTTATTTGTAAGGTTTGCTTTATTTTCGTTATTCTATGAACTCGCCACCCTTGATCACCTGCTTCGGCAGTGACTTCTGCGCCTCAGGCACTCCTTCTCTCGCCTGCTTCTGGATCGCGCGGATCTTCATAGGGAGGCTGAACAGATTGATGAATCCTTCGGCGTCCTCCTGGTTGTAGACTTCGTCCTCGCTGAATGTGGCGAACTCCTCGTTGTACAGGGTGTACGGAGATTCGCTTGCTACAGGCCATGCCGTGCCCTTGTAGAGCTTCATCTTGACTTTGCCCGTGACCATTTCCTGAGTGGAGTCGACGAACGCTGAGATCGCTTCCCTGAGCGGGGTGAACCACTGGCCGTCGTAAAGGATCTCAGAGAACTTCTGGGCTACGAGAGCCTTGTATGACATCGTGTCTCTGTCGAGGATCAGCTTCTCAAGGTCTCTGTGAGCCGCATAAAGAATGGTCCCGCCAGGTGTCTCGTAGACGCCTCTCGACTTCATGCCGACGAGACGGTCCTCGACGATATCGATCGTTCCGATGGCGTTCGCGGAGCCGAGCTCGTTTAGCTTTGTAAGCAGGCTGATAGGGTCCATCTTCTCTCCGTCGATCCCTACAGGGATGCCTTTCTCAAAGTCTATAGTTACATACGTTGGCTCGTCAGGAGCTTCTTCCGGCTCCATCGAGAGTACGTGGATGTCAGGCCTGTGCTCGTTCCAAGGGTTCTCGAGGTTTCCTCCCTCATGGCTTATGTGCCAGATGTTCTCGTCTCTTGAATAGATCTTCTCTGTGGACTGCGCGATAGGGATGTTGTTCTTATGCGCGTACTCGATCAGATCTTCTCTTGACTTGAAGTCCCAGATACGCCAAGGGGCTATGATCCTGATGGCAGGGTTCAGCGACTTTATCGCCGACTCGAATCTCACCTGGTCGTTTCCTTTTCCGGTGCAGCCGTGGCAGATCGTGAACGCGCCTTCCTGCTCCGCTATCTCCACGAGCTTCTTTCCCATAGGCGGCCTTGCCATCGCAGTACCGAGAAGGTAGTCGCCCTCATAGATCGCGTCCGCCTTGATGGTAGGGTAGATGTAGTCCGTTATGAACTTTTCCCTGATGTCGCATGTTATCGCCTTGCTGGCTCCCGTAGCGAGCGCCTTCTTCTCGACCGCGTCGAAATCCTCGCGCTGTCCGGCGTTCATGCAGACGGCGATGACCTCAGCGTCGTATGTCTCTATGAGCCACTTCACTATTACCGATGTGTCAAGACCTCCCGAGTAGGCCAGAACGATTTTTTCCTTTGCCATTTTATCCTCCGTGATGCTGTATGAATATTAAAAAAAATGAATAGTTATTGTGTATGACAGTAATATATCACACAAATAAAAGAAAATCAGGGGATTTCAGTTGAATAATTATGAATATCAGAGTATACTTTGAATTGTAATATGACATACTGGGTAAGCAGAGCCTGGAGGCACCCGGGAGGGCGCTTTAAGGCGGAAGGAGAAACTCTGATGAGAGGGATCATTTATCTCGAGGACGGTACCGTATATAAGGGGAAAGGCTTCGGCGCTTCGGCGACAAGAGTAGGCGAGCTCGTCTTCAATACGGCCATGACAGGCTACCAGAAGACGCTGACCGACCCTTCGTACAGCGAGCAGATACTCACCCTTACGTATCCGCTCGTGGGGAACTACGGGATCAACGATACGGACTTTGAGTCGGATAAGATATGGGCGTTCGGGCTCGTGGCCAAGGACGTCTGCTTCAGGCCGTCCAACTGGAAGTGCGAAAAGAACATAGACGCGTGGCTCCGCGAGATGGGGGTCCCGGGCGTCTACGACGTCGACACCAGAGAGATAACGAGGAAGATAAGGAACACGGGAAACCAGAAGTGCGTGATCTCTACCGAGGACCTTCCGCTGGACGATCTCAGGAAACTCTGCGACGGGACGGAGCTCAGAGGAGACCAGATGAAGGACGCCGGCGTGAAGGAGATCACTGAGATCCCTTCTGAAGAACATAAATATAAAGTGGCGGTCCTTGATCTCGGGATCAAGAGAAGCATACTGAAAGAACTGAGCGCGAGAGGCTGCGACCTCACAGTGTTCCCTTACGGCACAAAGGCGAAGACGATCCTCGCCATGGAGCCTGACGGGGTGTTCGTATCCAACGGGCCGGGAGACCCGGAGGCGGCGGAAGAGGAGATCCTCATTGTCGAGAAGCTCATAACCAACAGCAACTACGGCCCTAAGCAGATGCCGGTGTTCGGGATCTGCATGGGCCATCAGATAATAGCTCTGTCTCAGGGCGGAAAGACGTACAAGCTGAAGTACGGCCACAGGGGATGCAACCACGGCGTCTTTGACAAGAAGACGGGAAGGAGCTACATCACATCGCAGAACCACGGCTACGCGGTCGCCGCTGACAGCGTCGTACTGCACGGGCTCGACGTGACGCACCTCAACCTTAACGACGGCACGGTCGAAGGGATGGAGCACATAAGCAAGCCGGTGTTCTCCGTGCAGTTCCATCCGGAGTCGAATCCGGGGCCGCACGACACAGGCTACCTCTTCGATAAGTTCATAGATCTGATGAAAGGAGGCAGGCTGTAATGGCAAGGGACTTCACACTGAAGAAAGTATTGATCATCGGGTCAGGCCCGATCGTCATCGGCCAGGCCGCGGAGTTCGACTACGCGGGCACGCAGGCCTGCAAGGCCATAACGGAGGAGGGGATAGAGACCGTCCTCGTGAACAGCAATCCCGCCACCATAATGACGGACTACGGGATCGCGGACAAGGTATATATGGAGCCGCTGACTGAAGAAGCGGTGACGAAGATAATAGAGATGGAAAAGCCGGACGGCGTCCTCGCGGGATTCGGCGGGCAGACAGGCCTGAACCTCGGCATGGAGCTGGACGCCAAGGGCGTCTTCCAGAAGTACGGAGTAAAGCTCCTGGGAGTAAACAAGGACAGCATCCACAAGGCTGAAGACAGAGAGGCGTTCAAGGATCTCATGCAGGAGATAGGGGAGCCTATCCCGGGGAGCTGCATAGCTACGAGCCTTGAAGAGGCGAAAGCTTTCGTTGCCAAAGAAGGATATCCTGTCATCATACGTCCCGCGTATACGCTCGGAGGAACAGGCGGCGGATTCGCTTCAAGCGATGAGGAGCTTGCCGAGCACGTCAAGATGGGCATCGAGAAGAGCGCGATCGGGCAGGTGCTCGTGGAGAAATCGGTAGCCGGATGGAAAGAGATCGAGATGGAAGTCATCCGTGACTCAAAGGATAACTGCATCATCATCTGCTCCATGGAGAACATGGATCCCGCCGGCATACACACGGGAGACAGCATCGTGGTGGCGCCGACCCAGACGCTGAACGACACACAGTACCAGATGCTGAGAGACTCCGCGCTGAAGATAATAAGGGCGCTGAACATCGAGGGCGGATGCAACGTCCAGTTCGCGATGGATCCTGACAGGGACGAATACATCGTCATCGAGGTCAACCCTCGCGTAAGCAGGTCGTCGGCTCTGGCGTCGAAAGCCGCGGGCTACCCGATAGCCAAGATCGCGGCGAAGATCGCGATAGGATACACTCTGGACGAGCTGAAGAACTACGTAACAGAAGGATCGAGTGCGTGCTTCGAGCCTGCGCTCGACTACTGCGTCGTGAAGATCCCTAAGTGGCCGTTCGACAAGTTCAGGACGGCTTCGAGAAAGCTCGGCACGCAGATGAAGGCGACCGGCGAGATCATGGCGATCGACAGGAACTTCGAGAGCGCGCTGCTCAAGGCGACGAGCTCGCTGGAGATCAAATGCGCAGGCCTTACCGTGCCTGCTATCTCCGCCATGTCTAACGAGGAGCTCATGAAGAAGCTCGAGGAGCAGGACGACGAGAGGCTGTTCGTAATAGCTGAGATAATGAGAAGAAGGATCGCCGGGGTAGAGGATATCTTCAGGAAAACGAAGATCGACAGGTGGTTCCTCAACAAGATATACGGGATAATAGAGCTAGAGGAGAGGCTGAAGACGGAAGAGGTCTCGGCCGAGCTGATCAGAGAGGCGGAGTCGAGGGGATTCCTTGATTCTATGATTCTCGGGCTCACCGGGATAAGCAGGGAGGTCCTGCAGGATATCCGTGTGTACCACGACATCTACCCGGTTTACAAGGTGGTAGATACCTGCGCCGGCGAGTTCGAGGCTCTTACGCCGTACTACTATTCTTCCTACGGGGGAGAGAACGAGAGCAGGAAGTCCGACCACGAGAAGATCCTCGTTATAGGATCCGGCCCGATAAGGATCGGGCAGGGCATAGAATTCGACTACTGCTGTGTGCAGGGAGTCTGGGCTCTTCACGAGCTGGGATATGAATCCATAATCATAAACAATAACCCTGAGACGGTCAGCACCGACTTTGATACGTCGGACAAGCTTTATTTTGAGCCGCTGCACATGGACGACGTGATGAACGTCATCAAGCAGGAGCATCCTGAGGGAGTGATCCTCCAGTTCGGAGGGCAGACGTCCCTCAACCTCGCGGAGCAGCTGGCGGAGAGAAGCATAAAGATATTCGGCACGCAGAACAGGTACATCGATCTCGCTGAAGACAGGGAGAAGTTCGACGACCTTCTCGACATCCTTGATATCGCGACGCCTAAGGGACGCGCCGTGAGGACTAAGGAAGAAGCGTTCGAGACGGTGGCGAGGCTCGGATATCCTCTCGTGGTAAGGCCGTCGTTCGTAATCGGCGGACGCGCGATGCAGGTGGTATATAATAACGACGAGCTCACGCAGTACCTCGAGGAGGCGGTGAGCCTCTCGCACGAGCATCCTGTGCTGATAGACCAGTATATAGAGGGCAAGGAGATGGACGTGGACGCCATAGCTGACGGAGACGACGTCCTGATCCCCGGCATCATGGAACATTTCGAGAGGACGGGAGTCCACTCGGGAGACAGCTGCACGAGCCTTCCTCCGTACGACCTTCCTCCTGAAGTGATAGAGGAGCTGGTGGCGGATACCAAGAAGATAGTAAAGGCTCTTCACATAGTGGGCCTTGTCAATGTACAATATGCATGGGACGGGAAGAAGATATACGTGATCGAGGTCAACCCGCGCGCGTCGAGGACCGTTCCTATCCTCTCCAAGGTCACCAAGGTGCCTATGGTCAAGATAGCTGTTGCCGTCATGACCGGAAAGAAGCTCAGGGACATGGAGTGGGGCACAGGATTATATAAGAAGATGGACTTCTATGCGATCAAGGTGCCGGTGTTCTCGGATGCCAAGCTGACGGACGTGGACGTGGCTGTCGGGCCTGAGATGAAGTCTACCGGCGAGGTCCTCGGAGTGGATAAGGACCTCGACACCGCGATATATAAAGGCTTCATCGCGGCAGGAGGGAAGATCCCGACGGAAGGATCGCTCTTCTGCAGCCTGAGAGAGCATGACAAGAATGCAGAGGGAGCCGCCATCCTTAAGAAGTACGCGGACCTCGGCTTCAGGATCTACGCCTCCGACGGCACCGAGGAGTTCCTGGAGAGCAACGGGATACCTGCGGAGGTCATGGAGTATGAGGACGTAAAGCCTAGGATAGGCGAGGACATCCAGATCCTCATCAACACGCCTAAGGCAATAAACAAAGTGCAGGCGGCGACGTTCCCGCTCAGGAGAGCCGCGATAGAAAGGAATCTTCCGGTACTGACCTGCATGGATACGGCAAGGATATTCGCGGTCGCGGTCGAGAAGAAGCAGAAAGGCGCAGAGCTTAAATACAAGCCGCTTTAGGTGAGGGGAAAGGACCTTGATGAAGCAGAATATTTAATGAATAAGGATAAGCTATAGAACATCCTGAAAGAGGTGCCGGCATGAAAAAGAAAGTGGAGCTTCTCGCTCCGGCTGGAAACAAAGAACAGTTCATAGCGGCCGTGGAGAACGGGGCCGACGCGGTGTATACCGGCGGCAGGTTCCTGAACGCCAGACAGGCGGCGGAAGGGCTTTCCGACGAGGACATGGCTCTTGCCGTCGGCTACGCTCATCTAAGGGGCGTGAAAGTCTATGTGACGATGAACACGCTCGTCTCTGACGATGAGCTTGAGGAAGGGCTCGAATACGCGGAGTTCCTGTACGAGTGCGGCGTCGACGCCGTCATAATACAGGATCTCGGACTTGGAAGGTATATCCACGAGAGGATACCTGATTTTGAGATGCATCTTTCGACACAGGCTTCTGCCGTAGGGGCGGTAGCTGTATCCGCCGCGGCTAGCCTTGGATACAAGCGCGTAATAACTGCGAGGGAGCTCACGCTCTCAGAGATCCGCGCCGCGTGCGCAAACGGAGCCGGAGCGGAAGTAGAGGTCTTCTGCCACGGGGCTCTCTGCATATGCTACTCGGGACAGTGCCAGCTCTCGAGATATAACGGGGGAAGAAGCGGCAACAGGGGAGTCTGCGCACAGCCGTGCAGGCTGCAGTACAGGACGCTGACCAGGGCAGGATCCGTCCTCACAGACGGCATACCTGACTATCCTCTTTCGCCGAAAGATCTCTGCACGATCGACGGCCTCGGGGAGCTCATAAGGGCAGGCGTGGCGTCGCTCAAGATCGAGGGAAGGCTGAAGACTCCTGAGTACGTCGCGGTAGTCACGCGCATATACAGGAAGTACATAGATAAATATTACGAAAACGGCTACTACACTGTTTCGAGGGAAGACAGGGAAGCCCTGACGCAGATATTCAGCAGGGGAGGATCCTGCAGCGGATACATAGACGGGAAGAGCGGAAGAGAGCTCATCTCCGGAGACCTCCCGAAGAACAGAGGGATCAAGGTCGGAACGGTCGTCGGAAGAGGAAAGAACGACCGGCAGGTCGTGGTGAGGCTGAACCATGTCATAGAGACAGGAGACGGCATCGAGATCCACGGAAAAGAGCTTTTGAGCAACATAGTCACCTATATAAGAGTCAACGACGACGGGACCACGACGATCGGCGACTTCAGAGGAACTGTATCCGAAGGAGACGGCGTATACAGGACGTCGTCCAAGCAGCAGCTCAAGGAAGCGAGAGCGACCTTCAAGGACATGGACTTCGGAAGCACAGGAAAGAGAAGGCTGCCTGTGACTGTCAGCATGAACATAGTCGGAAGCGGGCTCGTACTGCGCGCGGAAGCGCCGGACGGGACGTTCGCGGAATGCTGGCGTGAAGTGCCTGAGTCCGTCGGTCAGGGCGAAGGCTCAGGAGACAGATTCATGAAAGCCCTCGGGAAGACAGGCGGTACTCCGTTTGAGGCGGCTGACATACAGATCTCGGACGAGGTCAAAGATCTCAGTATGAAGGTCTCCGAGATAAACGAGATGAGGAGAAGCGTGCTTTCTGAGCTTAAGGACAAGATCAGGAGGGAGACGAGGCGCGAGCCTTCCGCGTACTTTGCCGAGAAGGAGAAAGAAAGCAAGTACGTCGAGATGAAGGACGAGGGCGAAGGCGCTGTACTCTTCAGCGAGCATTCAGAAGAAGGGGAGAACGGAAAGCTTTCCGGAAATGGAGCCGCAGAAGAGAAAGCGGCTGAAGAAACCGCTGAGCACAAATCGCCTGAAGACGCTCCTACGCTGGAGGAAGCGCATGAGAAGGAAGACGAGTTCTGGGAGACCAGAGAAGAGAGCATGGAGAAATCCGCCCACCTCGGGAAGATCGAGCTGTACTTCCTCGACTGGAACGATTTCGCCGGATTCAGAGCAGGAGGCGAGACGGCTAAGCTGCTCGCGGAGAAAAAAGTGAGCATAGTAGCGCTGATACCTCTGGTCGACGTCATACGGAACGCGTCAAAGCTGGGCGGAGTCAGGTTCAAGCCGTATATCTCGGCCATATGCAAGGGCAGGGAAGATAACTTCCTCAAGGACAACTTCCAGGCGGTGCAGGCTGTCGTAAAGCAGACAGGCTGCTACGTAGGCAACCTCGACTGGATAACGCCTCTCGTAAAGCGCGGCATGAAGGTGTATGCTGATTACGGGCTGAACGTCTACAACGGAGAGACGGTCAAGGCTCTTGAAGAGCTCGGAGTGAGCGACTTCTGCGTCAGCCTCGAGAAGGAGGATAAGAACTCCGGAAAGTATCCGCTCATGACTCTTGAGCATATACCTGACGGAGATGCTCTGATCGACATGTTGGACAGGAAATTCATCATAAGGAAGAGAGACTTCTCGTCACAGGCCATCATCAGGCCGGACTACGCTTCGGAGGAAGAGCTCTTCGAAGAGTTCTCCGCCGCGGTGAAGAAGATGGAAGAGACAGGCGCTGAGACGGTAAGGATATATATCTGAGTTCATATCAGATTCTGGCGGCCATATATCAAAGCCTATCGACCCTGAGGAGATGCTGTCGGTCCTCTCGGAGATCGTAAAATAGAGTATAATAAAACATGCTTCACAAAGGATCGTCTGAGAAGCATGTTTTTTTATTGTTATGTCAGCGGAGTACGCTTCCGAGGAACGCCTTGGTACGCTCCTGCTTAGGCGCGCCGAATATCTCATCCGGTGTTCCCTGTTCCACTATGACGCCGCCGTCGATGAAGATTACCTTGTCGGACACTTCTTTGGCGAAGCCCATCTCGTGTGTGACGACGACCATCGTCATTCCTTCATTCGCGAGCTTCCTCATTACGTCGAGCACTTCTCCTACCATCTCAGGGTCCAGAGCCGACGTCGGCTCGTCGAACAGCATGATCTCAGGGTCCAACGCGAGAGCTCTCGCGATGGCGACACGCTGCTGCTGTCCGCCTGAGAGCGATTCCGGCCTGTCGTTCGCTTTATCGGCGAGGCCTACCAGGTCCAGCAGGTCCATGGCCTTTTTCTCGGCTTCTTCCTTGGACATCTTCTTTACGTGTATCGGAGCCGCCGTGATGTTCCCGAGCACCGTCATGTTCTTGAAAAGATTGAAGTTCTGGAACACCATACCCATCTTTTCCCTGATCTCGATGATGTTGTCTTCCGTGATCTCTTTTCCGTCGAGGATGACCTCTCCGCTGTCCGGTGTCTCGAGCCTGTTCAGGCATCTCAGGAAGGTCGACTTGCCGCCGCCTGAAGGCCCGATAACGCACAGGACTTCCTTGTCATCTATGGTCTGGTTTATGCCTTTCAGCACCTTGAGGCTGCCGAACGACTTTTTAAGGTCTTTAATTTCTATCATATCAGCTGCCTCCTATCTTCCTTCTCTGTTGCTCGCGGTCTCGGCCGAAAGCAGGTCTTTCGCTATGTCTTCAGACTCGAGCATAGTCGAGGTGTCCTCGGCCTTGGCGGCTTTCTTTCCCTTTCCGGAAAGCTTTTTCTCCATCAGGAGTATGAGCTTTGACAGAGGGATGGTGAACACCATGTAGGCCAGGGCCGCCCCTATGTACGCGATGAACGTCTCGAACGTCGCCGCGGAGAGCAGAGCCGCGCGCCTCAGTATTTCCACCGTGCCGGCGTACGACAGCACCGCGGTCTCCTTGATCATCGTAACGAACTCGTTCCCCAGCGACGGCAGGATGATCCTGAACGCCTGAGGGATTATGACGAGCCTCATCGCCTGCGAGTGCGTCATGCCGAGCGACATCGCGGCTTCCATCTGTCCTTTCTCGACAGCCTGGAGCCCTCCTCTTATGATCTCAGCCATGTAGGCGGCGCTGTTCATGCCGCATACGAGCATGCAGGGAATCAGGAGCTCCGGCCACCTGAACGGTATGCCGTTCTTCTGGAGGAGCTGAGGGACTCCGTAAGCGAATATAAGGGCCTGTACCACCATAGGGGTGCCTCTGATTATGTCGATGTATACGCCCGATATCAGGCGGAAGATCCTTATCTTCGACATGCGCATCATGGCAAGCCCGAATCCGATGATGAGGCCGATGATCACAGCAAAGAAGCTGACGCCGACCGTATACGGCGCGCCTTTCATCGCTGTTGTAAAACCAAACCATAAACTCATTTCAGCTGTTCCTGTCTTCTTATGAATCTGACGCCGGCTGTTACGCCGGCGCCGGAATAAACACTATAACTGTTCTATAGGAGGTATGCTATTCTTCATACATGTTCGCGATCTCCCACTTCTCGCAGATCTCGGCGAACTTTCCGCTCTCGATGATGTTCTTGAGTCCTGTGTTGAGCTTCTCCTGGAGCTCGCTGTTTCCTTTGGCTACTGCCATTGCGTAGCGCTCTGCGTTGATCGTTTCGCCGACAGCCTTGAACTCGCCTTCCTTCATCTTCATGTATCCCTTTGCTACAGGCTCGTCTATGATGACTGCGTCAGAGTCGCCGTTCTGGAGCTGGAGCACGCACTCGTCGAATCCCTTCAGGATTACGGCTTCCTTGATCAGGCCCTCATCCTTCAGTCTGTTGACCTCGTCGGCTCCCGTGGTTCCTGACTGGCTCGCTACTCTCATGTCTGCGGTAAGGTCATCCTCGCCGCCGATCTTGTCATTGTCGGCCTTTACGAGCACTACGAGTCCGCTCTTGTAGTAAGGATCAGTGAAGTCTACCTTTTCCTGACGCTCAGGGAGGTCGCCGTTCATTCCGGATGCGACGATGTCTCCGTTTCCTGCTTCAAGGGCAGGGATGAGGGCGTCGAACTCCATCGATTTCCACTCTACCTTGAATCCCTGGTCTTCAGCGATGGCGTTCACCATGTCAACGTCGAATCCGTCGAGCTCTCCTGACTCAGCGTCTGTCGTATCGAACGGAGGGAAGTCAGGGTTCATGAGGACCACATATGTCTTCTCTGCTTCGCCTTCTCCATCTGCCGTCTTGCCGCCGCAGGCTCCCAGGCTGACCGTCATAAGTACACAAAGCGCGAGTACCGCGATCAAAGTCAATGTCTTTTTCATTTTCATTCTTCCTTTCGCACATAATATAGTTAGTTATGCAAGTTTTTTCATATATATGCAATATATCATTATTCATACCTTATGTCAATACAGTAGGTATAAGGAATCTGCCAGAAATATCGATTTTGCATAAACATACTAAAAGCGGATCGTGTGCCGGCCGGCCCGGGGGGCGCTTGAATGCAGCCTATATATATAATATAATGTAGGAACACGACGCAGGAGGGAATAGACATGTACGGAAAGCAGGAAATATACGCTTTACTGGAAAAAAAGAAGATATGGCACATCGTTACGGATCATCCGGCGCTCTGGTCCATGCAGGACACGTGCGACGTGGAGTTCCCGTATCCCGAGTGCGACGCGAAGAACCTGTTCCTCAGGGAGAAGAAGCATAAGAACTTCTATCTCGTCACTGTAAGGGGAGACAAGAGGGTGGACCTGAAGAAGTTCAGGGACGAACACGGTACCAGGGCTCTGACGTTTGGATCACCAGAGGAGCTCATGGAGCTTTTCGGGATAGTGCCCGGCATGGTGTCTCCGTTCGGCCTCCTGAACGACACGGAGAACACGGTGAGGTTCTATATAGATGAAGACTTCTTCAGTGAGCCCGGATACATCGCGATACATCCGAACGACAATACCGCGACAGTGACCCTGAAGACAGAGGACCTGACAGATATCGTCAAAGCCTCCGGCACTCAGACAGAGAGCGTGAGGATACCGGAGAAGCTGTAAAAATGTTTGTTGCGGCGCACTAAAAACGGATACAAAAATCATACAAAAAAGTTTTCGAAAAACGAAAAAAGTTGTTGACAAGGTAGGTAGCGGATGGTAATATATTAACTGTTCGCGACATACGGACACAGGCGGAAGCCTGCAGCGGAGAAGATCCGCACAGTACATAGAAAATTCCATAGACAGGAAACAAGATAGTCAAGAAAAAAG
>JAZUNH010000067.1:0-3550 GCA_045604065.1 Anaerovoracaceae bacterium
CGGTAAGGGACATCAGGCAGAAATACGACGGCGAGGAGATCAGGTTCTTCCTGCTCTCCGGGCAGTACAGGAACCCTATCGACTTCAGCGAGGAGCTCATGCAGCAGTCGAGGAACAGCCTCGAGCGCATGAGGAACTGCAGGGCGGACCTGGAGCACATGAAGGCGAACGGGGCTGAGGGAGAGATGACAGCTTCCGAACAGGAGGCCGCCGCGGGCTTTGACGCGTACAGGCAGAAGTTCATCGCCGCGATGGACGACGACCTGAACACAGCCGACGGGATAAGCGCTGTGTTCGAGCTGATAAGCGCGGTCAATGCTCAGATCAAGGGCGGAGCGAGCAAAGCGTTCGCCGCGGCTGCTCTTGATGCTCTCATGGAGCTCTGCGATGTGCTCGGGCTTCTGCAGCAGAAGAAGGATGACGGGATAGATCCTGAGATCCAGGCTCTGATCGACGAGCGCCAGGCAGCAAGAAAGGCGAAGGACTTCGCGAGAGCGGATGAGATCAGGGACATGCTCAAGGAGAAGGGCATCACGCTGAAGGATACCCCGCAGGGAGTACAGGTGATCAGAGAATGACGCCGGAGATAACAGAAAAGCTTAAGGCAGAGCTCTCCGATATAATGAACGCCGACACGACGAAGCTCGCGTACATAGGAGACGCGGCATATGAGCTCTTCATCCGCGGCATGGCCGCAGAGAGCTGCGGCAGGAAGGCCGGGGACATGAACAGGTTCTCGGTGCATTACGTGAACGCCGGCAGCCAGGCTGAAGCCGCGAGGAAGCTTACAGAAGGCTTCTATACAGAGGAAGAGACGGCTCTGTTCAAAAGAGCGAGGAACCGCACGAACACTTCGCACCCGAGGGGCGCGACGCCTGCGGAATACAAGGTCGCGACAGGGTTCGAGGCCGTGATCGGCTGGCTGTATGTCAGGGGAGACGATGAAAGACTTAAGGAGATCGCTTGTGAAGCGGTCCGCATAATAGATGAGAGGTGAGTGAAATGAGTAAAGCTGACGTATTATTCGTTAACATGTGCCGTGATATCCTGGAGAACGGCTATTCCACAGAGGGCCAGAAGGTAAGGCCGCATTGGGAAGACGGAACGCCTGCGTACACGATCAAGAGGTTTGGAATAGTGAACCGCTACGATCTTTCGGAAGAGTTCCCGGCGATCACGCTGAGGCCGACGCCTATCAAGTCGGCAGTAGATGAGCTTCTCTGGATCTGGCAGAAGAAATCCAACAACGTTCATGACCTTAAGAGCCACATCTGGGATTCCTGGGCTGATGAAGACGGCGAGATCGGAAAGGCCTACGGCTATCAGATGGGCAAGAAATACAAGTTCCACCAGGGCTATATGGATATGGTGGACAATGTCATCTGGCAGCTGAAAAACACGCCGTATTCCAGAAGGATCCTCACGAACATATATAATTTCCAGGATCTTTCCGAGATGAATCTGGAGCCTTGCGCATACAGCATGACGTTCAACGTTACGGGAGACAAGCTTAACGCTATCCTGAACCAGAGGTCGCAGGACATCCTCGCGGCGAACAACTGGAACGTCGTACAGTACGCGGTGCTGGTGTACATGCTGGCACAGGTGACCGGATACAAGCCGGGAGAGTTCGTTCATGTGATCGCTGACGCGCACATCTACGACAGGCACATCCCTATCATCAGAGAGCTCATCGAGCGCCCGCAGTACCCTGCGCCTAAGTTCACGCTGAATCCTGACGTGCATGATTTCTACGACTTCACGCCGGACGACGTCAAGATCGAGGATTACCAGGCAGGTCCTCAGGTCAAGGGCATACCGGTAGCGATATAGGGTGCGCGGCATGAATTGTATCGTAGCATGCGACAGGAACTGGGGGATCGGGAAGGACGGAAAGCTTCTCTGCCATCTTCCCGGAGATCTCAGGCACTTTAAAGAGATGACGATGGGGAAGACCGTCGTCATGGGAAGAGTGACTCTCGAGAGCCTTCCGGGGGGCAAGGGCCTTCCGGGGAGGCGGAACATCGTCCTCACGAGAGACCCTGAGTACAAAGCCGAGGGCGCCGAGGTGGTCAACAGCCTTGACGAGCTGGATGAAGCCATCAGGGACACGCCTTCGGACGACGTTTTTGTGATAGGCGGAGCGAACATATATGACATGCTGTACCGCAGGTGCAGCTACATCTATGTCACGCAGATCGACGGGGAGTTCGGGGCCGACAGGTTTTTCGCGAACCTTGACGAAAGCAGGAATTTCTACGCCGAGAGATGCTCGGAGTATATGGAAGAAGACGGAATAAGATACAGGTTCGTATCATACGCGAAGGAGCTTCCGGAAGGCGGAAGGCGCTGACATATGGCAAAGATCATTGGAAGGAATCCGGTAACGGAGGCGATACGCGCGGGGCGCCCCATAGACAGGGTCCTGATACAGGACGGAGCGGGAGGAGCCGCGGACAGAGTCAGGAAGATCTGTAAGGAGAATAATATCCGCGTGGAATCCGCAGCAAAGAAAGACCTCGACCGTCTGGCGGACGGAGAAGCCCATCAGGGGATCATCGCGTTCGCTTCAGTCCGTGAGTACGCGTCGGTGGACGATATCATGGCAAGGGCGGAGAAGAGCGGAGAGCCTCCGTTCATCGTGATACTTGACGGGATAGAGGATCCGCATAATCTCGGGGCGATATTAAGGTCTGCCGAGTGCGCCGGGGCCCACGGGGTGATAATACCAAAGAGATCCGCCTGCGGGCTTACTGAGACCGTGGCAAAAAGCTCGGCCGGGGCCGTGGAATACGTTCCGTGCGCCAGGGTCACGAACATCGCCAGAACTATTGAGGAGCTTAAAGAGAAGGGCCTCTGGATCTACGCGTGCGACATGGACGGAGTCACGTTCTATGAACAGGACATGACGGGCCCGTGCGCCATAGTGATCGGGGCTGAAGGCAAAGGTATCTCGAGGCTCGTGAAGGAAAAGTGCGACTTTACCGTATCGATGCCTCTCAAGGGAAAGATACAGTCTCTCAACGCGTCGAACGCAGCCTGCGTTCTCATGTATGAGATACGGCGCCAGAGAGACGGAAAATAGACAAAAAGAGTCTATTTGGTTTGACTATTCCGTAAAAATAGTGTATCCTTAATCTATATGTTATAGACTGTCTAAGTATGCAGTCAGCCTGTACATGATTTGGTGCGCACGCGTTTCGTACCGGGAGCATGCTGTTGTAGCTCAGTCGGTAGAGCACTTCCTTGGTAAGGAAGAGGTTCGGCAGTTCAAGCCTGCTCAACAGCTCCAGTTATTATTTATTTTTTAACGGTTGTTATTGTAAGGTAATGTAAGGAGAAAGGAAAAATGGCAAGAGAGCATTTTGAAAGGACGAAGCCGCATATCAACATCGGAACGATCGGCCACGTAGACCACGGCAAGACGACACTGACAGCGGCGATCACATCAGTACTTCGCGACAGGTACGGACTCGGCCAGGACGTAGCGTTCGACCAGATCGACAAAGCGCCTGAAGAGAAGGCAAGAGGAATAACCATCAGTACGGCA
>JAZUNH010000068.1:0-11795 GCA_045604065.1 Anaerovoracaceae bacterium
ATAATCTATCCCCTTCATGAATACGTCTCTGTCATCGATCTTATCTGTCAGAGCCCCTCTTACAAGTTCTTTGATCTTACTGTCGTCCGATACGCTGAGCCTCATTGCATCCAGGTATTCGTTCTTGTCTATAACGCTCCATTGGAATTGTCTTCATCCCAGACGGCACGCACCTCATGATCACAATCAGGCATTACTTGATCCTCCTATCGTTTATGCTTTGCTATCATGATTTTTAGCACTATTTTACCTTCACCTTCAGTTTCAGCCATACGCCGTTTGCTTTGATCTTAAGTGTGGTCTTCCCTTTCTTAAGGCCTTTCACTTTGATCTTCGCCGCCGTCTTCTTTGATTTGATCTTCGCTTTCTTTGTGTTCTTGTATACGTTCTTGATCGACTTGTCTTTACCGATGATCTTAACGGTCTTCGTCTTGCCCTTCTTCACTGTGATGCTTGTTTTGCTCAGCTTCGGCATCTTTGGCTTTGGCGTGAATTCATACTGTATTCTGAGAGTGCCCTCATAGATGCCGATATAGCTCGGCTTTTTACCGTTCACAGTGACTGTTCCGGCATAGTCGTACGCGTCGTCCTCATTAGGCACAGTCTTGAACTCTGAATCGCCTGAATTCATCCGTATTGTGAATGAGATCGTCATCTTCTTTCTGTTCTTTACAGTCGTAACACTGTTATAGTCCGCATCCAGTAATTCAGGCTCTTCTATTCTGTAAGGCGACCCTGCCGCTACTGACGGATACTTCCATTTTTCACCAACTCTCGGGATCGTGAAGCTGACCTTGACATTGTCATATTGTCTGATCCATTTGGCGTATATGCGCATATCTGACGTTACCGTAAGGTCATCCCATTTTATCCCCTCAAAGTCATACCAGCCGTCGAATCTATACCCTTTAGCTGACGGGTCTTCAGGCTTTTCAAAATATTTCAGCATCGTGCCTGCTTCCACGTCTATTTTCTGAGGGGCTTCGCAGACGTCATTTACATCAAATACCACTTTGTACGTCTTCGGCTCTCCGAAAGTGAATTTCCATGTTGCAGTGATGGTCGATGCTCCATCCTTGTAGCCGGTCGTCATTTCTATAGGATCTTCGCCGTTGATTTTGATCTCGAGGCTGCCTGGAATGCTGTGGCCGGCGGCACTGAACGTCACATCGAGATAATAGTGCTTGTTTTTCTTTAATGTGGTGTCGTCAGTGTTCCAGCAGGCAGAAGCTGTAAGCCATGATGCTGTCTCAAGTGACGATACCTTGGCACTTATCTTTCTAGGCATCTTTGCGACCGGATCACTAACTTCCGGAGCTTCAACTTCCAGATCCAGGCTGGACATCTCAGGCGCAGGTGAAAGAGCATGCAGCCTCGCCAGAAGTGAATCGAAGTGGTGCGAGAACATGACCGATGGCAGCTTCATTACAGACATGACGTACATCAGGACAGGCATATTCTCATCGGAATTCGGATCATACGGATTTTCACTTTCATCCACCGTTTTATAATCTATTATTGCGGGCGCCGCAAGCTTGAGAAGTCCGAACAGCTCATCGTCAGAAAGGCCGAGATCGACATCACCCGTATCCTTCAGAAAAGCATTGAGCTCCGTAGCTGCTTCCCAATATGACACGTTCGGATCCGGATTCCCGTCTATCCTTCCAAGCTCAGCAAGATAACCTCTTATATATTTTTCGATTATCTTAAGTGCTTCTGTCATTTCATCGGTCAGCTTCGAGGTGTCAAGATCTTCAAGCACTCCTCCGAATATATTGGCGAGAAGCTTCCCGAGCAGCGTCTGATAATTGTAGCTTGCGACTTTCTCCGTTCCGTCTTTAAGGGTGAAAGTATCTGTACGGTCTTCTGAATACTCTGCTCTTGTGCTGATCCTGCTCTCAAGTGCTTCTATTATGTCTTCAACAAATTCTTTAGCTTCTTCTCTGTTATAGCCATCAGGGATCTTCTCAGTGCTCTCGAGCTTCTTGAGCTCTGTCTCCAGCCCTTCGTTCGCTTCATCCGTGTCAAGCTGATGGTCGACGCCGTACCGCACCATGCCCCATGGCGGGATCATCGTTACCAGATCGTCGCTGCAGATATAATTATGGATGTAATTATAATTATCCCTGAACGCTTCACGCTCTCCGTCATCTTCCGGCTGTGCGATGGCAGGTGCCTCGAAAGTATATGCGTAAATGCCTTTGTTCCTTTCTTCAAGCTCGACCGGCAGCTTTGCCGCCAACATGTTCGCTATCGCTCCGCCGCGGCTCTGCCCTGTGATCCAGTATTTCACATTGCCGGATCCGCTGAGTTCTATTATCTTTGGAAGCACTGCTTCTGCGGCCTTGCTGAGAGCATAATGCTCGCCCTCTGCTATATCACCATTTACCGTGAAATTCTGCGGCCAGCCTTTTTTCTTTCCTTCCATATCAAAGGCATAGCTCTGGACAGCTACAGCGATAAGCTTCGTGCCGTCGCTTTCAGTCTTGATCGCGTAAGTATAGTTGCAGTCCAGATCATCTACGTTTTTGTTCTGCCAGAAACCTGTATCTTCGAAGCCTAGCTTTGTCAGAAAGTCTCCTCCGAGGCCGTCTGTGTCGCTGTCAACAGCAGAAGCAACAAGCTGCATGGAGAGGAGCGCAAGGCCGATATTTTCCTGCTCCGGATCAGCAGTGAACCACTGCTCCGAATACTTGTAGCTGTCCTTAAGTATCCTGCCGGCTTCGGAGGTAGAGTAAAGGTCTACCGTACCGAACTGATCAGCTTCTGCCGGTGCATCGGCAAATGAAATACCGGTAGCGGCAATTATTACCGCAGACACAACTGCTGCAAAAGCAGCAGCTTTTTTTAGCATCCTAAGATATCTCATATCTTTTCCCTTTACGATCTATTTTACGATAATCTTGAAGTTCACTGTCGTTGACATCTTCCTGTAATACTTCCCGCCGGAAGCTGTAACTTTGACTTTGACCGTGTACTTGCCCGCCTTGAGGCCTTTCTTTATCTTTACCTTACCGGTCTTCTTGTTGATGGTGATCTTCTTGTTGCCCTTCTTCTTGACGAATTTGAGCGTACCTTTTGCTTTGCTGATCTTGATCACCTTGCTGCGCTTTACGGTCTTTGCTTTCTTACTGAGCGAAGACGCTTTTATGGTGTACTTTTCCCCTGTCGCCTTCATATTCTGCTCGGTCTTGATACCTCTTACTTCTATGACCTCTTCGACGCCGTCGCTGTTACGCGCTCTGATATACGTCTTTCCGATGCCTACCGCCTTTACGAGGCCTTTTGCTGATACTTTCGCGATCTTCGTATTGTCGGAGCTGAATGTGAATGAGCTGTACGAAACCGGAGTACCGTCGAAGTTGTTTATTGAAACGAGTTCTGTATCTCCGTATTCGATCTCACCTATATCCCAGACGTCGTACCAGCCGTTCTTTGGAACGTCTACACGTATCACCTGTGTACCGATGCCTTCACATGTTACCGTGATATATCCTGTGCCGGGCTTTAGCGCTGAAAGCGTTACACGCGATGTGTCGCTTTCTTTCACTTCCATGTTGAATAAGCCTTCGCTACCAGGAGCGACCGACCACTCGATGTCCGGATCCTCCGGCATTACAGCACCGCTGCCCTTCCTGAACCTGAGCACGATCGTCTTTTTGATAGGCGTAGCTCCATCCCATTCGATATCATATGGAGGGAGGTCTACCGGAACTGTACCGATGAGATACATATTCAGATCCTGCAGCTTTTTGCAGTATCCCTTGATCGGGAAATTATCGATGCTGAAGAAGTACTGCAGGTTGTCAAACACTCTTTCCTGGAATTCCTCATCGGAGTAGTCATACCACTTGTTTTCTATGTTGACAAAGCTCTCGCCCTTGTTCACTATACCCTTCTGCCATGTCGGGTCTTCGAAGAATGGCGCCATGCTCTCTGTCGTACCGGTCTGTATGTTGATATTGTATTGTCCGTCTGCCATCTTCTGTGTGATGATGATCGAATAATACTGGTCTTTCTGTATCAGGACTGTATCGTCGACTTTTATCTTATGGAATCCGCCGTAATCAAACGGGCCGGCATTTCCTGAAGCTACTTTAACTCCATCCTGCGGATCCTTGTATCCATCAGAAAGAAGATAGATGTCATAGTCTACCGTCGTTCCAGGAGCAGCTGTCTGACATGAGATATACTCGAGCTGCTCGTTCGCGTCAGCCTTGAACACGTTAGACATCATCACCTTTTCGTCGAGGTCTGCTGCTTCTATACCGGTAACAGGCATATAGTCATACTGGTCAAGATAATATCCTTCTGTAGGAACTTCGCTTGTGAATTTCAGCGCTTCAGGGCTGTCCAGGCTCTGGTCGTAGTATGAGAGCCAGAAATAACCTGTGTGCTTCCCGGTATCCTCATCAACTATGCCCCAGTTTGCACCGCCTTTATTAGGGAATTCTTCTTCTCCGGATCCCCAGCTGTTCTTGACGAGCCAGGCGCCGTTTCCACCGTCTGTAGCACCTTCATGCTTCCCGTCCGGGAACATATCGACAGGCGGCTGTTTCCCCTCGACAAAGTTCTCACGCGGATAATCGTCGTCCCAACCGACTATAGTCACAGCGTGATTCGCTCCTAATTCCATCGTATCTGTATAATGAGCCCATTCCTTACTGATATATTCGCCGTCGCTTTCCTGATCAGGCATTGAAACATCTGCACAGAATCCGATCTCCACTGCACGCTTCTCCATGAGCTGCTCTTTTATCGCTTTTGTGCCCAGCGGATCATACTCATACTCCGGCTCATCTGCCTCTTCACTGATATTCTTTGCAGGATCAGGAAGGATGTATGACTCTTCAAGAGTATATGACTGCTTGAATCTGAGCTCTTCCGGCATGCTCCAGTCGTCCTCTTCACTGTAGCAGTAATCTGTCCACTTTCCGTTGACTTTGCTCTGATTGATCTGCCCTTCCAGGCCTTTATATGAGAATATATTTTCCTGCAGACCATCCGGTACTGTACGGTCTTCTCTGTTTGGACCCATGCCTGATGCGAAAAGGCTTGTGGCAAATATGGCAAGACCGCCTACATCGAACTTTTCTGTAAGCTTGAGATTCTTATCAGTGTAGTACATGCCTTCGCCGTTCTGTGAGCTGGATGGATCATTCAGTGGGGTGACAAGGAAGTTTATCAGATGCTTCTCGGAAAGATTGAGTTCCTTGATTCCGTTTTCTGTATCTGCCTGCGCCGCATATCCCTCTGCAAGTCCATCTCCTAGTATGCTCGTCTCTGCTGCCGCGATAGCCGCGAATCCCCAGCATGAACCAAACGGGTTCTGGAACTTGACCGGAGTTACGTATGAAGTTTCATCTCCGTCTTCAATAAACTTAGCGCTCAGATCGAATTTCGACGGCAGGTCTTCGCTGCCGCTTAGCTTCTTACCCTTCGACGCATCTGTAGTACTTCTGAACGCAAACGGATCTTTAGTACTGTCTGCAAACTGCTCCGCGATCTTGCTGATCGGATCGTCATCATCGCTCTTATCTGCAGCAAAAGCACTTCCCACCGATATCATTCCGGTAAGGACAGCTGTAGATAGAAGCAATACGAACAGCCTTCTCAATTGTCTTTTCATGATCGATTTCCTTTCTCTGACACAACCTGCTACTATTTAACCACGACTGTAACTTTCCTTGTCCTGGACGCCGACATATAGCTCTTGTTACCTGCCGCCGAGACAATTACCGTCAAAGTATATTCCCCTTTCTTAAGTCCTTTCTTCACAGTAAGCTTTAGATAATATTCTGATAATTATTATAACTCTTATTATTATCACCTTCAAAGCCATAAATCCGTACGAATGTTGTTCTGAATGTTGGCAAAGAAAAATCAACGTCCGAAAACGTTGACTTTTCAATGATCTTTTGGTGGAGATGAGGGGAGTCGAACCCCTGTCCGAAAATACGTCTGCGGTATTTTCTCCGGGCGCAGCTCATCGTTTGAAGCTTCGCTCAGCGCGCGGACGGTCAGCAGACTGCGCGCCTCGCTATCCCGCTAGTCCATGCGCGCTACGGGAGTCACGCACATGGTTTCCTGCATGTCCATGCCAGATTCCGGGCCTGCAGGTGAGCCCGGGCTGACATCGCGGCAAGCGCTATGCTGCCATTGCGAATGTGTTGTTAGTTTTGTCGTTTATCTTTAACGGCCGCTATTATAGTGGATCGGCGCCACTGCCCGCTTATACCGGTTCGGTACCCCCGTCGAAACCTTTACATCCCCATATATCAGCCGGCGTTCCGGCTGTACATAGCTCCGCGTCTTTCTCAGCCGCGGTTCTTGATCGCGCGGTCCATCTTCCTGTCCGCGTCCTTCTTCGCCATATCGTAGCGCTTGTCGTAGAGCTTTTTTCCTCTCGCTATCGCTATGTCGATCTTCGCGAGGCCTTTCTCATTTATGTACATCTGGAGAGGTACTATGGTCAGCCCCTGCTCGCTCGTAGCTCCTATGATCTTCCTTATCTCCCTTTTATGGAGAAGGAGCTTCCTCGTACGGAGAGGATCGACGTTGAATCTGTTCCCCTGCTCGTACGGGCTGATGTTCATCCCGTAGAGCAGCACTTCTCCGCGCTCGACACGCGCGTAGCTCTCCTTGATGCTCACCTTGCCTGCGCGGACCGATTTTATCTCGGTCCCGGTGAGCGCGACCCCAGCTTGGAAAGTCTCTTCGATAAAATAGTCGTGGCGCGCTTTCTTGTTGTTCGCTACGAGCTTCACTGCCTTTGCTCCCATGGCCGCTACTCCTGTGCCGCCTCGCTTACTTCAGCGGCCTCTTCAGCCTGTGCCGAAATCACGTCTCTGGAGAACACTCTCCCAGGCGGATAGAGTCTTACGCTCACTTTGCCCATGATAGATTCCTTAGGGACGCAGCCCACCATCGCGGACCTGCTGTCCTTGCTGTGGAGCCTGTTGTCGCCAAGCACGAAATACCTTCCCTCAGGTATAACTATGTCGAGGTCGCCGTCTGTCGCGCCGTCCGCAGTATAGTCGTCGTTTCCGGTCACGCCGTTTATCCTGACCTCGCCGTTCCTGATCACGATGTGGTCTCCCGGCACTCCGATGACCCTCTTGATCATCATCCTCTGCGTGTTAGGCTCAGAGAACACCACAACGTCGCCCGCCTCCGGGTCCTTACGCTCGTACGCGGTCTTATCTATGAGGAGCCTGTCCTCGTTATGGAGCTCGGGGAACATGGAGTTCCCGGAAACTCTCGTAAGCTGCACGAAGTGCCTCGCTATCAGCGCTGCCGACGCGATCAGCGTCAGATTTCTAATTAACTTGCTCATTTCTCACACTCTCATCCCAAAACTAATATACGCTCTTTATCGTTCCTATCCTGCCGAGCGGCAAGAGCCTGAACATCGCCTTTCCGACTATGCTGTCCTGGTCGACGAATCCAACCTCTTTGCTCCTGCTGTCCACGCTCACCCTACGGTTGTCGCCCATGCAGAAAAGCATCCCGTCAGGCACTTCTGTCTCAGCTACATCGCCCGGCGTATCGCCGTCTTTCGTGTAGTCCTGCTCGTCCTTTTCTCCGTTTATATATACCTCGCCGCCGGTTATCTTAATCTTGTCTCCCGGCACGCCGATGACCCTCTTTATCAGGAGCTTGTTCTTCCCGTTCTTGTCCAGGAGCTCCTTGGAGTCAGACTTGAAGACAATGACGTCTCCCTTTGCCGGTCCGCTCCCCAGCTTATATGAGAGCCTGTTCAGGAAAATATAGTCGTTCGCGTAGAAGTTAGGCTCCATCGAGCTCTCCTTGACTATCGTCGGCTTTACGACAAGCGACACGAGCACAGCTATCACTATGGCGACCGCTATGTCCCTCACCCATTCCATCAGAGCTTCTCTGGACGATTCTTCCTGTTCTTCTTCCTTTTCTTTTTCGTTTTTCTTCTCAGTGCTGTCACTCATTTATTTCTTCCTTTATCTTCCTGAGCTCCTTAGGGAGCTTTGCTTCCACCGTTCTTCCGTCGAGCTTAGGGAAGTCATCCCGGACGCCGCGAAACTCAAGCTTATATGCCGTGAGGAGCTGGTGTGTTATCCCGTACCTCTCGCGGAGCGCTCTGTTGACCGAAGGGTCACCGTACTTCGGATCCCCGAGAAGCGGATGCCCCGCCTCTGAGAGCTGTACCCTTATCTGATGCGTCCTGCCGGTCTCTATCTCAGCTTCCGCAAGCGTGACCGTCCTGTTCCCGAGCCCGGAGATCTTACCGGACTTAAGAGGCCTGACATGCGTCACCGCTCTCTTTGCGCCGTCTCCCGAGGCCGTCCTGCTGACGTTCCTGTCCTCATCTTTCTCGAGGCTTCCCTCAAGTGTGACCTCAGCCGGGATCTCCCCGAGCACTACCGTGAGATACAGCTTCCGGATCTTCTCATGCGTCCTCAGGTATCCGGTCAGTTTCTTGAGCGAGTCATAGTTCTTCGCGAAGATCACGAGCCCCGTCGTGTTCCTGTCTATCCTGTTCACCGGAGACGGCGCGAACGTCTTTTCCTTTGCCGGGTCATATTCACCCTTCTGCATCAGATATCCGCGCACCTGGTTCGTAAGATGCTCGCTCTTCTCGCCTTTGTCGCCGTGGGTAAGGAGCCCCGCCGGCTTGTCAGCGATGAGAACGTCGCCGTCCTCGTAGGCCGTCCCGAAAGTCAGCTTCACGCTCCCCTGCTTCTCCTGCCTCCTGAAGCTCTCCACTTCCTCTTCAGAAAGATACAGGGTCACCGTGTCGCCTTCCTCAAGTATATAGACGTCCTTCGCCCGCCTGAGATTCACCTTGGCGTCCTTCCTTATGATCCTGTAAATATGAGAAAGCGGCGCTCCGGGCAGATATTTCCTCAGGAATCTGTCGAAACGCTGGCCTTTTTCATTTGTTCCGATCCTTATCTCGACCATGTAGATATTATACCGCAGATCATGCCGTGGTGCAAAGCCTTCGGCGCCCGGATTTCGTCTTTGATTTAACGGCGCGATATGGTAAAATAGATTTACAGTCTGAAAGGAGAGACCACATGAAGAAACCAAAAAGAAATTTCCGTGATTTTATGTATGACAGGAACGATATACTGATCGCGTTCCTTATAATAATAGCGGCGGTGCTGATAATCGGATGGTGCGTGAAGAACGTAATGAACTATCCGAACACACTGGACAGCGTCACTACAGCCGAGGAAGTCCAGTCTGCCGTGGAGCAGGAAAGCCAGAAGAGCGGCGACACTGACCAGCAGACGGCGAAGTGGAAGCATGGAAAGCTCCAGGAGACTCTGACCATAGAGGTGGCGAGCGACTCCAAGGATGCCGCGGTGAACAGCCTCATAACAGCCGGCCTTTTCCGTACTGCCAGGCAGTTCAGGAAGACCTGCAGAAAAGCGGGCGTGTCTGACGCAGACATCAAGACGGGGACGTTCACATTCAAAAAGGGGAGCACCAGAAGGAAGATCGTGAAGCAGCTTACCGAGTAGGTCAGGCCGCGCGGGCTCAGAACAAAAAGCCGGAACAAAAAAAACTGCTGCGTAAAGCGCCTCAAGGCACCTTATGCAGCAGTTTTTATTTCCCTTGCTTTTATCCTCTCGACCTTTTGCCGTGCTCTTCCATGAGCCCCTGCTTAAGGTCGTAAAGCTTCTGCGAAAGATCGACGTAGTACGTCTGCGGGTTCTCAAATCTGAGTGTCTCCTCCCAGATCGTCTCGAGCTGGTCCCTGCAGTACTGCTGTACTTCTTTTACAGACGGGCACTCGTAGACTCTCTTCCCGCCGTCATATATCTGCACCCTTATGTTCCTGATGGTGTAGTTGTCTATGATCTTCCTCTTCCACGGGCTCTCCTCGTCGAAGATCTCTATCTCATTCTCGCCGTTCTCGTTCACGCGTCCCTCCGGGACTCCCTCTTCCCTCAGAGTGATTATATCGCCCTGGGCCTTCCCGGAGTCATTCGCGTAGATCCTGTAGACGTCCTTCACGCCCGGGTTCGTGATCTTTCCGACATTCTCGGAGATCTTGATCTTAGGCGTGATCCCGTTCTCGTCTTCTATCGCGGACAGCTTGTATACTCCGCCGAACACAGGGTCCGACTTGGCTGTGATCAGCCTCTCGCCGACTCCGAACGAGTCGATCTTCGCTCCCTCAAGGATGATGTCCCTTATCAGGTATTCGTCGAGAGCGTTCGACGCGGTTATCGTAGCCTGCGGGAATCCCGCCTCGTCCAGCATCTTCCTCGCCTGCTTGGTCAGATACGCGATGTCTCCGGAGTCGATCCTTATTCCCATCTTCTCAGGCCTGCATTCCTTAAACACTCTGATCGCGTTAGGGACTCCGGATTTCAGCACGTTGTACGTGTCAACGAGAAGCGTGCAGTTCTGCGGATAATTCTCCGCGTACGCTTTGAACGCGTCGTACTCTGTCGGGAAGAGCTGTACCCAGCTGTGAGCCATGGTCCCGAGCGCCGGTATCCCGGTCTCTCTGTCGACTATGGCGCACGCAGTGCCGAGGCATCCTCCGATGTAAGCCGCCCTCGCTCCGTACATCGCGGCAGCTGCACCGTGCGATCTCCTTGAACCGAACTCCATCACGGCCCTTCCCTGGGCCGCCCTTACGATCCTGCTCGCCTTTGTGGCGATGAGGCTCTCATGATTGAACATCATCAGGATCGCGGTCTCGACGAACTGCGCCTGGATAACAGGGCCTCTCACTGTCATGACCGGCTCCCTAGGGAATATCGGCGTCCCCTCAGGCACCGACCACACGTCGCACTCGAACCTGAAGTCCGCAAGATACTGAAGGAACTCCTCGCTGAAGATCCCCTTCTTCCTGAGGAACTCGATATCCTCGTCCGTGAACGTAAGATTGTCCAGATAATCGATGATATGCTCGAGCCCTCCCATTATGGCGTACCCGCCGTTATCCGGTATGTTGCGGAAAAACACGTCGAAATACGCGGTCTTTCCGTCCATGCCGGACTTCATGTATCCGTTCGCCATGGTGAGCTCGTAGAAATCCGTAAGCATAGTAAGATTTATATCTTTCATGATCATGCCTCCTGAGATCAGAATGTGCCTCCCGGTGCCCGTAGCGCTCCCGCGCAGGTCCGTCCTCTCAGCACACCCCGATTATATTACTGTTTCAGTATCTTCGCAAGGAACTGGCCGGTGTAAGACTCCTTACACTTCGCGACCTCTTCAGGCGTTCCCTCCGCCACGATCTCTCCGCCGCGGTCTCCGCCGTCCGGCCCGAGATCTATGATATGGTCAGCCTGCTTGATCACGTCCAGGTTATGCTCTATGACGACCACGGTATTGCCAGCGTCGGTGAGCTTCTGCAGTACATGCAGCAGCTTGTCCACATCCGCGAAGTGAAGCCCCGTCGTCGGCTCGTCCAGTATGTACAAAGTCTTCCCGGTGCTCCTCTTGGAAAGCTCTGTCGCGAGCTTCACACGCTGCGCCTCGCCGCCCGAAAGCTCGGTCGACGGCTGGCCCAGCTTGATGTAGTCGAGCCCTACCTCATGGAGCGTCTGGAGCTTCCTGTATACGCCCGGGATGTTCTTAAAGAAGTCCAGAGCCTCCGCGACGCTCATGTCGAGCACCTCGAAGATGTTCTTCCCCCTGTACTTCACTTCCAGTGTCTCTCTGTTGTAGCGCTTCCCCTTGCAGACCTCGCACGGAACGTACACGTCCGGCAGGAAGTGCATCTCTATCTTGATGATGCCGTCGCCCTTGCAGGCCTCGCACCGTCCGCCCTTGACGTTGAAGCTGAACCT
>JAZUNH010000069.1:0-11753 GCA_045604065.1 Anaerovoracaceae bacterium
GTTGTAATTGATTTATTTTAACGCAAAACGGGCTGAAAATCAACAGCCCGCAGGTGCTTTATGTCAGGCTTTCAAAGCTTCCCGGTACACTTCCTCAAGCTCTTTTATTATCATGTCCTGGGCGTAGTGCTTCCTCGCGTATCCGGCGATCTCCTCACGCCAGTCCGCTGCCCCGCTCTCTTCCCGGCGGCTGAGGACGTGCAGTATCTTCTCCGCCAGATCATCCGGATCCTCAGGCTTTGCAAGTGCGCCTACGGTGTCGTTAACAAAGTCAGGAAGTCCGCCCTGGTCTGACGCGACTACAGGTATGCCGCACGCCATCGCTTCAAGAGCGACCAGGCCGAACGGCTCACGCCTTGACGGGACCACGCTTACGTCGGCTATGTTATACAGCTTCCTCAGCTCATTCATGGTGACGTTCCCGAGGAATCTCACGTTCTTTAATCCCAGGCTTTCCGCTTTCTCTTTCAGGCTCTCACGCTCTTCTCCGTCCCCGACTATGATGCCGAATACGTCCTGCCTCCTGTCTTCGATGATCCTGAACGCGTCGAGAAGGACGTCTACTCCCTTGAACTTTGCAAGCTTACCTGCGAAGCATACGAGCCTCTTGCCTTCATGCTCTTCTTTCTTTACGCCGTAGCGCCCGAGTGTATCGCTCCTGTCGCTTTGCTCAGGGTAGAACAAAGATGGATCATATCCGTTCCTCATCATGACGATCTTGTCTTTCGCGTCCGGGAAGCGCTCCCTGATGAGGCCGCAGTTGTCCTTTGATATAGAAATGACTGCTTTACACTCGGCCATCACTCTCTCCGCATACTCTCTTAAGTCCGGCCACTTATCGTATCCCATGAGGTCTGTCCCGTGTGCCGTAAGCACGATAGGGACGCCTTTCCCCGCGGCGAGCGAAGGAAGTATCCACACGTGCTGGCCGTGGATTATATCCGGCCTGTCTCTTCCGATCTCCTCGTCGATCGCTTCAGTGAAGCTCTCCGTATACATCCTCAGCTCTTCGTCTGTCAGACCGCCGAAGGACATGGTGCTCCTCGGATGTGTCGTGAAGCACGGGAAGTTGAACGGAAGAGCCCCCTCCGGTGCTTCCGCCCTCATATCCTCCGGGATCCCTCTGTCGTTTTCAGCCGAGAAAAAAACAGGGTGCAGCCTTACGCCCGGGACCTCCTCATAGTCATCCGTATTTTCCGGAAGGATGACCGTGACCTGATGGCCCAGCCCGGCAAGATGCACCGCAAGATTTCTCGTATATGTCCCGCTTCCGGAACCGGCAAGCGGAAAATGATTGATCATCAATATCTTCATTTCTGTCTTTGATCCTATGTGTCTTTCTGCAGGTTCTTTACGTCTGTATTATACCATATCCCCTGTTACCAGATGAACGGTATGACTCTGTATTTCACCTTCTTCATGTAATCCGTGTAGCCATCGAGTCCCTCTGAAAGGACCTTTTCTTCATTCCCGATCCTCTTGCTTATGATCGGTATATATAGGAGCGATACCAGAAACGATAGCGGTGATCCGAGCACCAGAGGCATCGACAGGAACATCAGAAGCGTAGCCGCGTACATCGGATGGCGGACGATGCCGTAAAGACCGGTGTCTACCACCTTCTGGCCTTCCTGTACTTCGATCGTCCTCGACAGATATTCATTCTCGCTGATGACCACGCCGTACATCAGATATCCCGCAAGGAACAGAACAGCCGCGGCAGCCGGTCCCCATTCCGGCATGGCCACCCATCCGAATCTGTAATTCAGGCCTGCCAGCACAAACGATATGACGAACATGAGTCCGCTCATTAGAACGACCTCCTTCTGCTCGAGCTCCTTCTCCTTAGCGTTCAGCCTCTTTCTGAGCAGATCAGGCCTTTTAAACAGCATGTATATGCCTGCCAGGAACATCGGAACGAACAGTATCGCCATCAGGATCCATCCGTTCCTGAAATGGACAGTTCCCGCGGGAACGAAAATAAGAAGCGCGACCATTACAGCGCCCAACACGACTTTGGTTAACGCCTGTATAAAAAGCTTTCCGTCCATTTCCGTTTCCTCCTGCTTCAGATTGTACCACGGCGAAAGACAAAATTAAACGCTGCAGCCTGTTATCCGCAGGCCGCAGCGCTTATTTACAGAGCCACTTCTCTGATATGCTTTATGTTATTTGCCCGGCTCCACCACGAGCTCGTTCTCGTAGTCTTTGCCGTATGTATCGAGGAGCGTCGCCTCATATGCCGCGTGGAAGAAATCCTCTGAACCGAGAGCGGTGAGCTCATCGTTCAGCCATGTGAGAAGCGTCTCGTTTCCTTTTGAGACTGCCGGCGCTATGGTATCCTGGCTTCCGAGCTCAGGTATGCCTACGGTATAGCCTTTGTTCTCGTTCGCGAAGGCGATGACCTCGGTGTTGTCGTTGGCCCACGCAACGGCGGTGCCGTTCTCAAGAGCATTCTTCGCGTTGGCGTATGTATCGTACTTCTGCAGCTTCACGTCAGGCAGCTCTTCTGTGAAATACGTCTCGGCCGTAGTACCGGAGATCACGATGACCTCGTCGTCAGCCTTGAGGTCTTTCACGTCTTTGATGACGCGCTTGTCAGGCGAGACCACGCCGAGCGAGACGTTCATATACGGGAGCGCAAAGTCGACTTTCTCGGCTCTCTCATCCGTCACCGTGAAGTTCGCCAGGATGATGTCGACCTTTCCGGTCTCCAGGTATTCTACCCTGTTCGCCGCCTCAGTGGACACGTAGTTTATCTTTACGCCCAGGTCTTTTCCGAGCCTCTCTGCAAGATATATGTCATACCCCTGATAATCGCCGTTCTCATCCACAAAGCCGAAAGGACTCTTGTCCGAGAACACTCCCAGATTGATCTCGCCGGATTCTTTGATCTCGTCCAGCGTGCGGAACACCTCTTTGCTTCCGCCTTCTTCCCCGCCGTCTTTGCTCCCGCATGACGTCAGGCTGAATACTGCTCCAAGCGTAAGTATGAGTATCGCGATAACTGCTGTAAATTTCAAAATATTCTTTTTCATCTCTTCCTCCTTACCGGATAGCGGCAAATCCGTTCTCCAGATCTTCAATTATATCATCAATATTTTCCGTACCTATCGACAGGCGGATCGTATTCTGGCCGATGCCCTGATCAGCGAGCTCCTCGTCAGTAAGCTGTGAATGTGTAGTCGACGCCGGGTGTATCACCAGACTCTTGACGTCCGCGACATTTGCAAGGAGCGAGAATATCTTCAGGCTGTCGATGAACTTCCATGCTTCCTCACGTCCTCCCTTTATGTTGAATGTGAATATCGATCCTCCGCCATCCGGGAAGTATTTCTCATACAGGGCGTGATCCGGATGATCCGGAAGCGAAGGATGGTTCACCTTCTCGACCAGTGGATTGTTCTTCAGATACTCGACTACTTTCAGCGTGTTCTCGACGTGGCGCTCCACCCTGAGTGACAGTGTCTCGACGCCCTGCAGTAGCAGAAAAGCGTTGAACGGCGAGATCGCCGCGCCTGTATCTCTCAGCAGGATCGCCCTGATGTATGTCACAAAGGCAGCAGGCCCTACCGCGTCGGCAAAGGATACGCCGTGATAGCTCGGATTCGGATCGGCGATCTGCGGATATTTCCCGCTCGCCTTCCAGTCGAATTTCCCGGCTTCGACGATGATCCCTCCGAGCGCAGTGCCGTGGCCGCACAGGAACTTTGTCGCCGAATGAACGACTATGTCCGCGCCGTGCTCGATCGGACGGATGAGATACGGCGTCCCGAAAGTGTTGTCGATGACGAGAGGAAGCCCGTGCTTATGGGCTATCTCCGCTATTGCGTCAATGTCGGGAATGTCGCTGTTAGGGTTCCCGAGAGTCTCAAGGAATACCGCTCTTGTGTCATCTTTTATAGCGCCTTCCACTTCTGCGAGATCGTGGGCGTCGACGAACGTGGTCTTGATCCCGTACTGCGGAAGCGTATGCTCGAACAGATTGAACGTCCCTCCGTATATGGTCTTCTGCGCCACCACGCTTCCGCCGTTAGCCGCAAGCGCCTCGATAGTGTACGCGATCGCCGCCGAGCCTGACGCTACAGCAAGCGCCGCAGACCCGTTTTCAAGGGCGGCTACCCTTTCCTCCAGGACGCCCTGCGTCGAGTTCGTAAGCCTGCCGTAGATGTTTCCCGGATCCGCGAGGCCGAATCTGTCGGCCGCGTGCTGGCTGTTATGGAACACGTATGCCGTCGTCTGGTAGATAGGCACTGCCCTGGCGTCTGTCGCAGGGTCTGCCTGTTCCTGTCCTACGTGAAGCTGTAATGTTTCGAATCTGTAATTACTCATTTTATTTCTCCTTCTCTTTTACCGTTCGCCTATTACCGGCCGCTCTGCTTCTCCGTTCTCTCCGCGCCCAGAAAAAAACCGGGCGTCTTCCAGGCTCCCGGACATTTTTCTACACATCTCAGCCTCACTTTCTCTGAGACCGTTCAACATCGTGTATCTGCGAGGCGCGGAAAATCAGATCCTGACGCCCCGGCTTTCCTGCATGTCCGGGAGATCAGCATTCGCATACACATACACATGCGCATCTGCTTTGACATTGTCCGCACCTCCTTGCGTTTTCTTTCTGTAATTACAAAATACTATTTATTACCTATCGTGTCAATAGGTTATATTGGCTATTTGCTATTTTTGTTTTTTAGCCTTGGTTATATGTATTACTTATATCTAATTCAGGTGGACCGCGCCGTCAGGCGCGTCGTCGTCCTTCCCGCTTCCGGCTGCTTTTTCCTCTTCATCCTTATCAGACGGTCCCGCTGCCATGATGCTGGTCGGATCCAGCTGCACTCCGTTCTTATAGTTGTCCAGCGCCGCTTTGATAGCTTCCTCCGCAAGCACTGAGCAGTGCATCTTGTAATCAGGGAGTCCGTCGAGCGCTTCTGCTACGGCTTTGTTCGTAAGCTCCATCGCCTCTTCCACAGGCTTACCCTTGATGAGCTCCGTAGCCATGGAGCTCGACGCTATGGCGCTGCCGCAGCCGAACGTCTCGAACTTGACGTCTTTGATCACGTCGTCCTCGATCTTCAGATACATCTTCATGATGTCGCCGCACTTTACGTTTCCGACTTCACCGATGCCGTTCGCATCCTCTATACAACCGACATTCCTCGGATGGAGGAAGTGGTCCATAACCTTTTCACTATATAATGACATATGGTGCTCCTTTCTACAGTATGAAGCTGCGCTTGCCTTCGACAAGCTCTTTCCATACCGGTGAAAAACTTCTGAGATATTCTATGACTTCTTTTACAGACTGAATTATGTAGTCCACCTGCTCTTCCGTGATATCCTCGCCGAGAGTCAGCCTGAGCGACCCGTGCGCCACATCGTGTACACGGCCGATCGCGAGAAGGACGTGGCTCGGATCCAGCGATCCTGACGTGCAGGCACTTCCCGACGACGCCTGGATCCCTCTGTCGTCAAGCAGGAGCAGGATCGATTCGCCCTCTACTCCCTCAAAGCAGAAGTTCGCGTTCCCAGGAAGCCTCGCCTCTCTGTCGCCGTTCAGGGCTGAATGCGGTATCTCCAGGAGACCGTCGATGAGCCTGTTTCTCATAGCCGTAAGCTTTACGCGGTTCTCCTCCATTTTCGAGACTTCTTCTTTAAGAGCAGCCGCCATCCCCGCGATGGCGGGAACGTTCTCTGTGCCGGCGCGCTTGCCGCGCTCCTGAGCACCGCCTTCTATAATGTTGGTAAGCTTTATCCCCTTTTTCGCATACAGGAATCCCGCTCCCTTCGGGCCGTGGAACTTATGGCCGGACGCCGAGAGCATGTCTATGTTGTCTTCTCTGACGTCGATAGGGATATGTCCTATCGCCTGCACGGCGTCTGTATGGAAGAGCACGCCGTGTTTCCTGCATACTGCTCCTATCTCCCTTATCGGCTGTATGGTGCCGATCTCATTGTTCGCTGTCATGATGGTAACGAGGCATGTGTCGTCACGGAGAGCATCTTCGATCTCCTTTGCCGTAACTATCCCGTTCTCGTGAACGTCGAGGAGCGTTACCTCGAAGCCCTCGTCCTCCAGTTTCTTCAGCGTATGCAGCACCGCATGGTGCTCGAAAGCAGTGGAAATGATATGCATCTTCCCCGCTTTCTTCCCGAGCATGGCTCCGGAGCGTATGGCCTGGTTATCCGCCTCGCTTCCGCCGGAAGTGAACGTTATCTCCTTAGGATCCGCGTTTATGACTCCTGCGATATCCTCACGCGCCTGCTCGATCACTTCCTTTGCTCTCTGTCCCGTCTGATACAGAGTGGACGGGTTCCCGAACACCTCCTCCATACACGGAAGCATCGCGTCGATGGCTGCCCGGCTCATCTTTGTAGTCGCTGCGTTGTCTGCGTAAATGTTCATTTATTCTCCTTCCTGACGCCGGCCTCTGACCTGTGATCACATATTCGCGTAATCCAGGAACAGCATCCTCGTCTTTTCTTCATCTTCAAAGTATTCGTTATCATGAGGCTCGCCTCTGTATACCAGGCGTCCTTTCTCGAACGCCATTAGTGTGTTCAGGGGAACTTCCTCCCACGTTTCGGGAAGCGCCGCCCAGAGCGGCTTTGATGATATCGTTACGGCACCGTCAGCCATGATATACATGAGACTTCCGCGGTAGTTGGTATGCGCAAAAAGCAGATTTCCGTCGCTTATCAGGAGATTCACTTTGTTCCCCGGCGTGATCTCCTTCAGCACTTTCCGGACTACTTCGGCCTTCTCTTCATTCGTGAGGTCTCCTCCTTTTTCACGCATCCTCATGTTCAGGCTCTCTATGAGATACAGCAGTATCCTTTCGCTGTCGGTCTCGCCCTGCTGATCATGTATATATCCGGAAAGTGCTTCGCACCCGAATATCGTCCCGTTATGCGCGAGTACCCATTCTTCTCCCCCGATGTCTTTCATTACGAACGGATGGGTGTTTTCACTGCTTACCGCTCCCTTTGTCGCATATCTTATATGCGCAAGGAGAAGACATGTATCGCGGTGTTCCCCGGCGAACGCCTTTGCCGCACTGCTCCCGGCCGCCGGCACCGGTTCCTTTACGACTTCAGCTTTCCCTCCGCCGAATACGGCCGCGCCCCACCCGTGGGGATTGTCCTTGGCGTGAGAAAAGAATTCAGTGAGCAAAGCCGCCGTCCTGACTTTTTCTTTACTTGATAGCCCGAATAGTTCACACATACATTCATATTAGCTTTAATTACCTACCTTGTCAATAGGTTTTAAGGACTCATTCCGGCACGCCGGAAGATCCCGCAATGAAAATATCATATAAACTGTTGTAACTTTAAAATACCCTGCTATATAATAGGAATTGCAGAGAAGAACATCTGACTTTATTGAAACGCAGCAAGGAGTGACTGACATGATATCAACAAAAGGAAGATATGCCCTTCGCGTGATGATAGATCTTGCTGAACATACGAACAGCGGTGCTGCCAGACACGCAGAGAACAAAACCAACGGTGACGGCAAAGAACGTCCAGAGCAGTATATAGCTCTCAAAGATATAGCCGAAAGGCAGGGAATATCAAAGAAATATCTCGAGATCATCGTAAGAGATCTTGTCTCCAATGAAATGATCGCGGGAACGAGAGGAAAAAGCGGAGGCTACAAGCTGTTAAGAAAGCCGGAGGAGTATACCGTTCAGGAGATCCTGGACGCGACCGAAGGCACGATGGCCGCCGTTGCCTGCCTTATGAAGAACGCTGAAGACTGCCCGAGATCGTCTGAATGCAAGACACTTCCTATGTGGAAGGAGTACGACGAGCTCACAAGAGACTTCTTCAGCAGCAAGAAGCTCAGTGATCTGTACTGATCACATCTGTACTGATCGCATCGCAGTGCATAAAAAGACCGCGGACAGGATATCCTGTTCGCGGTTATTTGTTTATTGGGGTTCGCCTTTCGCAGTCTGATTTCTGCGGCTCACCTTCTTCAGCCTTGCTTTATACGAGGCCTCCCATGTTGGTCATTCCGCCCATTCCCTGAGGAGCTCCGTTTGTTGCAGCTGATTCTGTCTCATCGATGTCATAGATGCCTGACTCTGTTGTGAGCAGCATAGCTGATGCCGAAGCAGCGTTCTGAAGAGCAGATCTCGTTACCTTTGCAGGGTCTACGATACCTGAAGCAATCATGTCTTCATACTGCTCTGTAGCAGCGTTGAATCCGTATCCGTCCTTAGCCCTCTTGACTTCTGCTACGACTACGCTTCCTTCAAGACCCGCGTTCTCAGCGATCTGTCTGATAGGCTCCTCAAGAGCTCTCTCGATGATCTGCGCGCCTGTCTTCTCGTCGCCTTCAAGAGTCTCGACATACTTGTGTACCTGAGGAATGATGCTTACGAGAGCGACTCCGCCTCCGGATACGATACCTTCCTGAACAGCAGCCTTGGTAGCGTTCAGGGCATCTTCGATCCTGAGCTTTCTTTCCTTCAGTTCTGTCTCTGTAGCAGCACCTGCCTTGATGACAGCGACGCCGCCAGCAAGCTTGGCAAGTCTCTCTTCGAGCTTCTCTCTGTCGTAATCCATCTTGGCGTTAGCGATCTCAGCTCTTACTGTAGCGATACGTGTTTTGATCTCCGCAGGATCTCCATCGCCGTTGACGATCGTTGTATGATCCTTGTCCACTCTAACTGTCTGAGCTTTTCCGAGCATATCCAGTGTAGCGTCCTTAAGGTCGACTCCGAGCTCTGAGCTGATGACCTGTCCGCCTGTCATGATCGCGATATCCTGCATCATGGCCTTACGTCTGTCACCGAAGAGAGGAGCCTTGACTGCTACTACGTCGAGTGTTCCGCGCAGCTTGTTTACAACGAGTGTCGCAAGAGCTTCAGCCTCTACATCGTCTGCGATGATGAGGAGCTTCTTGCCTGACTTCATGATCTGCTCAAGCAGCGGGATGAGTTCCTGAATGTTGCTGATCTTCTTGTCTGTCAGGAGGATGTAGGCATTCTCCATGACCGTTTCCATCTTATCTGTGTCAGTTACCATATATGGTGAAAGGAATCCTCTGTCGATCTGAAGTCCTTCTACTACGTCGAGAGTAGTCCCGAGTGACTTGGACTCTTCTACAGTGATGACTCCGTCATGTCCGACTTTCTCCATAGCCTCTGAGATGAGCTCGCCGATCTCATGGTCGCCGCATGATACTGTAGCTACCTGCTCTATGGCTTCTTTCGTCTCAACGTGCTTGGCTATATCTTTGATGGCGTCTACCGCTACTTCTACAGCGCCCTGGATACCCTTCTTCAATACCATAGGGTTGGCTCCTGCAGCTACATTCTTGAAACCTTCTCTGATGATCTCCTGAGCAAGCAGAGTAGCAGTTGTCGTTCCATCGCCTGCGACATCGTTCGTCTTTGTCGCTACTTCCTTTACGAGCTGAGCTCCCATGTTCTCAACTACGTCCGGAAGATATACTTCCTTAGCGATCGTAACACCGTCGTTAGTGATAAGAGGTGCTCCGAACGGCTTGTTGATAAGAACGTTTCTTCCCTTAGGTCCAAGTGTGATCTTTACTGTATTGGCCAGCTTGTCAACACCAGCCTGAAGCTTTCTTCTGGCCTCTTCGCCATATACTATATCTTTCGATTTTGCCATTTCTTTTTCCTCCTATATTCTTATTCCATGACCGCCAGGATATCTGCCTGATTCATCAAAGTGTACTTCTCGCCGTCGACTTCGATATCTGTTCCGCCGAACTGTGAGAAGATCACTGTCTCGCCCGGCTTGAGCTCCATAGGCTCGTCTTTAGTTCCGTTTCCGACTGCGATGATCGTAGCCTGCTGAGGTGCTTTCTTGTTCGCATTCGTCAGGATGAATCCTGCGTCTGTCGTTTCCTCGACTTCGATCTTCTTGATCAGTACTCTGCTTCCAAGTGGTCTGATACCTACACTCATTTCGTTACCTCCTAAAAATATGATATGTGCATGTATATCCGGCAACCCGCCAGACATGACTGCATGTAAGAGCTCCGTCTTAATGCGCATGCACAGATTACCAGTCTGCTCTTGTTAGCACTCATTGTGTACGAGTGCCAACCATCATTTATATTCTATCACGGATGCTGTATATGTCAACCGCTTTTTGCGTTTTCCGTCCTATTTTATCGCTATTTAATATAGTAATAAACTTACTATTCTCCGCTGGCTTTTTTCTTTTCATTTTCTATTGACATGGCGCTGATAACGCAATATTGTAGACACACCTATCGTATTTCACTGATAAGGATCTACCCTGGTCCGAAAGGAACGCAACATGTTTTTGATCAGCTTAATGAAAAGACAGCTAAAAGCCATCGACAGCCTTATCGGCGAAACATCCCGGCACCTGTCAGACTACGACGCCCTGCCGGACAGGACGCTGGTATTCAGGGTCCGTGGAGTAGACAAGCTCGACTATTATGAGCAGGAATATCTGGACGGGAAGAAAAAGCTATACCCACTTGGGAAGAACAGCAAAACAGTCGGTGATTATAAGCGGCAGCGATACCTTCGTGAAAAGCTGGATGTACTCCAAAAAGACAAAAAAGCAGTTGAACAGTTCCTGACGTCATTCCAGGAATTCTCTCCAGAAGCGATACGGCAAAAGCTGCCTTTAGCATATCAGGGGCTTACTGCGAACAGCTATGAGAAACATCCGGGAAGCGATCATGACCTCCCTGGACTGAAGTCATCGCCGTCTGTATATTCAAGTCTGCCGGAAAATGTTTATACTGACGAACGGTTCCGGAAGATCTCAGCCTGGGCTTCTCAAAAGTATAAGCGAAACCCGGTACCTCTTCCTGATGGTCCTAACATTGCCAGAGATGGCACCCCTATGCGTTCAAAGGGTGAATGCATGTGGTATGACAACATTCTTTTTGAGGGCCTGCCGGTAAGAATCGATCCGGAGCTGTCAATGCAGGGAAAAAGCAGGCAGTGGCACAAGCTGTACCCTGACTTTCAGTTCATGTGCTTTGACGGCAGCTTTATTTTGGTTGAACACTTCGGCAAATGGGACGATGAGGATTATGCTGAAAGAAATAAGCGGAAGATACAGGAATATCTGGACTGCGGGTTCGTGATCGGCGATAATCTTGTGGTTACAAGTGATAACATCGATCACCGCACTAATGAATTAGTAATAATTGAGGCCCTGGAGAAAATCAAGAAGCGGATGTTTGAATAGCGCCAGGGTTTCGTTGCCTATTGGCGCCTATTAAGTGAAATCCCGTTGCCTACAGGCCCATTCAGGGCATTTAGGCAACGAAACCACTATATCAAATGCCCTGTTTCGTTGCCTACGGGCGCCTTTTAAGTGAAATGCCGTTGCCTACAGGCCCTTTCAAGGTACTTAGGCAACGGGGTACTCTTCTTTTTATGAAAGCAGCCGTTATCTATGCTGCTTAAGGATCAGATCCAATGCCATAAAGGCTTACGGATCCGATTCATGACTCATAAGGTCAAAATTTTCTTACAAGTCAAAACTTATTCTTACAGGTCGGGCTTCAGCCTTACAGGTCAAGCTTAAGGTCGTCTTTTTTGATCAGGCCCATGCCGCGCATCATCTCGCATATGACTGTCGAGACGACCGCCGGAATAATGAAGCAGATCAGAACAAGCCCCGTCCAGTCCATAGGAGTGATCGCCGCTTTTGCTCCTGAGGCGATGTCGTTCAGCCAGCCTGAGTATACGCCTATCTGTCCGACCAGACCGCACGTACCCATGCCG
>JAZUNH010000070.1:0-10463 GCA_045604065.1 Anaerovoracaceae bacterium
GGAAGGACAGTAGGATCCGGAGTCGTTACAGAGATCATCGAGTAACAGACGGGACTGAGTCTATACACCGGCCGGCGCTAAGGCGCCGGCCTTTTTCATGGCGCGGTCAGAGCGGGTCCGGACACTTAACAGTTGACGGAAAGGCCGGAATCTGTAATAATATGAAAGTCCCTACAACACGGGACGAATAGCTTAGTGCGTTCTGAAAAGCGCCTAAGTATGATTTTTGTACTGTAATGAAACAGGTAGGCAGTATGTCGGACGATCTGATGATCAGATGTGAAAATGTAGTCTTCGAGTATGCCGGGCAGACACAGGATTCAGCCGGGCAGGACGGCGGGGAACAGAAAGCTTCCGCGGTGAGAGCGCTCGACGGAGTGTCTTTTGACGTGAAGAAGGGCGAGTTCGTCGCAATCATCGGAAACAACGGATCAGGCAAGACTACGCTCGCGAAGTGCCTTAACGCACTGTTCATACCGAAGGCCGGCGACGTATTTGTGAATGGATGGAATACCAGGGACGAGGAATATCTCTGGAATATACGCCAGACTGCCGGGATGGTCTTCCAGAATCCGGACAATCAGCTGGTGTCTTCGATCGTAGAGGACGACGTCGCGTTCGGGCCGGAGAATCTCGGGCTTCCTTCTGAGCTTATCAGGGAGAGGGTAAACAGCGCTCTCGAGCTCGTGGGCATGAGCTATGCCGCCAGGAAAGCTCCGCATATGCTTTCCGGAGGGCAGAAACAGAGGATAGCGATAGCGGGCGTGATAGCGATGAGGCCGAAGTGCATCATCTTCGACGAGCCTACAGCCATGCTGGATCCAAAGGGGAGGAAAGAGGTGCTTGACATCATCAGCTCCCTGAGGGAAGACGGCATCACGGTGATCCTCATAACTCATTTCATGGACGAGGCGGTGCACGCCGACAGGATCATCGTCATGGACAGCGGGAAGATAGTAAAGACGGGAACGCCTGAAGAAGTGTTCACGGACACATCAGTGCTCAGGAACTTCGAGGCGGATCTTCCGTTTGGCGTCGAGCTTGCGGCAAAGCTCCGCGAGGGCGGCATGGAGATCCCGGAGAATATCATTACAGAGGAAGAGCTTGCGGATCATCTCGCAGGCCTTGGACCGGTGCAGGATACGGAGGAGTAGAGGCGGATGTCCATTCAGGTCAGAGACGTTACATACATATATAACGAGGACCTTCCGGGCGAGACTCCCGCGCTGAGGGGCGTGAGCCTTGATCTTTATGATGGCGAGATAGTCGGCGTCATCGGGCATACAGGCTCCGGCAAGTCTACTCTTCTGCAGCAGCTGAACGGGCTTCTTAAGCCTACGGATGGCACGATCATAGTCGACGGGAAAGACATAACGGCTCCGGGCGCGGTCCTCCGCGACCTGAGAAGACGCGTGGGACTCGTGTTCCAGTATCCGGAATACCAGCTTTTCGAGGAGACGATCGCGAAAGACGTCGCGTTCGGCCCGAGGAATATCGGCGTCCCGGAAGAAGAAATAGAGGAGAGGGTGAGGGAATCGCTCAAGCTCGTCGGGCTCGATTATGACGAGATCGGCGAGAGGTCGCCTTTTGACCTTTCCGGCGGCCAGAAGAGGAGAGCCGCGATAGCGGGGGTCCTTGCGATGGAGCCTCATGTGCTCATTTTAGACGAGCCGACAGCCGGGCTGGATCCGGCATCGCACAGGGAGATCCTGGACATAATACAGAGGATACATAAAGAGCGCGAAGGCATCATCGTGTTCGTATCCCATAACATGGCGGACATAGCCGCGCTCTCGGACAGAGTCGTCGTCATGGACCGCGGGCAGGTGATCGCGGTGAACACGCCTGAGCGCGTATTCTCCAAGAGGAACGTGCTCACGAATATCGGTCTGGACGTTCCGCCCGCGGCGGCTTTCATGCATAAGCTGAAAGGGCGCGGATTCGACGTGAAGACAGGAGTGCTCACGTCAGATGAGGCGGCGGAAGAGATACTGAAACACTTCCGCGTGAAAGGGGATGACGGCGGATGCTGAGAGACATCACCCTGGGACAGTACTATTCTGTCGACTCCGTCATCCACAGGCTCGACCCGAGGATAAAGATAATAGCGGCGGCGCTCTACATAGTGGAGCTTTTTATGGTGAAGACTTTCGTGGGATTCGCCGTATGCTTCGCCGCGCTCGCCATAGTCGTCACGCTTTCAAAGGTGCCGGTCAGGTTCATACTGAGAGGGCTGAAGCCGGTGCTGCTGATACTGCTGTTCACTTTTTTCCTGAACATATTCATGGTGAAGGGAACGGTGATATGGCAGTTCGGATTCCTGAAAGTGACTCTGGAAGGAGTCCTGCTGGCCCTGTTCATGTCGATCAGGCTGATACTGCTGATAATAGGATCGTCGCTGCTCACGCTCACGACCACTCCGCTGCAGCTGACCGACGGACTTGAGAAGCTGTTCAAGCCTCTCAGGGTCATCAGAGTGCCTACGCACGAGCTGGCCATGACTATGTCGATAGCGCTGAGATTCATACCGACTCTTCTCGAGGAGACGGATAAGATCATGAAGGCGCAGCAGGCGAGAGGAGCCGACTTCGAGAGCGGGAACTTCGTCAGGAGAGCAAAGGCGCTGGTACCGGTGCTCCTGCCGCTTTTCGTGAGCGCGTTCAGGATAGCGCAGGATCTGTCGTTCGCCATGGAGGCCAGATGCTACAGAGGAGGCGTCGGGCGGACGAGGATGAACGAGATGAAGCTGAGGAACAAGGACTATGCGGCGCTTCTCCTCGTTATCGCGTTCTTCGCGTTCATACTTTATGAGAGAACAAAAATATAGCAACAGGATACAGCATACTGAAAGGAATACATAATGGAAAAAAACACAGCCGCGCAGAAGCCGGCGGTAAGATTCATAACACAGGCGGCTGTGATCGCGGCGCTGTACGCCGCGCTCACGATATTCATCATGCCGGCAAGCTACGGCGTGATGCAGTTCAGAGTATCGGAGGCGCTGACCGTCCTTCCGGCGCTCACGCCAGCGGCCATACCCGGCCTTTTCGTTGGGTGCATGGTCGCGAACATAGTGAGCCCGGTCGGGCTGATAGACGTCGTTATCGGAGGAGCGGCTACGCTCATCGCCGCGGCGGCTTCATATCTGCTGAGAGACCACAAGCTTCTTGTGCCGCTTCCGCCTGTCATCGCGAACGCGGTCCTTGTCGGGGCTGAGCTTTATTACTTCTACAATGTTAACTTCTCTCTTCCCGCCTGCATGTTCTGGGTGGGTCTCGGAGAAGCGGGAGCCTGCTACCTTATCGGATACCCGCTTTTGCTCCTTCTCGAGAAGCACAGAAAGATATTCGAATAAGATGAGACAGAGAAAGATAAAAAATCTTGACGAGAAGCTCTCTGCCCTGTCCGCGTTCACTGTGGAGAATGGCAAGGAGCTGCGCGGGGAATGGAGAAGCATTTTCGGCGGCGGGGACAAGCCTCTTTACGCGGAGTTCGGCTGCGGGAAAGGAAAGTTCATCGCGGGAATGGCGGCAGCCCATCCGGAGAGAGCGTACGTTGCCTTTGAGGGGAACATGAGCGTGGTTTATCACGCCATGCAGAAGGCAGAAGCGAGCGGGCTCGGCAACGTAAAGTTCATCCCGTACTATATAGATCTCGCGGGAGAATACTTCGCGGACAGAGAGCTTGACGGCATATATATGAACTTCAGCGATCCGTGGCCTAAAGTCAAGCATGAGAAGAGGAGGCTCACCGCCGGGAAGCGGCTGGACGAATACATACGTATCGTCAGGCAGGGCGGATTGATAGAGTTCAGGACGGACAACGACGACCTGTTTGATTATACGATGGAAAAGCTCACATACCAGAGCGGTATAAAGATAGCCGCCGTGACGAGAGACCTGCACGGTGAGACGGCGGAGACGGCGTACAGGGCCGACCTCGCCGAGCTTACGGAATGCGGGTTCGAGGACGAAAGGCTGGATTCGCTCACGACGCTTGAAGACCTTAAGATCACGAGCGAATACGAGGATAAATTCTCGGAAGCGGGCAAAAATATCAATTACGTAAAGGTGCTGGTGCTGTAAAATATAACATCGCACTTGTAATATTAGTCAGAAAGTTGTATAATAATTCAAATTCTTGTTTTTTTGGAGCGCGCCGCGGGGCAGTTGAAGCCGCGGAGCAGGGAGTAACGATATGAGTGAATTTTTAATGGCAGAACAGAACGGCAGGATCATACCGGAAGAGGACGTGATCTTCGGCATCAGCAGCAGGGCCAACAAGATGGTCAGGGAGAAAGGGGCGGAGAATGTGATCAACGCCACGATCGGAATGCTGCTCGACGACGAGGGGAAGCTTGTGGTGCTTTCGGCTATGGCGGCGACTTATCGTACGCTTGATCCGGCGGAATTCGCGCAGTACGCTCCTATCGGAGGCACGCCGGGGTTCAGGAAGGCTGTGCTCCGCGCTGTGTTCAGAGACTATAAGATGACTCATGAGCTCAGGGCGGTAGCGACGCCGGGAGGAACAGGCACCCTCCATAATGTGGTAGCCAATTACAGCAAAGCCGGTGACAGCATACTCACGAGCGACTGGCACTGGTCCCCATATAATTCAATAGCCGCGGAAACGAGAAGGCAGGTGGAGACGTTCCATCTGTTCAACGATCAGGGCACTTTCGGGATCAAGAGTTTCAGGAGAAAGGTCGAGTATCTCCTCGGAGAGCAGGATTCTCTTCTGATAATCCTGAATACTCCTGCGCATAACCCTACAGGCTACGCCATGACTGACGAGGACTGGGAGGGCGTGAAGCAGGTGCTCTGCGACATCCCTAAGGACAAGAGGGTGACACTGTTCGTGGACATCGCGTACATAGATTTCGCGGGAGACGAGATAGAGTACAGATCCTTCCTTCCGATACTTGAGCAGTTCCCTGACAACGTGCTTCCTGTACTCGGATTCAGCGCGTCCAAGACGTTCACCGGATACGGCATGCGCTGCGGAGCGATGATATGCGTCGCGCCGAACAAAGCAATCGCCGATGAGTTCGTAAGAGTATGCGAATTCTCATGCAGGGCCACATGGTCGAACAGCCCTAAGGCGGGACAGGTCGTTATAGAAAAGATCTTTTCAGATGAAGCGCTTCTTTCGGAAGTCAGGAGAGAGCGCGCCGAGATCAGGGATCTCCTTATCAGGCGCGGAAGAGCGTTCGAGCAGGCGGCGAAAGACGCGGGCCTCGATATCCTTCCGTTCGACAACGGCTTCTTTGCCACGGTGCCTTGCGTGAACGCGAAGGAAGTCAGCATGAAGCTTGAGGAGGAGGGGATCTTCCTCGTTCCTCTGGCAAAGGGACTCCGCGTGTCGATCGCGTCGATCTCGGAAGAGAAATGCAGGATCCTTCCTGAGAAGATAATGAGAGCGATGGGCTACTGATCCGGCAATCTCTACTTGCGGACAGGATGAATATCGGATATAATGAACGTTGAACGGTCATTATATCGTATGCGGGCGTAGTTTAATGGTAAAACACCAGCTTCCCAAGCTGGAATCGAGGGTTCGATTCCCTTCGCCCGCTTTTTTGATGAAATGAAAGGAAATGCCATGAAGCTTATATCCTGGAACGTGAACGGGCTCCGCGCGGCGCTCGGCAAAGGATTCGAGGAGGCCGCCGAAGGCTTTGACGCGGATATGATAGCGATACAGGAGACGAAGATGCAGCCCGGACAGGCAGTGGTGGATCTTCCGGGGTACGAGCAGATCTTCTGCAGCGCGGAGAAGAAAGGCTACTCGGGGACGGCCGTTTTCACGAAGATGAAGCCGGTCAGCACGCAGCTGAACTTCGGCGATCATCAGGACGAGGGCAGAGCTATCATACTGGAATATGATCAGTTCTATTTTGTGAACCTTTACGTGCCGAACGCGCAGGACAAGCTGAAGAGGATAGACTACAGGATGAAGTGGGAAGACGACCTGAGGGATTTTGTGCATGAGCTGGACCTCAGGAAGCCAGTCATAATCTGCGGCGACATGAACGTCGCGCATGAGCCGATCGACCTCAAGAACCCGAAGGCGAACGAGGGGAACGCGGGGTACTCCGAGCAGGAGAGGTCAAAAATGACGGAGCTCCTGGATTCCGGGTTCACCGACAGCTTCAGGTATCTGTACCCGGACAGGGAAGGGATATACAGCTGGTGGTCATACCGGTTCAGGGCGCGCGAGCATAACGCGGGATGGCGCATAGACTACTTCCTCGTGAGCGACAGGATAGCTGACAGGATAAATGACGCGAGGATCCTTACGGACGTTATGGGAAGCGACCACTGCCCGGTCGAGCTCGACATAGACATATAGGCGCCCGGCGGCGCCATTCAGGCAGTCGAAAAACAGGCCTGCGGATAAGGGTAAAAACTTACTCTTCTCCGCAAGCCTTTTTCTTTTGTTTTTTCATTGACAATATATGGTAAAAAAGTTAATATGCGGTCACAGTCCGGGAAGGAGCGCATAACGCAGGATGAAGCCGCTAGCGGTGCGCTCTCTCGTCCGGGGCTGGAGCACAGGGAGATATTTGTGAAAGGAGAGTTTATACGGAGATGGCTCAGGAGAGAACAGAGAACAGACAGGTGACATTTAACATCAAGGCGCATCTTGGCGTGCTTGCCACGAAAAAGGACGGATGGAGCAAGGAACTCAATCTGGTAAGCTGGAACGGAGCCCAGCCTGCCAAGTTCGACATCAGGGAATGGTCTGAAGATCATAAGAGCATGAAGAAGGGGGTGACGCTGTACGCCTCCGAGATGAACAAGCTATGCCAGTTCTTTCAGGACTACAATAACGCGAGAATAGTCTCGGAGAGCAAATACAGGAGGAACGCGGCAGCCGAAGCCGGCATCAGGGCGGGCGTAGAGGAGCGGACGCGTGAAGAGGAGCCGGAGCACTATGCCAAGCCAGAGCAGACAGAACGGCCTGAAGGCGGAGAGCAGGCAGAAGCCGCCGCGGTACAGGAAGATCATGCGGCGGAACAGGCAGATACATCCGGAGCAGAAGCAGAGAATGACAGAAACGGCGGCATAGAGGCGGCAGATGACGCAACTCCGTTCTAAAGGCTTTGATTTACTGCCCGAATATTGATATAGTAAAGGCAGGAAGGTGAAAGAGCCGGAATGGAGGATCAGATATGAAGATCATGCTTAAGCTGCCGGACGGCGGCTTTGAGGAAAAGGATATCGAAAGCGGCAGGACCATAGAGGACATATACGCCAATGTCAGGGACGGCCTGAAGTATCCGTGCATAGCGGCGAAGGTCGACAACGAGTACCAGAGCCTGAGATATTATCCGAATGAGGGAAGCATGGTCGAGCTTCTGGACATGAGATCCAAGGGCGCGTACCGCATCTATCAGGCGGGCATCTCTCTCGTGTTCCTCGCGGCCGCGCATAAGATCATGCCGGGCGTGCTGTGCGAGATATCCAATACGCTCAATAAAGGGCTTTTCATCGAGGTCAAAGCGAAGGGCGGCGCCACAGAGGAGCTCGCTTACGAGATAAGCGAAGAGATGAAAGACCTTATCAGAAGGGACGTAAAGATAGAAAGAGAGCTTCTGTACAGGGAAGACGTTATTGAGAAGATCAGGCAGATAGGCGACAAGGCGAAGCTCAAGCTCATCGAAGGGTGGCCGGCGCTCCGCGCTATGCCGTTCTATACGGTCGACGGATACAGCGAGTTCTTCTATTCCACGATGGTTCCTTCGACAGGATACATAGGGAAGTTCACGCTTGAGAAATACAAGAGGGGATTCCTGCTGAGATTCCCTGACAAGTACGATCCTCTATCGATACCGGAGTACAGGGATGAGCCTGCGCTGTACAGAGTCTTCGCCGAGCAGAGCGAATGGGACAGGCAGCTCAGGGTGAATTATGTCGCCGATCTGAACGAGAAGATCGTCAGCGGAGAATATAAAGACCTGATAATGCTTTCGGAGGCGTTCCACGATAAGAAGATAACCGAGATAGCGAATGAGATAACAGAGAGAAAGAAGAGGCTCGTGCTTATCGCCGGCCCGTCGTCTTCGGGGAAGACCACGTTCGCGAAGAGGCTGTGCATACATCTGAGGGTGAACGGATGCAAAGCTCTGTATATGGGAACGGACGACTATTTCCTGGACAAGGCCGAGATGGTCCCTGACGAGAACGGCGAATTCGATTACGAGGGGCTCTCAGCGGTCGATACGGTGCTTTTCAACAGCAACATGAGAGATCTGATCGACGGTAAGGAAGTGGATATTCCGGAGTTCGACTTCAAAGAACAGAAGAAAGTATTCGGCAGGCGTCCGACGAAGATCGATAAGGACACCGTGATCGTAATAGAAGGCATCCACGCGCTGAACGAAGCTCTGACGTCAGCTGTCAGCGCTGATGATAAATACAAGATCTACATCAGTCCGCTCACGCAGCTGAACATCGACGCGCACAACAGGATACCTACCACGGACGAGAGGCTCCTCAGGAGGATCGTAAGAGACGACAGGACCAGAGGGCACGACGCCGCGGAGACGATAAGAGACTGGGAGAGCGTCAGGAAGGGCGAAGACAAGAATATATTCGTGTACCCGGACGACGCGGACGTAATGTTCAACTCGTACCATGTATATGAGATCTCGGTCCTCAAGAAATGCGCGGGGCCGCTCCTCGAGAGCATAACCAGGGAACAGCCTGAGTACGCGGAAGCGCAGAGGCTCCTCAGGATGCTGAGATACTTCATGGTCATAGACGACACGTCGGGCGTACCGGTCGACTCGATCCTCCGCGAGTTCATAGGAGGAAGCGTGTTCGTGTCATAGAGAATATCATCTGACAAAAAAAGTGCTGCTGTACTCTGTACAGCAGCTCTTCTGTTTCTCTTTTACAGCCTATGCTTCGGCTTTCCAGAGGTTGTGCTTGTTGCAGTATTCGTATGCAGCGATCAGCTTCTCTCCGTCGGCAAGCGTGAAGACTGCTTCAGGCGCGTCGCCCGGCTTGAGTTCCTTCATCTGGAGACCTTCCGTAGTCTCGATGAAGATAGGAGAGATGTAATGATCCTCCACCATTGGATGAGGTGTTGAGCCGACTTTTACGGTCACCTTGTTTCCCTCTACCTCGATAACAGGAACGTGCTTCTCCATAGCCGCGTCCTCTGTGTTAGGATTGAGCTCCATCATTTCCTGCCCGCAGCATACCGGCGTGCATGCTGTCCCTTTGATCTTTGCCACTACCTGTCCGCACTTGAGACATTTATAAAGTTTGAACATATCAGTACCTCCGTTCAGTCATTCTTTTTATACCGTGTGTTAATTATATACCCGTGCCAGATGCAAGTAAACAGAGTGAATATTATTTGACATTCGCCCCGAAGATGATAAACTGAAAACAGATGAATGATTCGGACAGGAGTCTGATATATGGAGGTATTAGAAATGAAAGATCTAGCAGGAACTAAGACACTGGAAAACCTGATGGCAGCATTCGCAGGCGAGTCACAGGCGAGAAACAAGTATACATACTTTGCTTCAAAGGCAAAGAAAGAGGGATATGTTCAGATCTCAAAGATCTTTGAAGAAACAGCCGGAAATGAAAAAGAGCATGCAGAGCTCTGGTACAAACTGGCAGTCGGCATCGGCACGACAGAAGAAAACCTTCTTGCTGCTGCTGCGGGAGAGAACGGCGAGTGGACAGACATGTATCCTAAGATGGCTGACACAGCCGACGAAGAAGGATTCCCTGAGATCGCCGCTCAGATGAGAGGCGTTGCCGCGATCGAGAAAGAGCATGAGGAGAGATACCGCAAGCTTGCCGAGAATCTGAAGAACGGATCCGTATTCGAGAAGGAAGAGGAAGTAGTATGGCAGTGCAGCAACTGCGGACATCAGGTAGTAGCCAAGAAAGCTCCGCAGATCTGCCCTGTATGCAAGCACCCGCAGGCATATTTCCAGGTAAAGCCTGAAAATTATTGATTATCTGAGTAAGATTTCCTAAGGCAGGCGCCTCATGGCGCCGGTTTTTTTATGCCTTTTCCATATATAGTAGGGAAGGCGTCTGTATACAACATCATATGGCGCCGCGGCGGGCAAAATAGAAACGCCGGGGCATGTGTTAATGGCGAATCGCTGTAACCGTTACAAATGCTATATCCGCTGTGCAAAAAAACAGAAAAAATAGCTGATGTTTTTTTCAAAAAAACCTTGCATTAGATCATTGTTTCATATATACTAAAAAAGCTTGCTTTAGGCGAAGAAGCGGGAAGTTGCTGAGCTATCAGGTAATTTCCGCCGAGAATTGTCCCCGCAGGACGGGGGCGAAGGGATTCACGCGGTTTGAGCGGGCACGCAAAATACAAACACACGGCATAGTGTGCTAAGCAAGCAAAACGTGCCAAAGCGTTGAAAAATCGCGGATTCCTGTACGGAGTATAGCGATAACAGTACGAAGATG
>JAZUNH010000071.1:0-42706 GCA_045604065.1 Anaerovoracaceae bacterium
AGCGTCTTGTAGATCGTCTCGACAGGATAGTCCCTTTTTGGTGGAAATATCTCGAGTGAGAATACCTGTCTTCCGTCTTTGAACATGTCTTTGATCTTCATGATGTCCTCATTTCTTTATGAATATTATATCCAGATCCACCTTACCCTTTATGCCCGGCAGCCTGCCCTTTTCTGAGTACTGCCACATGACATAATGGAATGGATACCCGGATCTTCTGGTATAGTGCGCAAGCCACATGTCATATTTCGTTATCTTAGTATAATCCACTTTGTCGTAGATCCAGTGAGGATAGCTGTATATCATCGGCGTGTATCCGCTGCTCTCTATGACATGGCAGAATGCGTCCGCGATAACGGTACGCTCTTTTTTCGTAAGTCCCTCATGCCTGTCTTTACCTTTTGAATCCTCCATGTCGAACGCGACCGGATAAGTGATCTTCAGACCCTTGAGCTGCCTGAGCACGAACTTTGCCTCCCTAACAGCCTCTTTCCTGTTTTTCGCCTGAGAGAAGAAATATGCTCCGGTATCGATCCCTGCTTCCGACGCCTCTTTAACGTTCTTCCTGAAACGCTTGTCCTTCATGATCTTCCCTGTGTCATAAGTCCTGTATCCTGCTCTTATCATCGCGAAGCGGATCCCGGCCTTATACACTTTCTTCCAGTTTATGTCCTTCTGGTAAGTGGACACGTCGATACCCGGCTTGGAAGTGTAATTGTCGTCCTCATAATAAAGGAGCCCGTCTTTCCTGTAGAACGAATCGCTCCTATATATATTCATCTCAGGGACTTCTCCAAGCCCCAGGCCCTCATATGAATCATCTATGTCATTTGAAACGCCGGATATGAAAAATACCGCAGCACACGTCAATAATGCTGCGGCTGTACATATCGTTATCCAGGTTCTGACGTGCTTAGAGAAAATGCTACAGTTCTTCCTTCTCTTCGTCTTCATCCTTCAGTTCTGACAGTGCCATGATGACAACGATCGTAGCTATCGCACAAGTGCTCAGGATTGCCCATTTCTTAAACATATAAGCTCCTCTCTTTCTGTACAAATGTTTTTCTTTATTTATATTATACTCTTTACCCGCAATAAATAAAGAAGTAATTGCATAAGTGCCGATTATTATGTACAATAACGTTCGGAACGCGCGCCTATAGCTCAGTTGGATAGAGTAGCACACTCCGAATGTGAAGGCCAGCGGTTCAAATCCGCTTAGGCGCACCATAAAACCGGACAGGCATCAGTACCCGTCCGGTTTTTTATTATCTTTGTTAGTGCACTATTACAGGCATCCCTGTATAGCAGAGCTCGAATATCTTAGGCATTATGTACGGAGGACAGTTCACGCAGCCGTGGCTTCCGTTCCCGATGTATATCGATCCTCCGAAAGCGCCTCTCCAGTTCGCGTCATGCAGGCCGTATCCAAGATAGAACGGCATCCAGTATCTCACGTGCGACTCGTATTCGCTTCCGTCGTCGTTATGCCCCTTCAGCGTCGCGTTAGTGTCTTTGTATACTATATAGTAGACGCCGGTAGGAGTATTGTGCCTCGGAACATTTCCTGTCACGACAGGCGTTTCGACCTTGACCTTTCCGTCCCGCACTACCCATACCATCTGCTTGGCTATGCTCACTTCAACGAAGTCGTTCCCTATGTCGTCAGTTCCCTTCTTCGAAGGTCTCTTCCCGGAATAGTTAGGCTCACGCTCTACGTCTTCTCTTTCCTTCAGCTCCCCGGTGATGACCTTCTTCTCTTTCTCGGTGTCTATCACAAAGCCGTAGGTACCGCCGCTCACGGTGTATTTGCCGCCTCCGGCAGATCTGAGAGTCCTTGTGTCGCCTGTAGATGAGAATTTAGGATACAGCACGTCGCTGATGAACGAAGCTACGCCGTCTTCTTTGATCTTTACCTTACCGCTCGGCTTGACCCTTATCATCTTATCGAGCCATTCAGGCGTGATCGTGTAATCGTTTATCGAGTTCCTCAGCCTTATCTTGAAGCTGAGATATTTCCTGCAGTATTCACGCTCTTTCAGAAGAGATGGGCTTGTTGAAACTATCTCAGGCGGCTTGTGGAACGACGCCCTTCTGTACTCAAAAATGTCCTCGTCCTTCGCTATTGCGTCGAAGATGGTATCCTTGAGCTTTTCCAGATCCACAGAGTTTCCGATTACTTCCTTCACGATCCTGAACTCGGTATCAGACTTGTCGATATACGCGTTCTTTGACGGAACGTCGCCCTCAGCGTCCTTAACGATCGAGAGCTCATTGAACTGCCTGTCAAAGCTCTCGGTACTCTCAGAAGGTTCCATCGCGATAGTGAACGATGCGTCTTCACGCTTTATGAAGCGCAGCAGCGCTTTCTCCGCGCCCGGCCTCATTACCTGATCCAGCTCTTTATCTATGTCATATTCGAATGTGAAATCACTGATCGTTCCGATCTTCGTTCCCGATGTATCGATTATCGTAAGGTCGTGCGTGTTCCATACGTCAGTGAGAGCACGCTTTGCCTCAGGGACCGTCATACCGGAAACATCAACTTCATTAACATATGTTCCCTTATGGAACCTGTCCGGATTCACTACCTTCTTCTCGAGCATCACAGCGCCGAATATGAATGCCGCGCTGTACAGTCCTATCAGTATCAGAGCGCCGAGCACTTTCAAGCCTGTCCTCTTCGGCTTTTCAGGTGCAGGCTCCTCCTCCGGCTCAGCTTCATCCTCAGGCTCTTCTTCCTGTTCCTCTGTTGTTTCAGGCTCTGTCTCTTTTTCCTCCGGAGCCGCCTCTGGTTCTTCCTCAGGCTCTTCTTCAGGCTGAGGTTCTTCTATAGCTTCAGGCTCTTCTTCTGCAACATCTGTATTATCTGAAGGTACACAAATATCAGCTGCTTCTTCAGTAACTTCAGTAACAGTTTCTTCTTCCTTTACTTCTGCTTCAGCAGCAGCTTCTGCGGCTTCATTATTCACTTTCTGCAGAGATTTCTTCCTGTTTGCCTGTGATGATCTTGCCTTTGATTTTCTGGCTCTTTTCTTTCTGCCTTTCTCTGCCTTTCCTTTTGCCGATTTTGACATCTAATATTCCTTGAACTTCTTTATGTTTAACTTGAACCAATAACAAGTATAGTTAAAATGTACCCTTTAATCAATCACCTTACAGCCTGTCATTTATTAAGAATTCTAAAGGACAATAAAAAATGGAGCGTAGGGGATTCGAACCCCTGACCCCCACACTGCCAGTGTGGTGCGCTCCCAACTGCGCTAACGCCCCGTAAGGATTTATCAATATATTTTTTACCACTAACTTAACTTTTAGTCAAGTGGAAACGTTGACAAACAAGCATTTTGCGTTATACTGTAATTAGAGTTAGCACTCGCATGCGCAGAGTGCTAAATATTATATATAAGGAGGCTTACTATGTCAAAGAAACAATTCAAGGCAGAATCAAAGAAGCTGCTTGATCTTATGATCAATTCAATCTATACACACAAGGAGATCTTTCTGAGAGAGCTTATCAGCAACGCCAGCGACGCTCTCGACAAGCTGTACTACAAATCGCTCCAGTCCGGAGATACCGGGATCAAAAGAAACGATTTCAGCATCGGCCTGGATCTTGATAAAGACAACAGGACAATAACCATCACCGACAACGGCATCGGCATGACGAAAGATGAGCTCGAAAAAGATCTCGGCACCATCGCGAAGAGCGGCAGCCAGACATTCAGAGAGGATATGTCAGACGATAAGGCTTCAAAGGCTACTGATATCATCGGACAGTTCGGAGTGGGATTCTATTCCGCGTTCATGGTCGCTGACGACGTCAAGGTCACTTCAAAGGCGTACGGCTCAGATGAGGCGTTTATCTGGGAGTCCACAGGCGCCGACGGCTATACTGTCAATCCTGCAGTTAAAGATGAGACCGGCACAAAGATCGTGCTCCATCTGAAAGATGATACCGATGACGAAAAGTATTCTGATTATCTTGAAGAATATAAGATAAAAGAGCTGATCAGAAAGTACTCAGACTATGTTCACTACCCTATCAGAATGATGGTCACCAAGACAAGAGAGGCCGACAGTCCTAATGGGGAAAACAAGATACCTGAAACATACAGGGAGCTCGAGACTCTGAACTCTATGGAGCCTATCTGGAAGCGCCAAAAGAGCAAAGTCAAGCCTGAAGACTACAATGAATACTATAAGACCAAGTTCATGGACTATGAAGATCCTGTAAGAGTTATCAGGACCAGCGTCGAGGGCGTATCCAGCTATACCGCCCTGCTCTTCATACCTGCTCACGTTCCTTTCAACTATTATACAAAGGACTATGAGAAAGGCCTCCAGCTTTACTCATCCGGAGTGATGATCATGGACAGATGCAAAGAGCTTCTTCCCGACTATTTCAATTTCGTAAAAGGCCTGGTCGATTCACAGGATCTTTCTCTTAATATCTCAAGAGAAATGCTCCAGCACGACAGACAGCTCAAGTTCATAGAAAAGAATCTTGAGAAGAAGATCAAGAAAGAGCTCGTCCAGTTCATGAAGGACGACCGCGAGGGATATGAGAAGTTCTTCAGCTGCTTCGGCAACCAGCTGAAATACGGCATATACGACAATTTCGGCATGAACAAGGATCTCCTTTCAGACCTGATACTTTTCACGTCGTCAAAAGAGAAAAAGAAGGTCTCGCTTGACGAATATGTCGAAAGGATGAAAGAAGACCAGAAGTACATCTACTACGCCGCGGGCGAGACCGTAGAGAAGATAGAGATGCTTCCTCAGACAAAGGCTGCTGTTGAGAAAGGATATGAGGTGCTATTCTTCACAGATGACATCGACGAGTTCTCTATGAAGATGATGCAGAGCTATAAAGATAAAGAGTTCAAATCCGTAGCTGACGAGGACATGTCCTCCGACGCTGAGAAGGATGCGGAAAAGAAAAAACAGGCTGAGGAAGAAAATAAGGAATTAATTTCCTTTATTAAAGATACTATTGGTGATAAAATATCAGACGTAGTCGTTTCTACAAGGCTGTCGGACAGCCCGTGTTGCCTGAGCAGCAAAGGCGAGATCTCGCTGGAGATGGAGAAGACGCTGAGCCGTATGCCGGGCGCAGGATCCGTCAGAGCGGAGCGCGTCCTCGAGATCAATCCCGACAGTGACGTCATATCGAAGATCAGGGAGACTCTTCCTGACGATAAAGAGAAAGCCGCGTCATATGCAAGGCTCCTCTATGATCAGGCGGTCATTCTCTCAGGTCTCGAGCTTGACGATCCTGCTGGACTCGCGGCTGACATCAACAGCCTTATTAGCAAATAAAATTGTTTGATTGATTGGAGTTTTGAAAATGGAAAAACAGAGAGAAAGTTTTGCGTCAAGACTAGGCTTCATCCTCGTTTCTGCGGGATGCGCCATAGGTATCGGTAATGTCTGGAAGTTCCCTTACCTCTGTGGGAAGTTCGGCGGTGCTGCGTTTATCCTGATCTATCTGATCTTTCTGCTTATCCTCGGTATACCTGTAATGACAGCAGAGTTCTCGATAGGCCGCGGAAGTAAGCAGAGCATCGCGAACTGCTTTGAGAAGCTTGAGCCAGAGGGAACGAGCTGGCATAACCTGAAATGGATCGGCGTCCTCGGCTGCTACTTCCTGATGTTCTATTACACGACAGTAGCAGGCTGGATGTTCAACTATGCGTACAGGAGCAGCAAAGGCGACTTTGTACATCAGACAGCTGACTTTATCGGCGGAGAGTTCGGCGGCATGCTGAGCAACGCCGGAGAGATGACGTTCTGGATGATCCTGGTATGTGTCGTCGGATTCCTGATCTGCCTCTTCGGAGTGCAGAAAGGCGTAGAGAACGTTACCAAATGGATAATGGCCGCCCTTCTGGTACTCATGGTCGTGCTTGCAGTACACTCCGTATTCTTAAAGGGAGCCGGCGACGGCATCAGATTCTACCTCGTGCCTGACTTCAAGGCAATGAAGGAAACAGGAATATTCAACGTGATATTCGCGGCAATGAGCCAGGCGTTCTTCACACTGTCACTTGGCGTCGGCTCGATGATGATCTTCGGTTCATACATCGACCGTAAGAGAGCACTGACAGGAGAATGCGTAAGGATCACAGCTCTTGATACGCTCGTCGCTCTTATGGCGGGATTCATAATCATTCCTGCGTGCTTCGCTTACGGCATCGAGCCTGACGCGGGCCCTGGGCTGATCTTCATCACTATCCCGAACCTGTTCGCCAACATGCCAGGCGGACAGCTCTGGGGCGGGCTGTTCTTCATCTTTATGGTGTTCGCCGCCCTTTCTACAGTAGTAGCCGTATTCGAGAATCTCATCGCTATGCTAATGGATCTTCTCGGATGGAGCAGACAGAAGAGCACGCTGGTCAACCTGGTCGTCGTCGTACTCATGAGCCTGCCTTGCGTATTCGGCTACAACATCTGGTCGTCCATACAGCTTCTCGGCGAAGGATCCACAGTACTCGATTTTGAGGACTTCATCGTTTCCCAGAACCTGCTTCCGCTCGGATGCCTGTCATACATCCTGTTCATAACGAGAAAGAACGGATGGGGGTGGGACGGATTCCTGAAGGAAGCCAACGCCGGCGAAGGGCTCAGGTTCTCGCCTTCACTGAAGAGCTTTGTCGCCTATGTGCTGCCTCTCATCATTCTGGTGGTATACTTCAAGGGCTACTATGATTTCTTCAACGTGGACGGCAAGAGACAGATGCTCATCCCTTGGATGTGCGCTTCAGTAGTGTTCATGCTGTTCGTCCTGTTCAACGCTCTCAAGCCTGCAAAGAAAGTTGAGAAAGCCGCATAGGGACAGATCAGAAGATAATAAAAGGGGCCGCTGCCATAAGTGCTTATAATGCACTTTCCGCAGGAGCCCCTTTTCATATGCCGGAACTTTTATTCTTTTGCTTCCTTCTCTCTTTCCTTACGCATGACCCTGTCTCTCGTAAGCTTGAATCCCGCGGTCGCGGTCACAGGCATAGAGAATACGAGCGATCCCGCCTTAGTGTCTATACCGGCGTTCTCCATTATCGCCTGCATTATGCCGTTCTTCTGCTCCGCTGTCGTTACGATGAATATCATATCTCTTTCTGTAGCAAGAGATATTCCGAGGAAATCTTCTGTCTCTTTCTTAGCTGTGCCTCTTGCGTGGATTATCGTTCCGCCGGTAGCGCCCGCGTCTCTCGCGGCGTCCATAGCCATATCGCTGTAGCCGATGTTCGTCACGACTACCAGAAGTTCATAAATCGTATTCTTCAATTCTGACTCAGCTCCTTTTTTGAATTTCATTCCTCTCGTGAGATACGCCAGTTCTCTCGGCCCGCCGACGCTTGAGACAGGCACTATGAAAGACACACCGGTCCATGGAGCGTTCACATACGGACGCCCTGCCCACGGCTCTCTGTCGCTGACACGTGTTTCAAGGTCCTTTTTGACCGATTTCCAGATGGATTCGCGGATTATCGAGAAACAGACCGCCTTCTCGGTTTCTGTGCTCTCAAGGCCGAACAGCTCTTCCATCTCAGTACTTGCCGTCCCCTCGCCCATTGTGACGAGCCCAAGAGGCACGTCATGCTCGTCGAACAGCCTGAGATATTCGTTCACACGGCTCCTGTCCGTTATCGTTATCATACAATACAGCTTACTCATGTATCACCTCATATGCTAAAGCTCTATTACAGCATACTTCTCTTCGTCTGACATTCCATTCATCTTTGCCGGCGCAGGAATGATTGATACGGAAGTCCTTCTTTCCGCAGTCGTGCCGTTCCTGACCGCCATCCTTTCATATATGAACCCAAGAGCCTGTATGGAGATCATAGGCGTCATCGCGACCATTGCCACAAGCCCGAAAGCATCGGTGACCACGTTGCCTCCCGCCGCCATACAGGCACCCATAGCGAACGGAAGAAGGAACGTCGCCGTCATCGGGCCTGACGCTACGCCGCCTGAGTCGAACGCTATAGCCGTGAAGATCTTAGGAGTCATATACGCCATAATGAGCGAGATCAGATATCCCGGTATAAGGAACCACATGATGTTAAGCCCGGTGATCACCCTTATCATCGATATGCCTATCGATACAGCCATTCCTATCGAAAGCGATATCTGAAGCGACTTACCGGATATAGACCCGTCTGTAATCTCTTCCACCTTCTCCATGAGAACATAAACTGCCGGCTCGGCTTTGACGATATAGTAGCCGATAAGCATTCCGACCGGTATGATGATCCATCTCGCCGGAAGCTCAGCGAGCCTTGTCCCGAGGAAAGATCCTGCGGGCATGAAGCCTGCGTTCACTCCCGTAAGGAACGTAGCAAGTCCGAGATATGTATATACGCACCCTATCAGTATCCTGGAAAGCTCTCTCCTGGCGATCCTGAGCCTTGCCATATTGAATATGAGAAACAGTATAACTATCGGGAGAAGAGCTGCTGCTATGTCTTTAAGATATGTCGGATAACTCTTCAGGAACATAAATGACAGATCCCTCGTATCCTCTATTACCGGGATAGAAACTCTTGTGTATTCAACGTAGTCAGGCCTGTATATCATACTGAGGATAAGGACCGCTATTATCGGGCCTATAGAGCACAGAGCGACGAGGCCGAACGAGTCATCCTCCGCGTGCTTGTCGCTTCGGATGTAAGCGATACCGAGTCCGAAGGACATGATGAAAGGAACGGTCATAGGTCCTGTCGTAACTCCGCCCGAATCAAAAGCCACGCTCATGAAATAATCCGGGGCGAAAAACGCGAGCACGAATGTCAGAGCGTAGAAGAACACGAGCATGTTCCTGAGCGGCACTTTGAAAAGCATCCTTAGCAGCGCTATCACGAGGAAGAACCCCACGCCTGACGCGACAGACAGTATCAGCACCGCGTTAGGCACAGAAAGCACCTGGTTTGCCAGCACCTGGAGATCCGGCTCGGAGATCGTTATCAGCATTCCGAGAGCAAAACAAAACGGAAGTATGATCCAGAGATTTCTGGTTCTGGTTATACTTCCGCCCATATATTCGCCCATAGGCTCCATCGCAAGCTCGGCTCCAAGAGAGAACATCGTCATCCCGACTGTTAAGAGCAGCCCTCCGAAGAGGAACGCGAGGAGTATGCTTGAAGGCACAGGAGACACTGTAAAAGAAAGCAGCAGCACGATAGTCATTATCGGAAATACTGCCTGGAGCGCTTCTTTGAGTTTCTCGAGCATTCTTGTCCGAAGCATCTGTCACATCCCTTCAAAGCCTGCATCTGTCTTCATTTCTAATTTATCATAATGTATCAGTCAGCACAATATTATTCTTTTCCGCGCTTCCACTCCTCTATGAGCTCTTTCGCGTAAGATATGTCGTCATGCGGTATGTCTTTCCCGTGATCGTGCTGGAATCCGTCGTTCCCTATGCCGAGAACCGCTACCAGATCTCCCGGCTCTGATCCGACGATCGCTCTTCTCATCGCTTCTTTTCTGTCTTCGATCACCTCATATCTGCCGGAAGTCTTCTCCATACCTTTCATTATATCTTTCAATATGTCTGAGAATTCCTCGAACCTGTTGTGTTCCGTCGTTATTATGCTCAGATCCGCCAGCTCGCCCGAAGCTTCCCCCATCTCCGGCCTTCTCACGACGTCTCTGTTTCCGCCGCATCCGAACACGCATACTATCCTCTTAGGCTTATACGCCCTCAAAGCCTTCAGCAGGTTCCTCGTGGAAAGCCCGTTATGCGCGTAGTCTATGCATACTGAAAGATCATCTGATCTGTAGATCATGTCCAGCCTTCCCGGCACTTTGATCGACTCCAGGGCTTTCTTCACGGCGTCATGCGGTATATCACACTCATCCGAAAGTACTGCCGCGGAAGCAGCATTTCCGACATTGAACGTGCCAGGCATGCCAACGATATAGTCGTCCACCGTCTTCCCCTTGAGCGTGAAGCCGACATACGGTACGCCGTCTTCAGCTCCTTCAGTCACGCCGCTTATCACCGCGTCGTTATCTTCCTCATCAAAGCCGTAGCGGATCACCTTTCCGTCTACGCCTTCAAGCATCTCGCCTATATGAGGATCGTCTCCGTTCACTATACATGTCCTGCTCATCCTCAGGAGCTTTCTCTTGCAGTCCAGGTATTCTTCGAACGATTTGTGCTCTGTAGGGCTTACATGATCGCCCTTCTCTATATTAAGGAATATCGCATAGTCAAAGTCTATGAAGTCTGTCCTGCGAAGTTTGAGTCCCTGAGAAGACGCTTCCACAACAGCGTATGTGCATCCCGCGTCATACATCTTCGCGAGGAACTCCTGCATCCTGTCCGAGTCAGGCGTCGTCGTTCCAAAATGAAAGCTCTCTTCCCCTATGTGTCCCCCGGTAGTCCCGACGAGTCCCGCCTTGAAGCCCGCAGCATTGAGTATGCTCCAAATCATATGCGACGTGGTGGTTTTCCCTTTGGATCCCGTGACCCCGATAACGGTCATCTTCTCTGACGGATAACCGTAGAACGCTGCTGACGCGCATGCTTTCGCCTCTCTCGTATCTTCAACGGAAAGTATGTCAGCGTCGATGTTTTCGAGCTCTTCTGCCCTTACGGAAGAAAGCCACTCTCTGTCCGTGACTATCGCCGCAGGCTTTGCTCCCGCTATCTCCGGTATGACAGAATGCGTATCGAAGTAAGTCCCGCGTATGCAGATAAAGACATCGCCTCCGGAAACTTTTCTGTTGTCAAAGCAGAGTCCTTTTACTTCTTTCGAATCCGTTCCTTTTACTACCGTATATTCTATTCTCTCAAAAAGATCTGATACTCTCATTATTTCCCCCTGTTCCTGCTTCAAGTATATCTTAAATCACGAAAACCTTCAATATTTGTAGTATAATGAAAGAGCTGAATGGAAGGAGAAACGGACATGCTCATATACCCATACGTCGCTCATAATATCGTTTTGTTTTTTGCCGCGGTCATACCTGCCCTTTTCCTGATGATCAGGGTATACAGATACGACAGGCTCGAGCCTGAAGACCCGAGGATCTTAAGGAGCCTCATCGTCGGAGGCGTACTTTCGGCTCTGCTCGCCCTTGTCGAGGAGATCGTTCTCGAGTACGTGCTCGGTATGTTCGTCAGCCAGAACACACTGCTCTATCAGGTCCTGATGTATTACGGTGTGGTCGCTGTGTCTGAGGAAAGCTCCAAGTACATCATGATGAAGAAACGCACATGGAACAGCAGTGGATTCGACTGTCTGTTTGACGGCCTGGTTTACGCTGTATTCACATCGCTTGGATTCGCTCTGTGGGAAAACATCTCATATGTATTCTCTTATGGCATTACCACGGCTCTGGTCCGCGCTGTCACCGCGATCCCCGGGCATGCCTGCTTCGGTGTTTTCATGGGCGTATTCTACGCGATAGCAAAAGAATACGATCTTTCAGGCAACAAAAAAGCCTCCTCTTTTTACAGGAAGCTTTCTGTTTTTGTTCCGGTCCTGTTCCATGGCACTTACGATTTCATTGCCACCAAGGAATCGGGCGCAAGCTTTATCATATTCTTCATTTTCGTCATCATCATGTTTCTTATCTCTTACAGACTCGTCGGAGTCATGTCGAAGAAAGACCGCTATATGTGATGACTTGTCCTATATAGTTCTCGGCTTTACATCTTCGTCGATATAGAACCATCTGAATCCATACGGCTCCATCCAGTATTCGCGGTATTCATCTTCTGTCATGGTGTAGGAGCTGCCTTCATACGTGATGTCTTTCCACTCGCAGTTAAGTATTTTCACCGGAAGCCATTCTCCTGAGAAATTGAATACGGCGAGCAGCGTCTGGTCCTTATATTTCCTTACCATCCCAAGGATGTTGTTGTTAGACGTATCAAAGGTGTCGATCTTCGCTCCTGAATGGAATACCGCGTACTCTTTCCTTATTTTGATAAGGCGGAGAAGCTGTGAGTACAGCGCGCACGTGACCGTGCCCTTTGTATGCCTCTTTTCCGCAAGATCCCAGTCGAACACTCCTCTGTGTATGTTCCTGCTGTCGTCTTTCTTTGTATAGTGGTCATGATACGTGTAATCGTTCAGCATACATATCTCATCGCCGCTGTAGATTACCGGTATACCACTTAATGTAAACATGAACGCGTGAAGCATTATATCCGCAGATAAAGCCCTGTTCAGGGCTTCTCCGTCGTTACTCTCGAGCGCCGTCTCTATTCCGCAGAGCGAGGCTGAAGTACCGCAAAGCCTGGCGTCCCTCAACACTTCGGAATCATTATACAGCTCTCCTCTGGACATGCTTCCGGGCCACCTTCCTGTGAACCAGTCGTTCAGATACTTCTTATGCGGAGCTTCCTGGATACCGAATGCGGAAAGGAACCCGTAATCCAGGCCCCATCCTATGTCGTCGTGGCATCTTATGTAATTCTGGAAGATGCAGTTTTCGGACAGATCCTTCATCTGGTCGAGCTGGAACTTGAGCAGCCGTATGTCATGAGTCGCAAGAGTATGCCATATCGTACACATCGTCGTTACATTATAAAGAATGTCGCATTCAGGGCTTTCAGGCGTCCCGAAGTAAGGGACCACTTCTTTAGGCTCCATCACGACTTCGCCCAGCAGGAGCACCCCAGGGCATACGATATCGCATGCGATATGCATCATCCTTACGAGCTTATGAACTTCAGGAAGGTTCCTGCAGCTGGTTCCCAGCTGCTTCCATATATACGGTACCGCATCCAGCCTGAAAACGTCGATCCCACGGTTCGCGAGATACAGGAGATTGTCCGTCATATCGTTGAAAACCATCGGATTGGCATAATTCAGATCCCACTGGAACGGATAGAACGTAGTCATCACTATCTGCTTACAGTCGTCGAAATATGTGAAGTTTCCCGGAGCTGTCTCGGGGAATACGTCAGGCATAGTTCTGTTGTATTTATCAGGTATGTCCCAGTTATCGTAGAAGAAGTATCTTGATCTTGCGACCTGGTCGCCGGCTCTGGCGGCTTTCGCCCACTCATGCTCTTCACTCGTATGGTTGAGCACGAAGTCAAGGCAAAGCATTATCCCGCGTCTGTGGCAGGCGGCGGAAAGATCCTCAAGATCCTTGATCGTACCGAGATCAGGACGCACTTTCCTGAAGTCTGATACGGCGTATCCTCCGTCGCTCTTCCCTTCCGGTGAATCGAGGAGAGGCATGAGATGCAGATAGTTCACCCCTAGCTCTTTAACATATGAGAGTTTTTCCCTCACTCCGTTCAGGGTGCCTCCGAAGCATTCCGTATACATCATCATGCCCATCATCTCGCTGTGATGATACCAGCCGTTGCTCTGCATACGCTTTAAGTCGGACTTCCTAAGAGAAACTCTCCTTTCATGATAGTTTCTTTTTATCATGCTGATGAAATACTCGAAAGAGTTATCATCGTGGTAGATCTCCATATAGAGCTGTCTTAGTTCGCCGAGATGATTGGCAAGCCTCTGCCTGAAGACGTTAGGACCTGCTGTGTTCTGATTTTTAGCCGCTTTCTTAGCCATATCGTTATTCCTGCCCTGGATCTAAGTTCACTGATTCATTTCATCCGCCTTAGGCATGGCCGGTATCGCGCCAGGCCTCGAGCATGTTATAGCCGCCGCCTTATTTGCGTATTTTACATATTCAACAAGCTCTTCAGGCGTTATATCGTCAATTACAGACTTACCTTCAGCTTTTCTTCCCGCAAGTCTCGCAAGCATTGCTCCGAGGAACGTATCCCCCGCGCCGTTCGTATCGACTACAGTTGTTTTCTCACCGGGGATCTTCTCTGTGAAGTCTCCGTATCTTACGAATACTCCCTCGCCGCCGAGAGTTATTATTACCAGCTTAATGCCGTATTCTGAAAGTATTCTGCTGGCTTCCCCGCAGTCGTCAGATCCGGTAAGCAATACCATCTCCTCTTCCGCGACCTTGACTATGTCGGTATCAGGCAGCAGCAGCTTCATCATGCTTACTGCCTTGTCCTCACTTTCCCAGAGCACCGGACGGTAATTCGGATCGTAGCTTATTACAGAACCGTTCGCTTTCGCGTATTTTACCGCTTCTTCACAGGCTTCTTTCGCCGGAGAAGTAGTCAGGGAAAGCGATCCGATATGCATTATCGAAGGAACGCCGTTCTTTTCCATAACGCCCAGAGCTTCTTCAGGAGTCAGCTGTGTATCAGCCCCCGGAGATCTGTAGAAAGAGAACTCTCTGTCTCCGTCTTCGCCTACAGCTACAATGGCAAGAGTAGTCTGATATTCGTCTGAAAGATACAGGCCGTCAGTGTTTACTTCCTCGTCTTCCATCGTCTTCTTAAGGAATTTCCCGAACGAGTCATTCCCGACTTTACCGACGAAAGATGCGTCAGATCCAAGCCGTGACGCGGCGACCGCGACATTAGCCGGAGCTCCTCCCGGATATGCAACCATTATACTGCTGCCGTTCTCATCTTTCCCCTTTTCCGTGAGGTCTATTAATAGCTCTCCAAGCGTTAAAATATCTGCCATTTCCTGATCCTCCAAAACATTTTGATCGTATAGCTGCTTTCCATAGTAGCCCATGTTGATTATACACCCAAAACGTATATAACGCTTCCTAATATATAAGAAAAGAACAAAAAAAGAGGAGCCCCCGCAGGGACTCCCCTCTTTGTATATGACTTACTCTTCGTCTGTGTCAGGATTTGGTTCCTGTGGATAGAGCAGGCTCTGTTCTGTATCTTTGTCGAACAGATGGATCTTGCTCATGTCAAGAGCAAACTCTGCCTCGTCTCCTACCTGAAGCTTTGTCTTCGGGGAAACTCTCGCAGTTGTCTGCTTGCCCTCTACGTCGAAATACAGGAATACTTCTGCACCGAGCAGCTCACGTACGTCGATCTTTGACTTGATGACATCGTCAGGATTCTCAGCGATGACCTTAGCGTCATCGGTGATATCCTCCGGACGGATACCGAAAGCAACGGTCTTGCCGTCATAATCAGCAAGAACGTCTTTCTTATCATCAGGGACCTTCAGTACGTTTTCTCCAACATGGAGGAATGTCTCGTCGCCCTTGATCTCTACGACTGCATCCCAGATGTTCATCTGAGGTGAACCGATGAACTGAGCTACGAACAGGTTGCATGGCTTGCTGTAAAGAACTGACGGAGCACCGATCTGCTGAACGTCTCCTTCTTTGATTACAACGATCCTTGTACCAAGTGTCATAGCCTCGGTCTGGTCGTGTGTTACGTAGATGATGGTAGCGCCAAGTCTCTCATGAAGCTTGGAGATCTGAGTTCTCATCTCAACTCTCAGCTTAGCGTCGAGGTTTGAGAGAGGCTCGTCCATCAGGAATACCTTAGGGTTTCTTACGATAGCACGTCCCATAGCGACACGCTGTCTCTGTCCTCCGGACAGTGCCTTTGGCTTTCTGTCGAGCAGCTTCTCAAGTCCGAGGATCTGAGCGGCCTCGTTGACCTTCTCATCGATCTCCTTCTGAGGAACCTTTCTCAGCTTCAGAGCGAATCCCATGTTGTCCCTTACTGTCATATGCGGATACAGAGCATAGCTCTGGAATACCATAGCGATGTCTCTGTCCTTAGGCTCAACGTCGTTCATCAGAACGCCGTCGATCTTGAACTCACCGCCTGAGATATCCTCGAGGCCTGCGATCATACGCAGGGTCGTGGATTTACCGCATCCAGACGGTCCGACAAAGATGATAAACTCTTTGTCCTGAACTTCCAGATTGAAATCCTTTACAGCTACGAAGCCGTTAGGATATTCCTTCCGGATGTGTTTTAATGATAAACTTGCCATTTTTATTACTCCTTTTATTCCAATATACTTACTTTCTGTTTTCTGGATCAAGCCTGTATACGGTCAGATCCATCTTCACGTTTCCGTCGGCGCTGAACGTAATGTCGTCTGCCAAAGGATCTGTGTAATACGTTAATGTGGATACCTGTTCGCCGTCGTTGACGAAAATTTCCGCGCTCCATTTATCAAGTAGTATTCTCAATGAAATGAGGCCCTTTCTGTTTCGTACTTTTATAGTTCTTTCCAACGGCAAATCACCGGTCAGACCTGATCTTGTCCGGTCAACTGTGATAACAGACTGTCCCGGTCTGAACCTGAGTTCGGTATAGTATTTATCGTTTTTCGCAAACTTTATGCTGAGCTCTTTGTAATGACTGTCATTACCTCCTGCCCGCATAACAAGTTCGAGTGAGCGGCCTTTTACGCCGTCGAGCGAGGTCTCTTCATGACCTACGCTGACATTATGGAATTCCTTCTTGTCACATCTCAGCGATTCGAGCTCTCTGACAGGTCTCTGGCAGAGCATGCCGCTTTTTACGTACAGCTCGCGCGGAACTGTCAGCTGTCCGAAGATCTTCATCGATCTGTCGTGATCGTTCGATACCTCCGGATCCTGCATCCAGCCTATCATGATCTTGCGTCCATCCTGTGCCTGAAGCACCTGAGGCGCGTAGAAATCAAGTCCGGAATCTACCGGATGATATGCCGCCTGCATGTTCTCTCTGAGATATGGCCTGAATTTTCCTTTCTCATCGTCATAGTGACCTGTCATGAAGCAGACGTTATTTCCCTTCGGGAATCTTATCGATCCCTCCGATTCCTCTTTCTCCATGTCCATAGGACTCGCGATGAGTACGTATTCCGATCCCAGTTTGAAGAAGTTCGGGCATTCCCACATGATTCCGATCTTCATATCGTCTTCAAAAAGAATGCTGTGCCTTCTCCAGTGGAATCCGTCATCGCTTCTGTAGACGCAGAGCTGAGTTATGCCTCCGTTGCCGGTGTTGGCGTTAGAGACCAGCGCTCTGTATCTTCCCTCTCCGATCTTCCATATATATGGATCTCTGAATTCGTGAGGATCCGCCCCATCGGGCAGCTCATCCTCGCCTATGACCGGATTACCCTCAAACTTGACGTAATCCCTGCCGTCTCCTATTGCGATGTTCTGCTGCTGTTTCCATCTGTGCTGTGGATCTTGGTCATCATCTACACAGCCTGTATACATCAGAAGATGCTTACCGTCAATAGTCACAGTAGCTGATCCTGAGAAACATCCCGCCCTGTCCTGTTCAGTATCAGGAGCCAGAGCGCACGGGAGATACTCCCAGCGCAGAAGATCTGAGCTCACGGCATGTCCCCAATGCATCGGCCCCCAGAATGAATCATAAGGGTAGTACTGGTAGAACAGGTGATACTTTCCTCCATAGAACGAGAGTCCGTTTGGATCATTGAGCCAACCTACTCTTGGAGAGAAATGATATACGGGCCTGAGCTCCTTACTTATGAGCTTGCCCTCTTTTTCTTCATATTCTCTTGCTTTTTTAAGTTCTTCGCTAATTGTCATTGTTATCCTCGAGCTTTGTCAATATTGGCTCATATAGTGATACGCATATATATCCCGGAAGAGTGAATCCGTAGATCAGGAACGCCAGCAGCGCGGCCCTATGCAGATACCATAGCGTTAGTATCCACAGGATCCATGTTATCATCATCCCGAGAGTTCTCGGAAGATGCGCTATAGATAACCTGAACGCATTCACTATCGTTCCTGTAAGTGTGTTCTCATATCTTGCCTGTAAGGCGAAAACATATACCATCGTAGTCAGCAGATATGCCGTTATGACTGTGATTATTATCATCAGCATCGTGGCGATCCTGCTGTCCATATTGTGAAGTACCCAAAGGTCAGTTGCGGCAATACCGGCGATCGCTACAGCGATAAGCCCTTCTGGTATTCCCTGCCTGAAGTTGGCCTTGAAAGACTTCACGAACATACTTCTGAGATATCCTTCATCTCTTCTGTACATATGCAGTAACACATAATTCATTGAGGCTAAAGAGCCTCCTGCTGTTATGACCGGCAGCGCAAACAACACTGTCATAAGATTCACTATAGCCAGATCGACCAGAGTCGACAGGAAACGCATAACCGGGTTGTTTACGTCGAAAAAACGATCCATAAATACTTATACTTTCTAAATGCTCAGATCAGCCCTTAACAGCTCCTGAAGTAACTCCCGCAACGATGTATTTCTGCAGGAATAGATACAGGATCAGAATAGGCAGCATTGCCAGTAACAGAGCTGCCATTACCAGACCGATATCTGTAGAATAGGTTCCGTAGAACTGCTGTGTCGCAATAGGGATCGTGTAGATCGCCTTATCTGTCAGTACTAAGCTAGGCAGCAGGTAATCGTTCCAGAACGCCATTGCGTCAATGATCGCTACTGTAGCGATCGTCGGCTTGAGCAGTGGGAATACGATCTTCCAGAATGTCTGCCATCTTGTGCATCCATCTATCAGAGCGGCTTCTTCCAGCTCAAGAGGTATATTGGAATGAATTGCTCCGTGGAACATGAATGTCGCCATGGAGACCGAGAACCCTACGTGCATAAGGATCAGAGTGATTCTGTGATTCAGTACGCCGAAGATACCTCCGTAAACAGATACCAGTGGAACCATCAGTACCTGGAATGGAATTACCATTGATGCGACCATAAGTGCGAACACCAGTGTGCATACAGGCCATTTCCCATTACGTACGATCACGAATGATGTCATAGCTGAGATCAGGATCGTAAGTATCGTCGCGCTGATCGTGATTATGAGTGAGTTCTTGAATACATTGAAGAAGTCCATCTTCTGCATGGCTTCAGGGAAGTTCTTCATCGTGAATCCGTGCTTACCGATAAGAGCAAGAGGATTGGTCACGATGTCGGCCTTGTCCTTGAAAACGTTGATCAATACCAGAATGAATGGCATGACGAAGAAGATGAAAAGCAATGCCAGTATTATCAGCATGATGATGTGATTTCTCTTCTTAGCTTTTGCAGCTTTCTCGTTCTGAGTCATTACGCTTCCACCTCTCCTTTCTTACCAATCATTACCTGAGTTACACCGATCACAGCGCATACAATAAACAGTATCAATGCTTCAGCCTGGCCCATACCATAGTTCTTATAGGTGAAGGCTGTATTGTATACGTGCATGGCTGCCATAATTGTTTTTCCGAATGGTTCGCCGTTCGTGAGTGACAGGTTTACATCGTAAACTACGAAGCATCTGGTGATGCTGAGGAAGATGCACTGTACGAATGATCCTCTCATCAGAGGGATCGTTACGTTCATCATAGCCTGTGAAGGTGTGCATCCGTCGATCAGAGCAGCTTCCTTGAGTGAATCAGATACACTCATGAATCCTGCTACATAGATCAGCATCATGTAGCCCGCATACTGCCATACCGAGGCGAATATCAGACAGAACATGGCTCCATTAGGAGTTGCAAGCAGTGATGCAACCTGGCCTCCTGTAATAGCTGAACCTATTGCAACGAAAGCCCTGTTGAATACGAATTTCCAGACATAACCTAATACGATACCGCCGATCAGGTTAGGAATGAAAAATCCGGCACGGAAGAAGTTCTGTCCCTTTACACCGCTTGTTACCAGATATGCCATCGCGAAAGCGAATACATTGATCAGTACTACAGAGAAAACAGAGTAGATCACTGTTCTGCCCATGGCAGCCCAGAATTCACTGTCAGCGAACGCCGCCGCGTAATTGGCAAATCCAACGAATGGTTTTTCAAGCGATACGCCGTCCCAGCTTGTGAAGGTAAGATAAATACCATAAATAAACGGAACGACTACTACAGCACAGAACAAAAGGGTTCCTACACCGCCAAACATCAGATACTGCCTGACTTTATAGCTTAAAGTGTTTCTTTTCATATTATCCCCTTATTTCATATGCCTGAAACTGTTGTAACAGTTATGGCAAGAGGCTTGCCCTTCCGGGCATGCCTCTTACCTTCAAACATTTAACAGCAATAGTATCTATAACCAGCTATTATGCCTGAGCCTTCCAGTAATCCTGATAAGCCTTAGCAAGGTCTTCACGTGTGCACTGGTCGCCCAGATACTTCTGCATCTCGATACCCATCTTTGAATAGTGGTCATCTGGGAATCCCGGATAATCTGGGAATGTGTTGCCGGCATCTACGAATTCCTTTACAACAGCGCCGATGTCGTTTGTGCACTCAACAGTATTGCTCTTGAAAGGTGATACCATTCCGCATGTCTTTGAAACGAATTCTTTACCTTCGTCAGATGTAGCAAGCCATTCAAGGAATGCCTTACCGGCTTCCTGGTCCTCAGCTGTCGTGTATTCGCTTGCATCAACATAGAAGAACTTTGAAGCAGCTCCATCGATCTTTCCTGTGAAGTCGTCCTTCATGTTCAGTGGGAGAGGCATGATTCCAACAGGTCCGTTGTAGTCATATGTCAGCAGGTCATTCCATTCCCAGCATCCGCCGAACTGGAATGCATCCTGTCCTTCTGACATAGCCTGGTGTACCAGCTCATCCTCTGAGTTAGCAGCGCTTGACTTGAACATGTTGTACTCTTTCAGTACATCGAAGAGGTCCATAAGTGCATTGAACTTCTCATCCTTCATAAGGTCTACTTTGCCGGCCTTGAGGTCAGCGACGAATCCATCGACATCGTCTCTCTCGTCTACTACCTGTCCAAGGAAGTGAGCAGCGAGTGACCAGTCAGGTGAAAGGATAGCTGTAGGAGCATCCATGCCCTTCTTCTTCAGTTCCTCAAGGATAGCCTTGAAGTCATCAAGAGTCTTTACTGATGCAGGATCAAAGTCCTTGCCGAGAGTCTTCTTGATGGAAGCTGTGTTGTACAGGATTCCTCTTGCTTCGAAGCAAACCGGGAATCCGAGGACTTTGTTATCTACTGTGATAGCATAGTCTGTGTCGTCGACCCATTTTGCTCCTGTGAGGTCAGCTGCGTACTGCTGTCCGAGCTGTCCATAGACATCCTTTGAGTCGACCATGTTGATCGTGTAAGGAGCCTTGGAAGCATACTTTGTAGCAAGGTGAGCAGCTACTGTGTCCTGAGAATAGTAAACATCGATGTGAACACCGGTCTTCTCCTCATAGGTCTTAGCAAGCGCTTCGAAGTCTTCCTGGATCTCGTTCTTTGAGTTGAACAGAGTAATGGATGAACCATCTCCAGGGCCCTTTGATCCGCCGCCGCCGGATTTACCGCATGCAGCAAGTCCAAACACCATTACCAGTGCAAGAAGGACTACCAGCATCTTCTTAATGTTGTTCTTTTTCATTTCTTTTCCTCCTAGTTATGTCAATAACTAATGTTGTAGATGTTCCCGGTGTCGCAGTTCTGATGGCTTCACATTCATCGGTTCTCTTGCTTACGGCAGAAGAACTGATGAATGCGGCGCAGGATGATCTGAGAAGTGGCTACTGTTCACAGAAGCGATGCGTTCGTCATCTTGCCGCTCGTACCGGTATTGAAAAACTGTTTCTGCCCCAAAGGGACAAATAACAAATTCCAATCAGGATAAAAAAACGACCACGTCAGCCGGCCTCACAGAGTATATCCACTCTGTGACTTCGATGCCGTCAGCGTGATCTCAGGATGTTGACTTTATACTTTCCACACAGTTTAAGACCGCAGAAATAAAGACATTGTTTTCACGATGCGAATAGTAAAAGTATCCTTTATCTGCACATCTTAGTCTTTCCATTTCAAAGCCTTCTCAAACTGTACAACAACCTACGTTAATTATACTGTCTGCAGGTTGAAATTGCAATAAGAAAAACCCCTGCTCCTGCGGGAACAGAGGTGTTTTTTTCTTATTATTCCGTCAATATCGATCCTGCTTTGAAATGTCAGTCATCATTCCCCTCACGGAGTCATATAAGAAGGACCATTTTACCCCGTGATTTTCGAACTTTACCGCGATCATTTTACCTTTTCTTTCATAGGATATCACCTCAGCGTTATAGAACAGATCGAGAGCATGCTCGAAGGCGGTCCTCTTTCTGCCGGTATATTCTCCTATATTGTCAGAAGTCATCAGAAGCGACCCGAAGAGAGCGTTGATCCCGGCGAGAGATATCCTTTGTCCTGATGTAAGCTTGATATTATCGCGGAGAAGGAACACGTCCGGGTCATTCATGAAGAAATGCCCGTTCATGATGCTCCTGTAGATCGTATTCTTGATGGTCACCTTTGTGGATATCCTCTCTGAATGAAACAGCCTCATATACGCCGCATCATCAAATGAGAGAGATACGTCAGGGCCGATCCTGCAGTAGTCAAACTTCTCAGCAGCATTCGACAGTATCGCCCCGCACCCAAGGATAAACTTTCCGTCAAGCTCATCTCTTATCATCCTGTATGCAAATTCTGTCGTTTCAGCTCTGGTCCTTCCCTTAAGCGGCTTCAGGTTTACCGCGTACAGGAAATCGAGTTTGAAAAAATCGAATCCAAGCATCACATAATAATGCAGTACTTTCCTTATATAGCCCACCGCTTCGCTGTTGTTCAGATCCAGCGGACAGAAGCCGCTCCAGTTGCTCCCGGCATATACAGGCTCCCCGTTATCTCTTGCTATCCAGTCAGGATGCTCAATGAACACGCGTGACTTCGTCTCGGCCGAAAAAGGCGCGAGCCATATGCCGGCCAGCATTCCTTTATCATGTACTCGGTCTATTATATCCGCAAGTCCGTCCGGGAACTTCTCCTTATCTATATCCAGCCAGTCCCCCACGAACGTTTCAAATCCGTCGTCTATCTGAAAAAGGTCGAACCTGTCGTCCGCTTTCTCCAGCGCCGTATTTATCTTATCCCAGCTGATATCCTGATAGTGATTGTACCAGGAAGTGTAGCCGAAGAGCTTCCTCTCCGAGACAGGATGAAAGCTGTTGAAGTATTCTTCTCCGTCCTCGGCAGTCATAAAGTCGAAGACCGTGAACGATTCGCCCTCGCTAAGCACTTTCCCTTCGACGTCGCTCTCCAGCACTATCATGCTGCTCTTCCTCATGAAGCGTATTATGAGATACGCGTTTGCAGAGTTGAAGCTTCCGATGAAGAACGGCTTCTCCCCTTTCGTATACGCGATATCAAAGCCGAGGAGCTCATATTCCGCCATTGGACGGAAAGCCTGCGAGCCATAGGCTTTGAAATGGTATCTCGAATTGATCGCCTTAGGCAGCCTGTCGAGGTTGTTCAGATGCTCTTTTACCGTGAACTCTTCTGTCTGTGTCCACGACTGATAGCCGTTCACGAATATAAGGTCGTCGCTGCTGAACCTCATATCAAGCGGCATCTTGACTCTTTTGAGGGTGATATCCGATGACGCTTTAACAGTTACTTTCACGCGGCCGTCCTTCTCTTCGGATGTGAAGCTGATATTTCCGTCCGGCTCCAGAACATCAAAGTCTTCGGTGCCTTTGCTGTAAACGATCTCTATCATAACGGTCACTTAAGTTCGTCTGTCTTATTTCCTTCCAGCTCTTCATGGTTCTTGTTTATGATATCCATTACCTGGTCTTCTTTATAGAAGCAGATGATCAGCATTGCTATGACACAGAGGAGAAGAGCGATTATCAGCCCCACTCTGTATCCGGTCCCGTTGTTCCTGATCAGTACCTCTCCTGCTTCGTTCACTTCCTTATACTGCCCTATCACTGCGAGTGAAGTGAATATGATCATCGCGATCGACTGTCCGAGCTTGAACGCGAACGTCCTCGCCGCGTAAAACATGGCATCCCTGTTCTCTCCCGTCTCTATGCAGTCGCTCTCGGCTATGTCGGCAACGATCGCCTGCGGTATCACGCCAAGCACCGAAAGAGGCACGCCCACGAGAACGCAGATGATATATCCGTATATATCGTTCGGAATGAACGGGATCCTTCCCGCGAACGCCGATACGAGGAACGCGAAGCCGAAAAGCCCGAATCCCACTGTAAGCAGCTTCTTCTTTCCGAACTTCCTCGAGAGTATGTTCACCACCGGGTAGCATATGAACGTTATGAACGTCATGAATATGAACAGTATCATATAGTTGTCCAGCTCAAGGAGCACTTCCACATAGTAGATGAATCCTGTGTTGAAGATCGTTATCCCTATCCAGTAGATGATGTCTGAAAGAACGAACACTCTGAAGTGCCTGTTGGCGAAAGTCTTGGCGAGCGATCTGAACGCGTTCTCCTTCACAGCCGGCGTGTCGTCGTATTCTTTCTCGTTTATCAGGAAGGCAGGAAGAAGCATGCACGCAAGCGCTATCACGGAAAGCACCGTGAGAGTAAGCCTCGCGCAGATGTAATAGTCCCATCCGGTCGCTGCCTGAAGCGCCTCCCATATCATCTTGCCGGCAAAAGCTATTCCTGTACCTACTATGTACGTGAGCGATATGTATGTCGATATATCCATTCTGTCCTTCTGGTTTCTCCCGAGGACCGGGATGAGTGCGTTGTACGGCGTGCAGTAGGCTGTCATGAAAATGTAGAACAGTATCATCATGACCGCGAGCCATACGATATTGACGGACGACTCTCCTCTCACAGGACAGCAGAACACCAGCACTGTCACTGCGGCGAACGGGATAGCCGCATACCTCATGAAAGGTATTCTCTTCCCAAGCTTACTTCTGCAGTTGTCCGACATGTTCGCTATCCACGGGTCGGTCACCGCGTCGACTATGCGCCCGCACGCAGTGATTATCCCGATCACTGTAAGGCCGACAAAAGTCGCGCTTGTTACAAATGTTATTACGCCGTTGCCTGTCGAGTCAGGCAGATAGAAATTGACCAGAAGATTAGCGATTATGCCTGACAGTATGGACCACCCTAGCTGTCCTATCGCGAATACCCATTTGGTCCCAAGTGATACCTGTTTCATAGCTCCTCCCGGAATAGTCTCCCGGCTTCGGAAAGCGCTCTTGCTATGACCTGATCCATGTCATAGTATCTGTACTCTCCGAGCCTTCCTCCAAACACTACGCTCTTTTCTTTATCTGCAAGCTCTCTGTATCTTCTGTAGAGCCCAGCATTCTTATCGTCGTTCACAGGATAATAAGGCTCGTCCCCAGGCTTCCATTCCGCGCTGTATTCTCTGCTTATTATCGTATGCGGTATGCCCTCAGCCTTACTCATCATGAACCACTTGTGTTCTATTATCCTCGTCCACGGGGTCTCTCTGTCCGTGTAGTTCACTACGGCGTTCCCCTGGAAGTTCGGCGTGTCAAGGTCTTCTGTCTCAAAGCGGACAGACCTGTATTCCAGAGCGCCAAGCGAATAACCGAAGTACGCATCGACAGGCCCTGTGTATATGACCTTGTCCGCCATCCCGTTCCATTTATCTCTGTCTTTCAGATAATCTTCTCCGAGCACCACTTCGGTATTTCCGAGCATGCTCTGTACCATACCGGTATATCCGTCTTCCGGTATTCCCTGGTATCTGCTTCTGAAGTAGTTGTTGTCAAACGTGAACCTGACCGGGAGCCTCTTTATAATGAACGCGGGAAGGTCTCTGCAGTCTCTTCCCCACTGCTTTTCGGTATATCCCTTTATAAGCTTTTCATATATGTCTGTCCCTACAAGAGATATCGCCTGTTCCTCGAGATTGTGGGGCTCCTCTATACCTGCTTCGGCGCGCTGTCTTCTGATCTCAGCCTCCGCCTCTTCAGGCTTTGTCACTCCCCACATCTTATTGAACGTATACATGCTGAACGGAAGAGAGTAAAGCTCCCCTTTGTAATTCGCGACAGGCGAGTTTATGAAGCTGTTGAACGACGCGAAGCGGTTCACATACTCCCATACCTTTTCATCATCAGTATGGAATATGTGCGCTCCGTATCTGTGAACGTCTATGCCGCCTGTTTTTTCCGTATATACGTTCCCCGCGATGTGATCGCGCTTTTCGATCACCAGAGCTTTCTTCCCCGCGGCCGCGGCACGCTCCGCCATCACAGCGCCGTACAGTCCGGCTCCTACAATCAGAAGATCGTATTTCATAACACTCACCTCAATTGAGTCCCATTATTGCAGACAGGATCTTCACTATCCTTCCTGTCAGAGCTCTTCCCACTCTTCCCGGAAGATTGGTCATGATGAGCGTGAACCTTCTTCTCAGATGTCTCGCCGTCTCCTCATCTATTTCTCTCACGTCTTTCCAGAGCTGTTTCTTCTTCTCGATATATTCTCTTGTCTTTCCGGCGTTTAGATAGTTGCATGTTATGGCGAATACGATTTCGAGATAGCTGAGCATGTACCTTAAGCATACTCTGCTTACGTCCATCCTCCTGCTCTCTCTGTATATCTCCGTCATGATCTTGATGACCTTGATATACTGGTCTATCTGCTTGACGAGCTTCTCCTCGCTTACTGACTGTCCCTCTCTTCCGATGAAGTACCAGTAGAGATCTATGTCCTTATAGCAGAACTTCCTTACAAAAGGAAGCGGCTGGAACGCATAGATGTTATCGACATAATAAGTGTGTTCCGGGAGTTCTAGGCCGCATCCCCTGAGAAGAGCCGTCCTGTATATTATCGAATGCATGAGTATGAAGTGATACTTTCTGATGCGCTTCACGCTGTCCCACGTAAGCATCCTGTCCTTCGGTATCCCCTTAGGCTTCATCACGAACTTATGATGCGACCCGACTTTGTCGTATACATAATTAGTGAGGAGCATGTCGATCTCGTCGTCCTGCAGATCCCTAAGGAACTCGAGCACCTTCTTCAAGCCGTCTTCATCCAGCCTGTCGTCACTGTCCACTACCTTAAGAAACGTACCTGTCGCTTCCTTCAGCCCGTAATTTATACCGGATCCGTGTCCGCCGTTTTCCTTATGGATGACCTTTACGATATCAGGATACTTTTTTTTATACTCGTCTGCGATCTTTCCTGTCCCGTCTGTGCTGCCGTCGTCAACAATGATGATCTCGATATCATCTCCTCCCGTCAGGATAGAGTCCACGCACTTTCCCATGTACCCTTCGGAATTGAAGCACGGTACGATAAAGCTAATCGTTTTCATGACCTACACACTTTCTTCCATATAACCTGTCCATCAGCTCCTTCACTATGAAGAACATGAGGAAGGCGCCAAGGACATCGATAAGCGAATGCTGCTTGATGAATATGGTAGACATGCAGATAAGTACTGATATCAAAGTCATAACTATCCCGGCCGCCCTGTTTTCTGACAGTCTGCCTTTGCTGTGTATAAAAGTGTACCACATGACGCATGTGTTATATACATGTATCGACGGAAAGACGTTGGTGGATGTATCGGCTGAATAAAGAGTTTCTATCAGAGTGCAGAAAAAGCCGTCCGACGGCATAACTTCAGGCCTCAGTGACAGCCTGGTAGGAAACACAGCCGATATGAAAAGAAACACCGTCATCCCGGTGATCAGCATGAATCTCGCCTTCCGGAACTCGTCTTCGTCCTCTATGACGAGATATACAGCGGTAAGAGGCACCCACGCGAACCATATGATATACGGCACAATAAAAGCCGGAATGAAAGGTATCCGGCTGTCAAGAGCAATCGATGGATCAAAATAATGCCTATACTCTATACCTTCAAGCACAACAAAAATGAACATGTACAGAAATCCGTATAAAATAAGCGGAAGCAAAAGCGTTATCTTGTCCTTATAATTAGTCTCCATACGTGTATTGTAACACTAAAAGGGAGCTATTTGTTATCTATTTCATTTCCCTCTTAGGAAGTGTATTATACAGGACCACCGCTGTAAGGACGATCACTCCGCCGGCTGCTGAAAGCGGCGTGATCATTTCCCCATAGAATAGCGCGACCCATACCGGGTTCATGACAGGTTCCAGACATGTGACGAGGCTTGCCGTAACAGCATCGGTCATTTTGAGCCCCGTCGACAGGAAAACGTACGCAAGGCCCACCTGTATCAGGCCGAGCAGGAGTACAGAAGTAACGACTGGAGCTGAAAAGTCGGTCTCACTGAGCACAAGAGGCGCGAATATGATCCCCGCCGCAAGCTGCCCCAGAAAGCACGATGAAAGAGGGTCTGCGTCCTCAGCAGTGTTCATCATGAGTACCCCCGCGTAGAAAATGCCGGCCAGGACCGCGGTCATATCGCCTGCCGTATTGCCTGTCTTAAGTCCGTCGATAAAGAACAGGCATACGCCGGCGAACACAGCCGCACAGGTCATTACCTCCTTCTTCTCCGGCTTTATTCCGAAGAAAAGGAACATGAACAGTATTACGAATACCGGCGCGGTATACTGCAGAACTATCGCGTTCGCAGCAGTAGTCAGCTTGTTAGCGAGAATAAAGAACGTCGTCACGCCGATCGTAGAAAGAGCCCCGGTCAATACCGGCTTGTTCAGCACGATCCTGTGATGAGTACAAAGCAGATATATCCCGATCACGCATGCACCGATAAGGTTCCTTGCTCCGTTTATCGCAAGAAAAGACCACGGGATCAGCTTGATGCAGATCCCGCCTATACTGAAGCATACCGCAGCGAGGAACACAAGTACCGCCCCGGTTATGTTGTCTTTTCTAATGTTATTGTTTACCGACATATCTCAAGATGAGCTTAGATCAGCGCCGTGCTGAAATACCTTTCCGCACGGTCTGCCAGTACCGTAGCTATATTCTTGTCTTTTCCGTATTTCTCAGCCATCTGCTTCGCGGCCCACACGTTTGCTCCGGAGGACGTCCCTACAAGGAGTCCCTGGACTTTCGCCAGCTCGCGAGCGGTGTTGATAGCATCATCATCCGATACTTCGACTATATCTGTAATGATCGAGGTATCAAGAATATCAGGGATGAATCCATCTCCTATCCCCTGTATCTGATGGAGCCCGGGCTCCTGCCCAAGCAGAGCTGATACGTTCTTCGGCTCAGCGGCAACTATCTTGCAGTCCGGGTTCATCTCAAGGAGATACTTCGCTATTCCCTGCAGAGTGCCGCCGCTTCCGACTCCTGATACAAATATGTCGATCTTCTTCCCAAGCTGCTCAACAAGCTCTTTAGCCGTCGTGCGGTAATGTGTCTCCGGATTCGCCGGATTCTGGAACTGCTGTGGAATGAAATAGTCCGGAGAATCGCCGGCGATCTCCTTGGCTTTATCCACAGAGCCGGCGATACTCAGCTCAGGCGGCGTAAGCACGAGCTCCGCTCCGAGCGCGCGTATGATCTTCTTCCGCTCTTCGCTCATATTTTCCGGCATGACAATTATGACACGGTATCCCTTACGGACGCCGCAGAACGCAAGTCCTATACCAGTATTGCCTGACGTAGGCTCAATGATCGTCATCCCCGGCTTCAGCTTTCCGTCCTTCTCCGCCTGCTCTATCATGTTCAGGGCTATCCTGTCTTTGATGCTGCCGCCAGGATTCAGGAATTCCGCCTTGGCGTAGATATGCAGCCCTGTTGTCTCTTCAAGACTGATCAAAGGAGTATTGCCTATCAGATCAAGTACATTCGTATAATACATCGCATCGTCTCCTCTCAAGTGCATTCTCATTTCTTCTTTGATACTACCATAAGATGCTCCGCATTTGAAAGGTATTCTTCCTTTTCACAGAGCCTCAGAATGTAAATCACGTTTCCGAACGTCAGTATAAAGCTGCAGAACAGATATCCGCCTCTTCTCAGCACTCTTACCGCTTCTTTGAGCGCCTTCTCACGGCTTTCAGAGTCTGTAAGATGATACAGCGGCCCCATAAGGAACACCGCGTCGAACATCTCGCCGCCGACGATCTCATATTCTTCTCCTCCGGAAAGACATTCATCTTAGAAATACTGCGCTTCCCCCGGGAAACCGCCATTGATCTTTCCCTGCTCAAGCTTCGGTAGCAGCAGGACCTTAACAGGCAGCTTCTCTCTTTTCAGCTTTGTCTTTTATCATATTATATCATCACTCGCTGTTTCATTGTAGAAAAAAGGAGTGCTTTGTCAGATGCGTCTTTTTATTTACTTTCAGAATCCAGCACAATGACCGCATCCTGCTCATAACAGAAATTTGGCAGAAAAATCGCTGAGATGATGTATTCGATCTCAATGGCAATAGCATATTAAAACAAAAAGAGCGCCTCATGAGAGGTGCTCTCTTTTTAACATTTCTAAAACGCAGCGGTCAGTTGGAATAAGTTCCAAAAGCTTTGATCGCCTCATCTATTGTCATTTTACCTGTCCCTACTCCGTAAACAGCCTGCCTGAGCTGTATTACTGCGTCGTCCGTAAGGCCGAATTCTTCCGGTGACAGTACGCGTGATTCAGGGATGTCCCCAAACGCCGCATACATATTATCGAACGACAGGTCTTTTGTCGGCGACATGAGTCCCTTATTATGCGCCATCTCGTTCAGCTCAGATGATGTAATCAGGAAACGCATGAATTCGTTGACCATGTCCAGATTTTCGCTTTCCTTGTTGGCAGAGAACTGAAGATTCGGAATATCCAGGAAGTAAGCTCCCTCATCTGTCACAGGGATAGGAACAAATGTGTATTTGAACGGATTCGCGATAAATGCCTCAGAAATGCTCTCGCGCTTCTTTGTCCCTGAAACAGTATCTCCGGAGCATGTCATCATAGGTACGTCGCCCTCAAAGAAGCGGAGGATAACCGCCTCATAGTTATCTTCGATCTTACCGCAGGCATCAAGATCCACATGGCAGTCCTTTATGAACTGCTCCGTCTTCTCAAGAGAAGAGCGCATATATTCGCCTGCCGAAGGATCAAGAGCATTCAGCTTTTTGACAGCATCCGCGTCATCAGCCACAACTCCGCAGAAGAACGGATATATCATCACTGTGAACAGCGACGTCGTCTCTTCTTTGGAATACCCCATCATCGGGTTCTTGTATCCCTTCTCATAGAACGCGTCACATACTTCTACGAGCTCCTTATATGTCGCAGGAACACTCAGGCCTTCTTTCTCAAACAGATCGTTATTCACGAGCATTCCGTATGTATTCGAGAAAACAGGCACCATCGGAAGAGTACCGTCTTCTGTATTCAGAATGATGTTGCTGCGGATGCAGTCAAGATCGAGCCCAAGCTTCGGGTCTGACAGATCCTCTGCATAATCTATGGAAGATTTATACTGATCCCTTCCATACATCCATGAGTTATTGACATAGATGTCAGGAGCGTCGTTTCCGTCCAGTACCGTACCGATCATGTTGTTGTAGTCGTCCACCTTCGTGAACGTCAGCTCCACATCTGGATAATACTCGTTGAAACGGTCAAACTCGGTTTCAAGCGCCTCGAAATTATCATAGCCTCCTGCAACAATGATCTTACAGCTTTCGGAAGTATCCAGCGCGGGCTGGAAACCCTTATCTGTCTCAGCTCCCTGCTTTTCTGAGCCGCATGCTGCAAGACTGATAACCATCAGTACTGCCAGAAACATACAAATCAGCTTTTTCATTCTTTTTCACTCCTCTCTTTGATCCTGCGGATCTCCTTGATGACTAGTTTAATATCGATAGGCTTTGGAATATGCCCGTCCATCCCTGCGTTCAGACACTCTGTGACATTTTCGGAGAATGCGTCAGCTGTCATCGCAATGATCGGTATCGATGAAGCCCAGGAATCATCCAGCTTCCTGATCGCCCTGGTCGCGTCGAGTCCGTTCATTTCCGGCATCTGCACGTCCATAAATATCAGATCATAGCTTCCCTCAGCTGCCGACTGCATCATATCCACGCATATCCGTCCGTTTTCCGCATGGTCTGTAGAGATCTCGAACATATCAAGCATGGCTGAAATGATCTCCCAGTTGATCTCATTATCCTCCGCCACAAGAATATGCATTCCCTTAATGTCGGAATAATCTTCTTCCGGTTCTGTGGATTCAGATTCTTTCCCCATAAGATCGTTTATCTTATCATACAGCGTGGAGCGGAACAGCGGCTTGCTTACAAAGCCGTTCGCGCCCGCTTCTTTTGCTTTATCTTCAATATCAGACCAGTCATATGCTGAAATGAGCAGGATCGGGATCTTTGTGTCTATTTCCGAGCGGATCCGGCGTATAGTCTCAACGCCGTCTATCTCCGGCATCTTCCAGTCGACGATGATGACATCGTAATCATTCCCGGAAAGGTGTCTCTGCTCGATCATGCCTAAAGCCTCCGGTCCGCTCTGCGCCTGCTCTGTCGAGGCCCCAAGTGACCTGAGTGAGTCAACAGCCGTCTCAAGCATGATCTCATCGTCATCCACGATCAGAACGTCGATATGATCAAGCATCATATCATCACGCTGCCTGTCTGCTATAGGTATATCCAGCACAACGGTGAAAGTCGTCCCTTTACCCTGCTCGCTTTGACAATCGATCGTACCGCCCATAAGCTCGACCATCTGCTTTGTGATGGCAAGGCCAAGTCCGGTCCCCTGTATGCTGTTCACACGGCTGTCTGTCTGACGTGAGAAAGGCTGGTACATCGTAGCCATGAACTCCGGGGTCATGCCGATGCCTGTATCCGCCACGGAATAGGTCAACTTTACACAATCAGGCTTTTCGCTCTGCTCTTCGCGCATATCCACGCTGACCTGCCCTCCGGGCTCCGTGTACTTGACAGCATTGGAAAGGATATTGATATAGATCTGATTCAGACGAAGCTGATCCGTATACAGATACTCTTTCTCCATCTGATTGATGTGGAAGCTGAATTCGATTTCTTTCTCCTTGATCATCGGCTGCGAGATGTTCACAAGGTTCTCTACCGTTTCCACGATCGAGAACGTCAGAGGGCTAAGCTTCAGCTTCCCGCTCTCGACCTTTGATATATCCAGGATATCGTTGATAAGCGTCAGCAGATGATTGCTTGCAAGGCCTATCTTCCTGAGGCTGTCCTTAGTTGATTCTATATCCCCGATGTTCTTCTCGGCAATGGTCGTAAGACCCATGATGGCGTTCATAGGCGTGCGGATATCATGGGACATAGTGGATAGGAAATCGGTCTTCGCTTTGTTCGCGGCCTCAGCATCCCTGACCGCCACATGAAGACGCCTGTTCAGATACAGCATATAAAGCAGGTCTAAAATGAACAGGATCAGCAGGCCGGCGGAAATAACTCCCGGCAGAAGCCAGTTCCCCACGTCTACTTTCAGATCCTCCGCAGGCACGAAGCCGAGCAGCGCCCAGCCGGCGCTGGCAGCGACAGGTGTAAACGAAAGAATGCACTCCTGTCCGTGAGAGTTGATCATCGAAACAGATCCGGTCTTAGACGTGATCCTGCCGAACAACTCTTTAGACGATGCAGGGTCTGTAGCATTATATGATCTATAGAACTCAAAAAAGCTTGAATTCTTAAAGCTCCGTCCTTTGAGAATATAATCGCCATCGGCGTCTATCATGGAGAGCTCAGCGTTCGCAAACTCTTCCTGCGGGAATACCCATTTCTTTTCAAGATCAGAAATAGGGATCACCCTGAGCAGGACCGCATCCTCAGACTTCCCGCTTTTCGTACCGCGAAGCCTGACCCTGTTGCAGAATGCAAGAGACTGCTCGCCGTTCATCGGATTGGTGAAAGCGCGCGTGATGTTGACCGATTCTCCTATATCATTGATCCAGCTCACGTCCTCCAGGAGAGACATGCGCTCGTATGAAACATTATAGTTATCGGACGTACCCTGTTTAGGAAGTGTAGAAAGGCCTTTAAGTGTATCTAACGAGACCAGATGCGTCGAATTGTTCACGAGCACGTAAGAATCACGGATATAATCCACCGCCTCGCTCATCGTCATGCTCTTCTTATCGATATACTGCGCCCAGACATCACAGATGCGCTGCTCGCCTTCCAGATAGTTCTCCGTCACCTTTTCCATCGTGACAGTAGTTTTCTCAAAGTGTTCTATCTGTCTGTTGTAAGAGCTCCTGCTCTCAAATCTGGTATATGATACAACGAAGATCAGTATTGCAGCCATAATGAGCACGTTGACAATGATAACGAAAGTCTTCTTCATGCTTTGGTCTCCTAAGCGCAGGCTTTAACTGCCTGTGTTCAAACAAAGTCTAATTAATTCTAACCCAAAACCGCAGGTAATACCACCCTTCATGCCGATTCTCATCTTATTCACGTCATAAAAAAAGCCCGCCATGGCTTTAAAAGCGCATGGCGGGAAACGATTTCAGGCTCTACTTTACTTTGATTTTGATCGTAGCCGTCCTCCAGGCGGATGCATTGTAATTGGCATTCCCTGCCGCCTTGACACTGACCCTTACCTTGTACAGTCCCTTCTTCAGGCCCTTCTTCACAGTGATCTTTCCTAACAGGAGAACACCAGTTCAAATTCCTCACAAACCACTTTTGTCGTCTCATCAAATGTTTTATTTACAGATGCAAGTTCATTCTTCAGATAGTTCTTATGAATTTCACGCCAGTACTCTAAAGACCGGTCCCCTTCTCCTTCCTTAAATGCATGTTCTTCTGAGACCATATTGAATTCTGTCACATATGCTCTGGTCGTTTTTATGATACATACAGCTTCTCCGGCCGCGTTCAGGATAACACTATAGTCCCCGGCCTTCGGGACCGGCTCATTATTTATCTGATACAGGTCATATGCGGAACATGTCGCGGTTTTGGTCCCCTGAAGGACCAGTGCCGTAAGCTTGTCCGGGGCTTCTCCGAAGGACCATGCCTCATAATTCCCGCTAAGTCCTGCTCTTTTCCATAATTCTTCAGCTGTCATATCAAATCATTCTCCCATCAAATACTGATTCTTTCACTCTGTTATCTTCCGCCTGAGCAGATATCCTTCCTGGATCGCCGCTGCAGTCGCAATGATGCAGACAAAAGCCGCACTGTATCTCAGATCCAGAAATGTGATTGTCAGCGGGAAAACAAACAGCAGCCCTCCGGTCACTTTGTTCAATATGGAATGCACAGATATGAGCTCTTTCCGGCTGAAGAATCCTTCTGCGATATTCGCCGCCTTAATGAATGCGATGATGGCGATCCATATATATATCCAGGCCGGAGCATGCAGTACAGGGAGCAGTTTAATAAGGCATACCGCTGCGAACACGATATCTGCAGCTGTATCAAGCTTTGAACCGGACTCGCTGGCCGTACCTGTTTTCCTCGCTACCTCGCCATCTGCCATATCGGTGATCCCTGCAGTTATATAGAATATATAAAATGCAGGAGATAATACAGGACAGAACAGCAGAATCACACTTATAACTATTCTGATCTCAGTTATGATATTCGCCATTTACTTTTTTCTTCTGCTTTCCGCTCCGAATGCTGCCGTCGCGAAAGCTATGTAAAAACAAGTTGGGTATTTTTATACATTTTCCGCCGAAATAAGACACTTAGATGTATAACTGTCTCAGCATTCAGATATGATACAGTTCAAAAACCGGCTGAAAAGCAACATATTGTTCCGGCCGCAGAACATTTTCGGACATTTTTTGCTCTGTTTGCCCTGTAATCTCTTCGCCAGATACTCTTGGTAGTAGTTAGTTATACATTTTGGCGCCAAAATTTGCCCAAAAAATGTATAACTTTAGCCATAGTTGAAATACAATCACTATTTATCTCTTTCAATCCTTTATGATCTGAAACCGGCAATGCTCCGCTCCACGCAGTATAGTTTCCAAAATCTCAACCTTGAATCTACTGTCCGGTTCCATACGGCTGAGAATAAACAGGATGCTTTGTCTGCTGCATTCGCATTGCTCTGGGTCAGTAACCTTACCGGACAAAACTTTCGGGCAAGTGTTTTCACAAATCGTCTCCTTATCTACAGGCATGATTTAGATAGAAGACAGACGCACTCGCAATGCGACGTCATCGGGAAATTGTCGAAAGGCTTTACGTAATCCACTCTGTACCCGTAGCTTTCAAACTGGGACAGGTTGCTCACAAGAGACTTCGGGTTGCAGGATATATAAACGATCTGCGGCACACTGTATGAAGATATCTTCCTTACCGCGTCAGGGGTCATCCCTACTCTCGGCGGATCAACTATGATCACCTCAGGCGGCATCAGACCTTTCCCCTGCTCGCTGTTCTCCAGAACATCGAACACGTCGCCGCATATAAAATCACAGTTCCCGAGTCCGTTGAGCCTGGCATTTTCTACCGCCATGTCCACGCTCTCTTTTACTATCTCCACACCGGTCACATGCTTTGCATTTCCCGCTGCTACCTGTGATATCGTACCGGTCCCGCAGTAGAGATCGTATACTTCCTTTCCATCTATTGAGTCTATAAGGCTCAGCGCCTTGGTATACAGCCTTTCTACCGCTTCAACGTTTGTCTGGAAGAATGAGAACTCGTGGACTTTGAAATCAAGCCCCATTATCTTCTCCATATAATAGTCCCGGCCATACAGGATGCGTAATTCATCGCACTTGACCGTATCTGCTTTATCGTCATCCAAAGTGTGCATGACTCCGACTATGCATCCGTCGAGCGCAAGATCACGCAGCCCTTCCAGCCACTCGCTTTCAGCGAACTCTCCATCGCTTGATGTGACTATGTTCACTAAGATCTCGCCTGTCCTGAATCCCTCACGGATGACAAGATTCCTCAGTAATCCCTCGTGTCTTCTCTTATGATACTTCGGATACCCCTTATCTCTGCAGAATTCAAGTGTGAATCTGAGGATCCTGTTAAAATCCTCTTTAACGAGCTGACAATGATCCACAGTAGTTATCGATATGAACTGTCCCGGCCTGTGCATGCCGAGACACAGCGGTCCGTTCTTCACCTCGTCGCCGAATGTGTATTCCATCTTATTGCGGTATCTGTATCTGCTGTCAGGAGGGCATCCTTCGATCGAGTCAAAAACAGACGGGCTTACGCCGCCTGTCTGGAAAAGCATCTTCACTTCTTCTTCCTTGACCGAAAGCTGCTCCTCGTAGGACACGCCCTGATATGTGCATCCGCCGCAGAAACCGTCGTGCGGGCAGATCGTCCCAGCAAGTTTTTCAAAGAATGAAGCCATCAGTCAAATCCTCCATAATTGTCATAGAATTCTCTCTTGTATTCAAGAAATCTGTCTTCTTCAATAGCTTTCCTGATATTCCTCATCATATTTATCAGGAAGTGCAGATTATGCTCGGAAAGAAGCATCGGGCCCATGGCCTCGCCTGCCTTCAGCATGTGCCTGATATACGCCTTGGAATAATGTCTGCAGGCATAGCAGTCACATTCGTCGTCAAGCGGTGTGAAGTCCCTTGTGTACTGTGCGTTCTTCAGGTTAATCCTGCCGTGTGAAGTCGTGGCTATGCCGTGCCTCGCTATTCTTGTAGGCTCTACACAGTCACACATATCGATGCCGCGCTGCACCGCCTCGAACAGATAGTCCGGCGTACCTACTCCCATAAGGTATCTCGGCTTATCTTTCGGAAGAAGCTCCACGCAGTCATCCATTATGTCGAGCATGAGCTCCTTCGGCTCGCCGACCGATAGGCCTCCTACCGCGTATCCCGGAAGGTCCATATCAGTTATTATCTCGGCGCTTTCCCTCCTGAGATCCTTATATGTGCCGCCCTGCATTATGCCGAACAGAGACTGTGTCTCATGATCAGTCCACGCAGCTTTGCATCTCGCAAGCCAGCGCATGGTGCGCTTCATGGAATCTTCGATATACTTATGATCCGCCGGGTATGGAGCGCATTCGTCAAAGGCCATCATTATGTCGGATCCGAGCGCCTGCTGTATCTCCATGCATTTCTCCGGTGAGAGCATGTGCCTCGAGCCGTCTATATGGCTCTGGAAGCTCACGCCGTCCTCCGTTATCTTTCTCAGCCTGCCAAGCGAGAACACCTGGAACCCGCCGCTGTCCGTAAGGATCGCGCGGTCCCAGTTCATATACTTATGCAGCCCGCCCGCATCCTTTATCAGATCATGCCCGGGCCTCATCCAGAGATGATAAGTGTTGGAGAGTATGATCTCTGCGCCCATCTCTTTCACCTGTTCCGGCCTCATGCACTTGACCGCGGCCTGAGTCCCGACAGGCATGAAAACAGGCGTCTGGATGTCTCCGTGCGGCGTATGGATAACGCCTCTTCTGGCGCCTGAGTTCTTATCTATGTGTAATAATTCATATGTAACGGCTTCTGCCATGTCATTCTCCTTATTTTATGAGCATCGCGTCTCCGTAGCTGAAGAACCTGTACTTCTGCTCAACAGCCTCTTTATATGCCTCAAGTATCTTCTCCCTGTTATACAGAGCTGAAACGAGCATGATAAGAGTAGATTTCGGAAGGTGGAAGTTCGTAATGAGAGCATCCACTATCTTATACTCATATCCCGGATAGATGAATATGCCGGTATCAGCGTGCCCGGCCTTTATAAGATATTTCCCGGACTCTTCATCGAAATACGCTGCGCTCTCAAGCGTTCTCGTAGATGTGGTGCCGATCGATATGACTCTCTTCCCGGCAAGTATCGCCCTGTTTATCTTATCAGCGGTCTCTTCCGATATCGAATACGACTCGAAATGCATCTGGTGGTCTTCCACCCTTTCGCATTTCACCGGACGGAACGTACCTATACCTACGTGAAGAGTGACATACTCAAGATCCACTCCCTTATCCGAGAGCTCTTTCAGGAGGTCCTCAGTGAAGTGCAGTCCGGCTGTCGGAGCGGCTACAGATCCTTCTTCTCTCGCGTATACGGTCTGATACATATCCTTGTCGGATTCTTCAGCCTCGCGTTCGATATAAGGAGGAAGAGGCATCTTGCCCAGCTCTTCCAGACGCTCCATGAATATGCCGTCATACCTGAATTTCACGATCCTGGTCCCGTCTGCTCCGTAGCCCATGATCTTCGCCCTGAGCTTCCCGTCTCCAAACGTAACAGTATCGTCCTTCTTCAGCCTTCTTCCCGGCCTTACCAAAGTTTCCCATGTATCAGGCTGGTCGTCGAGCTTCCTTGACAGGAGGAACTCGCAGTGGACGCCTGTCTTGTCTTTGATCCCGAACAGCCTGGCAGGTATGACCTTGGAATCGTTCATGACCATGATGTCGTCAGGCCCTAGATATTCTATTATGTCATGGAACTTCCTGTGCTCTATCGTCCCCTTTTCTCTGTCGAGCACCATGAGCCTGCATTCGTCGCGCCGGCTCATCGGCTCCTGAGCGATCAGCTCTTCAGGAAGCTCGTAGTCAAAATCATTTATGTCCATTTATCTTCCTATACGTCCAGGAACTTGATCTGGACGCTTCCGTTGTTCTCAGATTCTTCTTCAGACTGCCCGTTCGCTTTCGACGCCCTCTTGTCGTCGTCTTCACCGAACGGATACTCTACTCCCATGTGCTCATACCCGAGTCTCGATACCATACGGCCCTTCTGCGTCCTGTACAGAAGGCCTGACTGTATCAGATACGGTTCATACGCGTCTTCTATCGTGACTCTTTCTTCTCCTATTGACGCCGCTATCGTGTCGATACCGACAGGTCCGCCTCCGAATCTTTCTATGATCGTCCTCAGTATATCCCTGTCGAGGTTCTCGAGTCCGAGGCTGTCGACCCCGAGCTGCTCCAGCGCGCTCTTCGTTATGTCTTCCGTTATCTTTCCGTCTCCCTTCACCTGAGAGAAGTCACGGATACGCTTAAGCAGCCTGTTCGCTACACGCGGAGTCCCTCTGGAGCACCTGGCCATGAGAAGCTTCGACGCGTCGTCTGTCTCCACTCCCATGAGGTCTGCCGATCTTCCTATGATCTGCGCGAGTTCCTCGTCAGTGTACATCTCGAACTTGTCGACCACGCCGAACCTGTCCCTCAGCGGCGACGAGAGGCTTCCTGCCCTCGTAGTGGCCCCTATCAAAGTGAACTTTGCGATATCAAGCCTGATCGACCTGGCTGACGGGCCCTTTCCGATCACTATGTCAAGAGCGTAATCCTCCATGGCGGAATAAAGCACTTCCTCAACAGACCTATTCAGCCTGTGTATCTCGTCGATGAAGAATACGTCGTTCTCATTAAGGTTGGTAAGTATCGCGGCTAGATCTCCCGCCCTTTCTATCGCCGGGCCTGAAGTGATCTTTATATCGACCCCCAGCTCATTGGCTATTATCTGCGCGAGCGTCGTCTTCCCCAGTCCCGGAGGGCCGTAGAAAAGGACATGATCGAGCGGCTCGCCTCTTAGCTTGGCAGCCTCGATGAACACCTTCAGGTTCTCCTTCACAGAAGACTGACCGATGAAGTCGTCAAGCCTTCTCGGCCTGAGTGAAAAGCTGTCGCCCTTCACGTCCTCCGACGCCTCTCTCGCCTGTGTTATTCTTTCTTCTTCCATCATCTGAAATCACCTGCTACATATTCTTGAGCGCAAGCCTGATGTAATCCTCAGCCTTGAGCGTATCGTCATTCACCTTGCCGACGTACTGCTCTGCCTCGCTCTTGCTGTATCCGAGAGAGATGAGAGCTGATACGGCTTCCTGTCTCTCTGTAGTGAACGCCTGCACAGGAGCGCCCTGAGAAGGTCCTGCCTCCGGGAAGTCTCCCATCTTGTCCTTAAGGTCGATGATCACCCTCTCTGCGGTCTTCTTTCCAACGCCGGTCGCGGTAGCTATCGTCTTGGCGTCTCCTGCCGCGATAGTACGCTTCAGCTCGTCGGCAGGCAGTATGCTCATTATCGATATCCCGGCCTTGGCGCCGACTCCGCTTACGGTGATGAGCTGCCTGAAGAGCTCCAGCTCGTCCCCCGAGCTGAACCCGTACAGGCTTATGTCATCCTCCCTGACAGCCATATGAGTATAAGCCTTTACCTCCTCGCCCTCATAATGCTTATACAGTGGCGAGTTCGAAGGTATCGTCATGCTGAACCCTATGCCGGACTCAGTCTCCACGACACATGTGCCGTCCGCCTGCGGATAGAATTTACCTTTAATAAAACGTATCATATCATCCTCGTTTCAACTCTCAGCCTGTTTCCTGCCGAATGCCCGTGGCATATAGCCGCGGCCACCGCGTCAGCCGTATCGTCAGGCTTAGGGACTTCCGGAAGATTCAGTATGGCTTTTACCATCGCCTGTACCTGCTTCTTCTCGGCTCTTCCGTATCCCACAAGGGCCTGCTTGATCTGCGGAGGTGTATATTCATTCACAACAAGACCGCTGTTCGTACACGCGAGTATAGCGACGCCTCTCGCCTCGCCCACATGTATGACAGTTTTCGCGTTGCTGTTGTAGAACAGCTCCTCTATCGATGCTTCTTCCGGCTTGTATTTCTCGATTATCGACATTAGCTCCGAATACAGGAACTGCAGCCTGTCCGGCATCGGAGTCCCCGCGTCAGTCAGTATCGAATCATAGTCCACAGCCGTGAAGTGGTTTCCCTTCATGTCGATCACGGCCCATCCCATGATCGCGTATCCGGGGTCTATCCCAAGTATTCTCATATCTCCCCTTTACCGTTTGAAATACCACCTTTTGACTGTGTTAAGTATATCATAAGAACATTTGTTTGTCTATTGATATTTTGTTTTTCATATGGTATAATTATTCAAAAATTGTAGAAAAATATACATTGTGAGGGAGCATATGCGTTATTCCAGACAGAACAAGATACTCGAACTCATCAAAAACAATGAAATAGAGACACAGGACAAGCTCGCCGCAATGCTGCGCGACGAAGGCTTTGAGGTGACTCAGGCTACGATCTCCAGAGACATAAAGGAGCTACAGCTCATCAAGGTGCTCTCTTCAGGCGGCAAGTACAAGTACGCCGTGAGCAAGCGTCAGGACGCCCCTATCTCCGACCGCTTCGTGAAGATCTTCAGGGAGACCATCATCTCCTGCAAATCCTCGCATAACCTCATCCTTATCAAGACCCTTTCCGGATGCGGCGGCGCTGCAGGTGAAGCTGTCGACAACATAGGCCTCGAACATATAGTCGGCACAGTAGCCGGCGACAACACTATGCTTGTCGTCGTAGATGAGGAAGAAAACGTCGCTGATATCATGGAGCTCTTCGATAAGATGCTGAAGAGCAGAAACAAGCCTAAAGATGATTGACCACATCAGTATACGTAATTTTGCGATAATCGAAAATACTGAGATAGACCTTAAGGACGGCCTCAACGTGATAACCGGTGAGACAGGCGCGGGCAAATCGATAGTAATCGAAGCCGTGAGCCTGGCTCTCGGAGCCCGCGCTGACTCGTCCTTTATTAGACATGGCGAAGAAAAGGCATCCGTAGATCTCTCCGCGGACATAAACGGTACTGAATTCGTTATCTCACGTGAAGTCAACTCTTCCGGGAAAAATGTCTGCAGGATAAACGGAAGGCTCGCCGCTTTGTCCGAAGTCCAGGATCTTGCCCACAGAATCGCCGACATACACGGTCAGTACGACAACCAGCTCCTGCTGGATCCTTCGCATCACCTGGAGCTCGTCGACATGTACAGGAGCCCTGTCACAGGACCTGCCAAAGAAGCCTTCAAAGCTTCATATGACCGGTATAAGGCGGTCAGAGCCGAGTATGACACACTCATCCGGTCCGCGGAGGAAAGCCGGCGTAAAAAGGATTTCTACGCCTTTGAGAAGGAAGAGATCGATAAGGCGGCGCTTAGGCCCGGCGAGGACAAAGAGCTGTCCGACCGCATCGCCATACTCGAGAACAGCGAGACTGTATATAACGCCCTCTGCTCTTCAAAGCAGGCACTTTCCGGCGATGAGCCGTCAGTACTGTCGATGCTCGGGAACATACAGGCGAGCCTGTCAGAGATAGAAAAATATTCTGACACGCTGAAAAAGCTTTCATCAGACTTCAGCGACGCTTATTACAGCCTGGAGGATTCCGCAGAGGAAATGAGGCGGATCTGCGAAATGACAGACTTCTCCCCTGCCGATCTGGACCGCGCGATATCCAGGCT
>JAZUNH010000072.1:0-3102 GCA_045604065.1 Anaerovoracaceae bacterium
ACCCACGGAGGAATTGACCTCAACGGTTTTCAAGACCGTCACCTTAAACCACTCGGACACCTCTCCATACTGGCTGTTAACGACCTCGTACTATACCGCGCCGTAAGGCGCCTTCTTGTCAAAAAATGGTGACCCATCGGAGATTCGAACTCCGGACACCTTGATTAAAAGTCAAGTGCTCTGCCACCTGAGCTAATGGGTCATGTGGCTGGGGTAGCGGGAGTCGAACCTGCGAATAACAGAGTCAAAGTCTGTTGCCTTAACCACTTGGCAATACCCCACTATCCCAAACTTTTAAAATGGTGAGCCCGCGGAGATTCGAACTCCGGACACACGGCTTAGAAGGCCGTTGCTCTATCCAGCTGAGCTACGAGCCCATGTCCTGCGCCTGTATGAGGCAAGCGCACCGGATAAAAAAATGGAGCGGATGATGAGAATCGAACTCACGCCATCAGCTTGGAAGGCTGAGGTTCTACCATTGAACTACATCCGCATATTGGAGCGGAAGACGAGATTCGAACTCGCGACCCTCGCCTTGGCAAGGCGATGCTCTACCCCTGAGCCACTTCCGCTTAATTGGTCGAGGGAGATGGATTCGAACCATCGTAGGCTGAGCCAACGGATTTACAGTCCGCCCCCTTTAGCCACTCGGGCATCCCTCGATATAAAAAGTATAGATACAGGCTGCCTTGGGCTTACTCCCAACGGCTTGTTTACTTGTGATCTATAGTTGGAGCTGGCGGAGGGATTTGAACCCCCGACCCTCTGATTACAAATCAGATGCACTACCAACTGTGCTACGCCAGCTTGTATTGGCGACCAAGACGAGGCTCGAACTCGTGACCTCCAGCGTGACAGGCTGGCATTCTAACCAACTGAACTACTTGGCCATGACATGCGTTTAGTGGTGGGCGTTACAGGGCTCGAACCTGTGACCTCCTGCTTGTAAGGCAGATGCTCTCCCAGCTGAGCTAAACGCCCGCGTATCTAGCATTTCTTCCTGACACATTTAATAATATTACATTACGCGTCAAGGTTTGTCAACAGATAATTTTGTTCTGTATCATTAATTTTTCTAATACCTCAGCGTTCCCTCCGGAAACATCTGACAGCATTTCCGTCATCTCTTCCTCATCCTCCGGAGCCACGATGAAGCTGAACTCCACCCTGTCCAGATATACGGGATCCGAAGCGGTCGCCCTTCCCCCGAAATCGAACGAGCTGATCCTGTTGTATGTCTTGTAGTCGCAGGCGCACCTCATGGAAAGCATGTCCCGCACGACAGCTCTCCCGGCGAGATCCAACGCATCCTTCGCGACTTTGGTATACGCCCTTACGAGGCCGCCTGTCCCCAGCTTTATCCCGCCGAAATACCTGGTCACCACAACGCAGACATCCGAAAGCCCCTCCTGGACGAGCATCCTAAGCACAGGCGCTCCGGCAGTGCCCTGCGGCTCCCCGTCCTCCGACGACCACATGACGTCCTGCGCACTTCCTATCACAAAGGCAGGCACGTTATGCGTAGCGTCCCTGTGTTTTTCCCTGACTTCCGCGATAAATGCCTCAGCTTCCTCTCTTGTGCCTACGGGCCTGACATACGCCGTGAACCTGGATTTCTCCACCGTGTACTCGGCCGAGGCGCTCTCCGCTACTGTCAGATATGATGTTCTGCCATTGTCTTCACTCATCAGGAACAAAGCCTCCGGCGCCGGCTATATCTCTATAGATCTTATCTGTTCCCTCAGGAACGGATTCAGTATCTTGATCCTGGTACCCTTCATCCCGAGAGACCTCGTCTCGATGACGCCTGCGCTCTCGAGCTTCCTCAGGGCGTTCACTATCACCGATCTCGTTATCTTGTACTTATCAGCTATCTTGCTCGCGACAAGCAGGCTGTCGTCTTCCGTGAGCTCCTCGAACACAGTCTGGACGGCGGCAAGCTCTGAGTACGAGAGCCTGTCGATAGCCATCATGACAGACTCGCGTCCTCTTATGACTTCCTTTTCCTCTTCATCGAGCCCTTTGGCCACCTGCATTCCGACTATCGTTGACCCAAGCTCGCAAAGGACCACGTCTTCCTCTGAAAACAGCACGTCCGGCCTCGCGAACAGCATCGTTGCGACCCTGTCGCCGCAGCTGTACACAGGCTCGATCACATGGTATTTGGCCGAGTCGCTGTAATCCGGCCCGTAGAGTTCTTTTACCTCATCAAGAGTAACGTTCACCATGGCAGCGGGAAGCTGCATCAGAAGGTCATTCTGCCTCTTCGGGAGAGATACGCGCTCCCCATCTCTGGCGAAAGGCTCAGCGCCGCCGGCCTCTCTGACAGAGGCAAGGACTTTCCCTCCTTTGCTCAGCACGTGCACGTTCGCGGAAAGCATCTCCGCAAGCACGCCGCAGAGCTGGTCGAACGACACATATCCGACTGTCGACTCTGAAAGAAGCCAGTTCAGTTTTCTTATCCTGTCCAGAAGCTCTTTGTTATCACTCATATCAGCCTCGCTATATGATATATCTGTCCATGTCGTCACGTCTTATCGTGTCGGCAAACTTGTTCCTGACGAATTCTCTGTCGATGATGATCTTCCCGTTCTCGTCAGGCTCCGGTATCTCATATGATATGTCCTCGAGCAGCTTCTCCAGAACGGTCGCGAGCCTTCTTGCCCCGATGTTCTCGTTCTGCTCGTTCATCCTGCACGAGAGCTCAGCGATCTCGTCTATCGCGTCGTCGGTGAACTCCAGGTCTATTCCTTCTGTCTTGAGGAGCGCCTGGTGCTGCTTGACCTGAGCGTTCTCAGGAACCGTCAGGATCTTTACGAAGTCCTCTTTATCCAGGCTCTTCAGCTCCACTCTGATCGGGAACCTTCCCTGAAGCTCAGGGATCAGGTCCGTCGGCTTCGCCGTGTGAAAAGCGCCCGCTCCGATGAACAGGATGTGATCTGTCTTGACAGGTCCGTACTTGGTGTTTACCACGCTTCCTTCTACGATAGGAAGGATGTCTCTCTGCACACCTTCTCTTGATACATCGGCACTTCTGTAATTAGCGCCTGATGCGATCTTGTCGATTTCATCTATAAAGATGATGCCGTTCTGTTCAGCGTT
>JAZUNH010000073.1:0-4639 GCA_045604065.1 Anaerovoracaceae bacterium
CATAGAAGAAGGAATAATAGACAACAATATAATCTATGACACGATAAGATATTATCTGGACAGTTTCATGAAGGAGAACAGCATAGACACTCTGGTCCTGGGATGCACTCATTACCAGCTGATCAGAAAGCCGATCGAAGAGCTGTATCCAGGCGTAAGGATCATAAGCTCATCGGAAGAAGTAGTGACGTCTATCGGCAGGATACTTAAAGAGCGTGATATGCTGGCGGGAAAGAACGACAGTGAGAGCGTGTTCTACGCGAGCGACCTTTCTGAGAACTTCATGAACATGATACAGATGCTGCTCGGAAAAGAGCAGGAAGAACTTAACATAAAATTCAAGAATCTTGATATGTGAGGCATATATGATTAAGGAAGAATTGCTGGAAATCATGGATATACCGTCAGGAGATGAGTTCAAGTATTTCGAGAGCCTGGCAGACCTGCTGGAGACTGACGCGGATTATACGTCTGACGAGCTCTTTGAAGTCCTGAAGGACATAGACACAGATCTGCTGTCTGAGCACGCGGCAGAATATTTCAGCCAGATGCAGGAGGCGGTCCCTGAGGAAGAGTCTGAATTCTATACTCTCCTGGAAAACATGAAGAAAGAGGTTACAGGCCTCGCTGAGGCATGCTCCGCGGCAGTGGAGTATGAAGACAGGGAAAGGGCCGTGATGGATCTTGCCGATGAGCTTGTCAGGTTCCATGAATGGTATATAGACGAAGCTCTTGTTGACGCAGAGAGCGACGATACCGGCGAGAGGGACACGCTTTCAGTGAGAGACGCTCTGTTCAGAGCAAGAGGCGAGAAGTTCACAGACGAGACCTACAGGTATGATTTCACCGACGCAATGGAATACGAGCTGTCGGAATACGTAATGCAGTTCAGTGATCTTATGGGGATGGTAAACTGATGAGCAGATTTGATTTTCCGGAAAACATAGTAAGAGTTACAGCGGGAGAAGGAAGCGAGTGTCTCCTGGTCTTCACAGAAGAGAAGACTGTCCTCATGGAAGCCGGCATGGCTTTCGCCGGGAAGATTCTCGTAAGCAACATAAAGAAAGCACTTGAAGAAAGAGAAAGAAGATCGCTTGACTATGTGACGCTTTCTCATTCACATTACGACCATATAGGAGGACTTCCTTATATTCTCGACGAATGGCCTGACGCCTGCGTCATCGCTTCACAGAAGACGAAGACTGTCTTCGGGAGCAAGGGCGCCGGAGAGACCATGGCAAGGCTGACTGACGAGGCGGCGGAAACTTTCGGAGGAGAGCCGGGGACATTCAGATTCGGTGACCTGAGAGTCGACGTCGTCGCCGGAGACAATGAGCAGATATCTCTGGGCTCGGGAGAATACCTGAGAGTATTGGAGACGAAGGGACACACAGACTGCTGCCTGACATTCTGCTTTGAGCCGCAGAAGATAATGTTCTCAAGCGAGAGCACAGGAGTGATACGGCAGGAAGGCGTGATAACTTCCGCCATCCTGAAATCATATGAGGAGGCAGTAGCGTCGGCAAAGAAATGCCTGACATACAGGCCGGAGATACTGATAACTCCTCATTACGGAGTAATGACAAAAGAGGAAAACGTCAGCTTCTTCGTGTGGTTCCTTATCGCAGCTAAAAGAGAAAGAGACTACATAGTGGATTCTTACGACTGCACGGGAAGCATAGAAGAGACGCTGAAGCTCTACGAGAAAAGATACTGGGACGAGGATTTCCTTAAAGGACAGCCTAAGGCGGCGTTCAACGAGAACGCGAAGTATACGGTAAGGAACATCCTCAAAGAAGCCGGGAGGATCTGATGGATAAGAATATCGCAGTGATAGTGATATCTGTGCTGGTCCTGTTCGGACTGATAGTTTTACTTACCGGAGCAGTGGGTACATATTTCGGTAAGACAGCCGAGATGGTAATGCTTGTTATCGTAGCAATAGTGCTGCTGATAATCCTGCTTTCCGGCAGAAACAAGAAGGAGTGATACACAGCCTGATGATAAGCGCTAGAACACTTTCCAACGGAATAAAGATCGTAATGGAAGAGATGCAGCAAGTTAACTCGGTGTCATGCGGCATCTGGGTAAAGACCGGATCATGCGACGAGGAAGCAAGAACAAGCGGCATCTCTCATTTTGTTGAGCATATGATGTTCAAGGGCACGCCGGAGAGAGACGCCTTCAGGATCTCGGCGGATATTGACGCGCTGGGAGCCTCGATGAACGCATTCACCGGGAAGGAAGCGACATGTTACTATGTCAAGGCGATGTCCGAGAATTATAAGAAAGCGTGCGACGTATTATGTGACATGCTGGAGAACGCTCTGTTTGAAACGGCTGAGATGGACCGCGAGCGGAAAGTTATCGAAGAAGAGATAAAGATGAGCCGGGACGACCCGGAGGACGTAGCGAACGAGGAACTGGAAAACGGACTCTTTGCCGGCACTCCTCTTGGGAACTCGGTCATCGGCACAGCGACATCGATAAAGCGCGTGAACCACAGGGTGATGGACGAATACGTAAGGAAGAATTATGTAAGAGACGCTATCTGCGTTTCTGTCGCGGGGAATTTTGATCCCGACGATGTCTGCTCATACTTCGAGAACAGGTTCATGACGAGAGAGCTTACAAAAGAAAAGAGAAAGGCTTCTGAGCCGCTGTATGCTCCGTTCGCGAGATCGTTCACAAGAGACATAAACCAGGCGCATATCTGCACTGCGACGAAGCTTATCGGCCTTGCGGATGAAAGGTCGTACGTCTTTCAGATACTGAACAGCATCATGGGAGGAAGCATGAGCTCGAGGCTCTTCCAGAACATACGTGAAAAGAAGGGCCTGGCTTACACTGTTTTCTCAAGTACCGCTGCTTATACAGACGGCGGATTCTTCGAAATATACGCAGGAGTAAGCACTGACAACGTCAGGAAGACGATAGACGCTGTCAGGGAGGAGCTCGCCAGGCTGGCTGACGGACAGGTATCCGGCGAAGAGCTGGAATCATCGAGGGCACAGATGAAAGCCGCCTATGTTTTCAGTCAGGAAAGCACTTCCGCCAGGATGCTCGTGAACGGGAAGAACTATCTGCTTACTGGAAAGTTCTACAGGCCTGACGAGGTCATGGAGGGCTTCAACAGCGTTACAAAAGATGACATAGACAGCGCGAAGGAAATGATATGTGATTTCTCCAGATACTCTGCGGTAGTCGTGAGCGGTACGAGAAGCAACATAAAGGAAATAATGGAGAGGGCCTGGAAATGAAGATGAGGATCGTCAGCAGAAGCGGCAGGATGCCGGAATACAAGACAGAAGACGCGGCCGGATTCGACATCCAGGCTTACCTTGACGAGCCTTTCGTACTGAAGGCAGGCGCCAGGGCTCTCGTTCCGACGGGGCTTTACTTTGAAGTACCGAAAGGCTATGAGGCTCAGGTAAGGGCAAGGAGCGGCCTTGCGATAAATCATGGAATAGGCCTTGTGAACGGAATAGGAACGATAGACGCGGACTACAGGGGAGAAGTAAGGGTCCCGATGATAAACTGGAGCGACACTGATTTTGTCATAAACGACGGAGACAGGATCGCGCAGGTGATAATAACGTCATATGAAAAAGCCGACCTTGAGATCACGGAAGAGCTTTCCGATACGGAAAGAGGAGAGGGCGGATTCGGACACACGGGTATATAGAGAATGTTCAGAAGGGAAGACATAGAGGAAAGAGAGAAAAATACGCTGTCCGAGATGGCGACCCTGTCCTGCGAGTCTAAAGGAAGGGCATATGATGAGCCGCAGTGTGAGTACAGGACGCTGTTCCAGAGAGACAGGGACAGGATAATCCATTCTAAGGCTTTCAGAAGGCTTATGCATAAGACTCAGGTGTTCCTGTCGCCGGAAGGCGATCATTTCAGAACGAGGCTCACGCATACGCTTGAAGTGGCTCAGATAGCAAGGAGCATATCGAGAGCTCTCGGACTGAACGAGGACCTTACTGAAGCCGTAGCTCTCGGGCATGATCTCGGACATACGCCGTTCGGACACTCTGGAGAGACCATTCTGAACAGGATACATCCAGAAGGGTTCAGGCATAATGAACAGAGCCTTCGTGTAGTTGACAGGCTGGAACACCATAACGGCAGGCGCGGGATGAACCTTACGTTCGAGGTGCGAGACGGAATAGTGAATCATCCCGGAAGCCTCATGGCGGCTACACCGGAGGGACTCGTCGTCAAGATAAGCGACCGGATAGCATATATCAACCACGATATCGACGACGCTTTAAGGAGCGGGGTCATAAGCAATGAAGATCTTCCGGAGGATCCGATAAGGCTCTTTGGCGATGCTCACGGATACAGGATCAACAATATGATCGAGAATGTCATCGAGAACACGAGCATGACCGGAGAAGTCGGAATGGATGCCGAGCACCAGGAGCAGCTGATGGTTCTCCGTAAATTCATGTTCGAGCACGTGTATGACAGCGAGAGCGTGAAAAGAGAAGAAGAAATAGAAAAGGTGGAGCAGGTGATAACCTCTCTCTACAGGCATTATATAGAATATCCTGAAGACATGCCGGAAGATCTCGTCGAGATCGCTGAAGAAGACGGCGTAGCGACAGCTGCGAAGGACTGCGTTGCCGGGATG
>JAZUNH010000074.1:0-12619 GCA_045604065.1 Anaerovoracaceae bacterium
AATGCATAGGGTGCGGCAAGTGCGAGAAGCACTGCCCGCAGAACATACCGATAAGGGAGAAGCTGAAAGAGGCGGACAGGGCTTTAAGGCCGCTCCCGTATAAGATAGGGATAAATATAGCCCGGAAGTTCATGTTCCGGAAAAGCAGAACACAGAAAGGATGATATCGATGAAAAAAGATCTTGGAGCAAAGCCGTTAATGTATCCGCTGCCGGTGCTGATCGTCGGCACATACGGAGAAGACGGCACGCCCGACGCGATGAACGTGGCGTACGGCGGAATACTCAATGCAGCTCGCCTTCAGATAAACATAGGCGTGCGCCATAAGACGTCAGACAACATAAAGCTCAGGAAAGAGTTCACGGTAGGCATCGCGGACAAAGCCAACCTCGTGGCGGCTGACTATGTCGGCATAGTGTCGGGGCACAACACGGAGGACAAGATAGCGAAGACGGGCTGGACCGTAGTAAAGAGCAAGACTGTGGACGCTCCTGTGTTCGAGGAGCTACCGATCACTCTTGAGTGCAGAGTGGAGGAGATAAACCAGTACGACAAGACTCTTCGCATAGTGGCAGAGATCGTGAACACATTGGTTGACGATTCTGTGCTTGACGAAGAGGGCAGCGTGGACGCTGACAAGCTTCAGGCGATCTCATATGATCCATCCACTCACGCGTACAGGGTCCTTGGCGGAGTCGTCGGACAGGCGTTTTCCGACGGGAGAAAGCTGGATAAATGAAATACGATTTTGAGAGCGTAATAGACAGAAGAGGAAGGGACGCCGCGGCGTATGACTCAGTCGGAAAGGTCAAGTGGGGCATAGAGCCTGCTTCTCCGGACGAGGGGTTCAGCGTCATCCCGCTCTGGGTAGCGGACATGAACTTCGCGACATGTCCCGCCGTTACGAGGGAGATAATAAAGAGGGCGGAGCATCCTCTGTTCGGATACTATGACTATTCAGACGAGTACTATCAGGCCATCATAGACTGGCGCAAGTACGGCGGATATCATGAGGGCCTTGAGAGGAAGCACATCGGATACGAGAACGGAGTGCACGGGTTCATGTCGAGCGCGGTACAGACTCTGACAGAGCCGGGAGACTGCATCCTCCTTCACAGCCCTGTATATGTGGGCTTCAAAGATGATGTGGAGGGACTGGGAAGAAAATCGGTATACAGTCCACTGATACAGGATGAGGACGGCGTGTTCCGCATGGACTATGAGGACATGGACCGGAAGATAAAGAAGAATGATATAAAGGTCGCTGTCTTCTGTTCTCCGCATAATCCGAGCGGAAGGGTATGGACTCTCGATGAGCTCCGGAAAGCAATGGCTGTGTTCGAGGAAAACGATGTCACAGTACTGAGCGACGAGATCTGGGCTGACATGGTGTTCCCGGGGCACGAGCATATACCTACGCAGTGTGTGAGCAGCTGGGCGAAAGAGCACACGCTGGCGGCGTATGCTCCGAGCAAGACGTTCAATCTGGCCGGGCTCGTGGGGAGCTACCACATAATATACAATGATGAGCTGCGTGAGCTTGTTGCAAAGCACGGTGAGAAGACGCACTACAATGAGATGAACGTGCTGTCGATGCACGCCCTTATCGGCGCCTACAGCGGCGAGGGGCGCGAGTGGGTCGGTGAGCTGATGCAGGTGATAGAAGGGAACGTCCGCTGGGCGGAGGAATATATAAGAGAAAATTTCCCGGGCGTAGGGACTCGTGCCGGAGAAGGCACATACATGCTTTTCCTGGATCTCACGGAATACTGCAGGAGAACGGGAAGAGACATAGACGAAGTGATACGAGCGGGTTGGCGCGTGGGAGTCGCCTGGCAGGACGGGCGCGCGTTCGAGGGGCCGTGCCACATCAGGCTGAACCTTGCGTCGCCGAGGAGCCTGCTTGAAGAGGCTTTCGACAGGATGAAGAAATACGTATTCACATATGACTGAGAAAGGAAAAACGATGAACGAGAATATTTTCAAAAGAAACGAGCTTCTTGCTCAGAAAGTAATGAAGGGGCTTGAGTCCAGGAACATGAGCGCGTACTACGCCGGCAGCAGGGAAGAAGCTCTTGCCAGGGCTCTTGAGCTGATACCGGAAAAGAGCTCTGTCACGATGGGCGGCGCCATGAGCGTGCATGAGATAGGGCTTGTCGACGCTCTCAAAAAGGGTGACTATGACTTCATCGACAGAGACGACTATGAGGATAAGAGAGAGGCCATGCTTAAGGCGTACGACGCCGACTTCTTCCTCTCTAGCGTGAACGCGATGACAGAGGACGGGATCCTCATAAACATAGACGGGAACGCGAACAGAGTGTCCGCCATAGCGCAGGGACCAAGGCACGTCCTGTTCATCGTGGGGATGAACAAGGTGTGCAGCGACGTGGATCACGCCATGAAGAGGGCGAGGAACGTCGCGGCGCCGATCAACGCTCAGAGGTTCGGCCTTTCGACTCCATGCGCGAAGACGGGATCCTGCATGGACTGCAAGTCGCCTGACACCATATGCTGCCAGTTCCTGATGACTAGATATTCTATGCATAAGGGAAGGATATCGGTGATACTGGTGAACGACGATCTCGGATTCTGATGGGGGAAAGAGTATGGAGTTCATCAGATGCAGTGACGCGTACTTCCGGGACACGAAAGATATGTACCGCAGGGTCGTACAGACTCTGAAGGCTACCGTTAATTACCCGAAGTGGGGTGTACACCATCCGAGTGAGGAGGATCTTAAGTCGGCTTTTGAAAGCGGCGAGCTGTACATCTGCCTCGATGATGGCAGGGTCGCCGGCGCGGTGGTGCTGAACGAGGATCCGGAAGGCTGCTATGAGGCAGGCGACTGGAAGCGTGACCTTGCGCGCGGCGAGTATCTGGTCATACATCTTCTGACATCCGATACTGAGTGCCGCAGAAAAGGTATCGGCACATACCTCGTGGACCGCTGCATAGAGATCGCGGAGCAGGGCGGCTATAAAGCGGTGCGCCTCGACGTCGTGCCGGGAAATGACCCCGCTAAGCGGATCTATTCCGGAAGGGGCTTCACCTACGCGGGCACAAAAGACCTCCTCCGCGGAATCAAGGCGATACCTGTTTTCGAGCTGTACGAATATAATATGTAAGTGGAGCTCCGAGGCGGCCTCGTGCTGGCGGACCGTGTGCCTGAAACGCCAAAACCGTGTGCATTTATGGACACGGTTTTTCAAATAAAGAACAAGGGCGATAGCGGACCGTGTGCCTAAAAAGCAAAAACCGTGTGCATTTATGTACACGGTTTCCACATAAAAGTATAAAGTATGTTGATGCTATTTCTTCTTCAGGTATTCGTCTATGCTCTTCGCGGCTGTCTTTCCGGCTCCCATCGCGAGTATCACGGTGGCGGCTCCTGTTACGGCGTCTCCTCCCGCGTATACGTCTTCACGGCTCGTCTTCGCTCTGTCGTCTGTCCCGATGCCTCCGCGCCTGTTCGCTTCAAGCTTTTCGGTCGTATCGAGGATCAGTGTGTTCAGTCTTGTTCCGATGGCTATGATGACTTCGTCGACCTCAAGGATATAGTTTGAGCCATCGACTGCGACAGGCTTTCTGCGGCCTGAAGCGTCAGGCTCGCCGAGCTCCATTTTGACTACTTCGACTCCGGTAACGTGTCCGTCGTCGTCTCCGACGATCTGTACAGGGTTCCTCAGGAGCTGGAAGTCTACGCCTTCCTGTACCGCGTGGTGGATCTCCTCGCGCCTTGCAGGGATCTCGTCCATTGAGCGGCGGTATATGATGTATACTTTCTCAGCGCCCATCCTCATCGCGCATCTCGCAGCGTCCATGGCTACGTTTCCGCCGCCGATGACGGCTACGCGCGTCCCCTTAGGCACAGGCGTGTCATAGTCGTCGCGGTATCCTTTCATGAGGTTGATCCTCGTGAGGTACTCGTTCGCGGAGCATACGCCGAGGAGGTTCTCTCCCGGGATGTTCATGAACGACGGAAGGCCGGCTCCTGTTCCAACGAATACGGCGTCAAAGCCTTCTTCATCGATCAGCTCGTCTACGCTCTCAGCTCTTCCGATGATGGCGTTGCAGATGAACTTCACGCCGCGGTCCTCGAGCTTTTTGACTTCAGCCGCAACTATGTCCTTAGGGAGACGGAACTCAGGGATACCGTAGGCAAGTACTCCGCCCGGCTTATGAAGCGACTCATATACGGTGACGGCGTATCCTTTCGCGGCCAGGTCTCCCGCGCATGTGAGCCCGGCAGGGCCGGCGCCGACCACGGCAACGCGCTTCCCGTTCCCGCTCTCCATCTTTGCGGCATCCTCATATCCGTATACGGACTTCAGCTCTTCCTCGTGCTCGGCGTGCCAGTCGGACACGAATCTCTCGAGACGGCCGATCGATACAGGCTCGCCCTTGATCCCTCTTACGCATCTTCCCTCACACTGGTTTTCCTGAGGGCAGACTCTTCCGCAGATACGCGGAAGGGCGCTGTCTTCTGAGATGATCTGATATGCCGCCTCATAGTCGCCCTCGGCGATCTTAGCGACAAAATCAGGTATCCTGATCATTACAGGGCATCCCTTGGTGCATGGCTTTGTTCTGCACTTCAGGCAGCGCATCGCTTCGTTCACAGCCATCTCCTCGGTATATCCCTCGGCTACTTCTTTGAAGTTTCTCGCCCTTACCTCAGGCTCCTGCTCTGGCATAGGGTTCTTTACAGATTTCATGTTAATCATTGTAACGCACACCTCCTGTCAGCCTGCAGACGTGAGCCCTGTCATGAGCTTCCTGCTCTGAGTAATATGTATTTCTTCTGATCAGCTCATCCCAGTTCACGAGAGCGCCGTCAAAGTCCGGCCCGTCGACGCAGACGAATTTGTTCTCTCCGCCTACGACGCACCGGCATCCGCCGCACATCCCCGTACCGTCGATCATGTACGCGGAAAGTGAAGCAACAGACTTGATGCCGTATTCCGCCGCGATCTGTGATACGAACTTCATCATCATCGGAGGCCCGATAGTGATGATCTCGTCATATTCGTTTCCATCTTCGATCAGCTGCTTCAGCTTGTCTGTCGTGAATCCCTTTTCTTTGTAGGATCCGTCGTCTGTAACGATGAACAGGCGGTCGACGCCCTTCCCGAGCTCTTCCTCAAGTATCACCTGTGCCTTGCTCTTGAATCCTGCCACCATGTCGACATAGATGCCGTTCTCATGCAGGCCGTATACCAGTGAGAGGGCGAGGGCGTTTCCTGTTCCTCCGCCTACTACGCAGACTCTTTTGAGCCCTTCCATCTCTGTCGGCTTTCCGAGAGGCCCGACTATGTCCTGAAGGAAGTCTCCCTCTTCGAGCTGATCCAGAAGCATCGTGGTTCTTCCTACTGCTGCGTAGATGATGTCCACAGTGCCTTTCTCAGAATCATGTCCCGCCATGGTGAGAGGGATCCTCTCGCCGTGCTCGTCGGTCCTCAGGATGATGAACTGGCCCGGGCGGGCTTTCCTCGCGATCAGAGGAGCTTCGATGCTGAGCCATGTCATTGTGTCGTTAAGACGTCTTTTTCTGACTATTCTGTACATATGCAAACTCCTCCTTCCTATTTATTATTGTTCTCAAAATCTTTTTCCTGCATGAGCAGCTTGCTGTATCTCTCGGAAGCAGCTTTTTCTGCCTTTTTGAACAGCTCAGCGGCGCGGTACGGCGACTTCAGCTGAAGTGAGTTGTAGCGCACTTCACCCATCAGGAAACTCTGATATTCTTCTGTTGGAGGCGCGCTGTCGACGGAAAGCGGGTTCTTCTTCTCAAGAACGTTCGCAGGATTGTACCTCATGAGGTTCCAGTATCCTGCTCTTACCGCGTGCTTCATCTCAAGCATCGCCTTGTTCATTCCGGCCTTTACGCCGTGGTTGATGCATGGAGCGTATGCGATGATCAGCGAAGGACCGTCGTACGCTTCAGCTTCCCTTATCGCCTTGAGGGTCTGCGCAGGGTTCGCTCCCATCGCGACCTGGGCGACATATACATATCCGTATGCCATCACTATCTGAGCGAGGTTCTTCTTAGTAACGGTCTTTCCTGAGGCCGCGAACTGAGCGACAGCTCCGATAGGAGTCGATTTGGACGACTGTCCGCCTGTGTTGGAGTATACCTCCGTATCAAATACCAGGACGTTGACGTTCTCGCCTGAGGCAAGGACGTGGTCGAGCCCGCCGTATCCGATGTCGTACGCCCATCCGTCGCCGCCGAACATCCAGATCGAAGGCTTAGGAAGCATGTCCGCGTTCTCTGTAACGTAGCGGGCTTCCTCGTTGTCAGATCCCTCGCAGGCTTTGACGAGCTCTTTTCCCGCGACGTCGGCCTGCTTCGCGTCTTCCATGCTGTCGAGCCATTTCTTCGCTGCGTCAGCGAACTCAGGATCTTCAGCGAGGCTCTCGACGTGCTGCTTCATCTCGGCTCTTCTAGCTTTCATAGCGATGGCCATGCCGTACCCGTATTCGGCGTTGTCCTCGAAGAGGGAGTTCGACCACGCAGGTCCTCTTCCTTCCCTGTTCACCGTGTACGGTGACGACGGGGCTGAGAGTCCCCAGATCGATGAGCATCCTGTCGCGTTCGCTATGAACATCCTGTCTCCGAACAGCTGTGTCACGAGCTTGGCGTACGGGGTCTCGCCGCATCCCGGGCACGCGCCCGAGAACTCGAGCAGCGGCTGCCTGAGTTGGGATCCGGCTACAGTCTTATCGCTCTGGAACTCTTCCTTGTATGTGACGTTCTTGAAGAGATGATCGAAGTCTTCCTGTTCCTTCTCGCAGATATCTGATGCAGGGACCATCTCAAGAGCTTTCTTCCTGGAAGGGCACACCTCGGCGCAGCTTCCGCAGCCTGTGCAGTCCATCGCGGATATCCCCATCGCGAAGAACTTCTCCGGGTCGTTCTTGAACGGGACCTTGATCCCTTTATATGAATCAGCCTCTTCCTTTGTCATCACGAACGGACGGATGACGGCGTGAGGGCAGACATATGAGCACCAGCCGCACTGCATGCACCTGGCCGCGTCCCACTTTGGGACGTCCATCGCGATGCCTCTCTTCTCATATGCGGCCGTGCCTGACGGCACCATCCCGTTCGCCGTGTCGACGAACGCGGACACAGGGATGTCGTCTCCGTGCATGCTGCTCGTCGGCTTCAGTATCCTGTTTATGTATTCTGTGTGCAGCTTATCGCGTCCTTCCGCCTGAGTCACGCTGAGATCTCCCTCGGCCTTTTTCCATGACTCAGGTATGCTGATCTCTCTTACGCTGGAAATACCGGCATCTACGGCGGAGCAGTTCATGGCTACGACATCCTGCCCTTTGGCGCCGTATGTCTTTCTGATCGCGTCCTTCATGTAATTCTTGGCGGAATCGATAGGGAGGATGCCGGCGAGCTTGAAGAACGCCGCCTGAAGGACAGTGTTCATCCTGATGCCCAGGTGCAGCTCCCTTGCGATCTTCTGCGCGTTGCAGACAAAGAAGCGGATGTTGTTTTCCGCAATGTATCTCTTGACGTTTCCGGGGAGACGGTCTTCCATCTCCTCGTCGGACCAAGGGCAGTTCAGCAGGAATATCCCGCCCGGCTTTACATCTTCCACTATGCTGTACTTCCTGATGTATGAAGGCACGTGGCATGCTACGAAGTCCGCCTGCTTCACGTAATATTCAGAGCGGATAGGCTCGTCCCCGAATCTCAGGTGTGAGATGGTGACTCCGCCTGACTTCTTCGAGTCATACTGGAAGTACGCCTGTACGTATTTCTCGGTGTTGTCTCCGATGATCTTTACGCTGTTCTTGTTGGCGCCTACTGTACCGTCGGATCCGATCCCCCAGAACTTGCAGGCGATGGTGCCCTTAGGAGCTACGTCGGGATTCTCCTCGGCTTCGAGTGAAAGTCCCGTCACATCGTCCGTGATGGAGATCGTGAATTCCTTCTTTGGCTCGGCGGACTCAAGGTTCCCGAATACCGCAATGATATCGGCAGGCTGTACGTCTTTTGATCCGAGTCCGTATCTTCCGCCGCAGACTGTGACGTTCTCGAACTCAGTATCTTTCAGGGCTGCCAGGATATCAAGGTACAGAGGCTCTCCCTGCGAGCCCGGTTCCTTGGTCCTGTCAAGCACCGCGATCTTCTTTACCGTTTCCGGGATCTCGGCTACGAAATGCTTAGCTGAGAAAGGACGGAACATCCTTACGCTGAGAAGGCCTACGCGCTTTTTCTTTTCTTTGTTCAGATAGTCCACCACCTCTTCCGCGCAGTCGCAGACTGAGCCCATGGCGATGACTATCTCTTCCGCGTCAGCAGCGCCGTAGTATTCATACGGCTTATATGGCTTCTCACGCTCGACTCTCTCATTGACTTTGTTCATGCAGCGGATGATGACTTCCGCCTGTTCCTCGTATCTTGAGTTGCAGGCTTCTCTGTGCTGGAAGAATGTCTCCGGCTGCTCGGCTGACCCTGTCGCGTGCGGATGGTTAGGGTTGAGAGCGTTCGCCTTGAAGCGGCGGATGGCGTCCCAGTCGACCATCTCTGAAAGGTCTTTGTAGTCCCAGGTGTATATCTTCTGCTGCTCGTGGCTCGTCCTGAATCCGTCGAAGAAATGAAGCATTGGTACGCCGCCCTCTATCGCGGAGAGGTGCGCTACCGCGGCCATGTCCATTACTTCCTGGGGATCTCTTGAGCAGAGCATGGCGAATCCTGTCTGGCGGCACGCCATTACGTCGGAATGATCTCCGAATATGTTCAGCGCGTGTGTCGCAACTGTTCTCGCGGATACGTGCATCACTGCGGGGTATCCCTCGGCTGCTATCTTGTACATGTTAGGTATCATGAGGAGAAGCCCCTGTGACGCCGTGAACGTAGTGGTAAGTGCGCCGGCGCTTATGGAGCCGTGGATAGCGCCCGCGGCGCCTCCCTCTGATTCCATCTCTACTACTTTGACTTCCTTGCCGAATATGTTCTTTCTGTTATCGCTTGCCCAGCTGTCCACGTTCTCAGCCATTACGGATGACGGAGTGATAGGGTAGATAGCCGCTACTTCAGAGTATGCGTAGGCAACGTGCGCGGCGGCGGTGTTGCCGTCCATTGTCTTTCTCTTCCTCAATCCGATCACCTCTCTTCATCCCGCTCAAAGTCGATCTCAGCTGCTTTCACCTGGATATAGTTGTATTCAGGTACGACGCGCTCCTTGATCAGTGCTCTGGAGCATAAATATGTGCAGATGCCGCAGTTGACGCATTTTTCATGATCAATGAACGGATTTCCGTCTGTCATCGTTATCGCGTTTTCCGGGCAGTTCTCTACGCAGTCTCCGCAAGCGATGCAGCCGACGCCGCATACTTCCATCCTTCTCTTTGGATCAGCTTTGGAAGAGCATGCGATCTGCTTTACTCCCTTGTACGGGACCATGACGATCTTGTTCCTCGGGCACGCGCGCATGCAGTCTCCGCATCCCACGCATTTGTCAGGATCTACCTTGGTCACGCCCGACTCGTTGGAAATGGCGCCGTATCTGCATGCCTTTACGCAGTCGCCGAGGCCGAGGCAGCTGTACTCGCAGATGTCGTTCGCGTCAAGATCGATATCCTTCGCGTCAAGACATGACTCTATGCCCATATCCATGAGCTTGAGCTTTCCTCTGACGCCGCCTACGCATTTCACAAGAGCGACTTCTTCCTTTGCCTTAGTGAGATCGTGCAGTGTGTCCTGTATGATCTTCTTCCTGCATTTGACGGTGCATGTGATGCATCCTTCGCACCTGGAGTAGTCGATCTTCGCGTATCTTCCTCTTACGTCGTCTCCTGTTACCATCTCGATCGCTCCCTTAGGGCATGAGATGGCGCAGTCTCCGCATCCGATGCAGCCGTAGCCGCATGCCGCCAGAGTCTCTTCTTCATCTGCCTTCGATGAGCACGGGATGAAGTTCGTCGCTTCTCTCGGGATCATCTCGATGATGTGCTGCGCGCAGGCTCCCACACATGCCTCGCAGCCTGTGCATTTATCGCGGTCTATCACAAGATGCCCGTCCTCGATCTTCATAGCGTCGAATTTGCAGTGCTCGACACATGTCCCGAGCCCGAGGCATCCGTATCTGCATTCTCCGCTGACTGTTCCCTGTGCCTTTGCCTCGTCACAGCTGCCGCATCCGGCGAAGCGCTCCGACGCCGCGGCTTTTCCCGCGCATCTTACAAAAGCGACTTTATCTTCAGCCTCTACAGGCTCTACGTTCATTATCCCTGCGATCTCTGCTGCGGTCTCTTTGTTTACGGCAGGGCAGAGGGCTGGAGATCCTCCATCGGCGATAGCCTCGGCACACGCCTTGCAGGTAGGAAATCCGCATCCGCCGAATCCGCCGCAGTCAACGCCGGGCAGCAGGGCTAGGATCTTTTTTGCAGGTCCCTTAGTCGTTGTCATTCTTTACCTCCGTTAGCTTGATTTATATAAAAATATTCTTACATTATTATATCGTGCATAGATTTACATTTTATCATATCCGGGAGTTTCGTCAACTGTTTGGGGCTATGTTCATAAATATGTACAATAGCTCCGGACACTGTAAATATGCAAGGCAGGTATTATTTGCTTCTGCACTATTGAAATTATCTGTATGTGTGGTAATATAACTGTTGAAAAGAATAAACAAGTGTCTGACTAACGGAATGTGGTGAAAATCCACGCTGTATCTCAGCAACCGTAAAGCTCCGGCTGAAGCCGGGAGATAAGTCGGGAGACGAGTAAGACCTGGGACGGCATTTTCTGAGGCGGCATGCCGGACCGAAATGAAAGATATGTGAAGGTGGGAGAATCACGGACGCGCTAGAGCGGCGCGGCGTGATCACCGGAAACAGTCTTCCGGCGGTTTATATTTTGATATGGACCGTATGATATTGGATCAGTGGACTGCCTCAGAAGGGCAGTCCTTTTTTGATCGGGAACTATCTATACAATGCGGGATCTACGCCCGCACTCATCCAATGGGAGAAACAGCTGCCTCAGGCGGGACTGGCTCAGGCTTTCAGGCCGGTCCTGAAAGGGGCAGCTTTATTATTCTCCCTTCCGGATCCCGGAAGTGACGCCAAGGAGGGATGGAAATGCTTTTATGGCTCAAATATTATGCGGCAAGCTCCGGCAAGCCGTGCGAGATGGTCGATAAGGCGATAAAGGAACTCAAATCTGAGCATGACAGATATCTGTCCGTGCCGTTCAGGAGGATCAACGTCGATATCGACATCAATCAGTGCCAGAGAATCTTTATGAGGAAGGTGCCGTGCATATACGCGGAACAGGAGAAGATATTCGAGTACGAGCCTGGCATGTCTTATGCCGTGATAAAGTCCGCTGTCGGAAGGGCGATGGACAGATTCCTCGCAGACTCGATTTTATGACCCGATACAGTATGCCGGCACGAGCGCTATGTGCCGTCATTAATGTATAGAAGCTTTGTTTAATGCTGAACATGTCCATTGATGATTGGACAGGAAAGGAATTGACATGATGAGAAAAACATTGCTCGTTATTGCGCTTTGCTTTGCCATGATATTCTCGATGGCAGCATGCAAGGACAGCAACAAGGTCACCGGATCAAAAGGCGACGAGTACACGGTCGATGAAGAGGCCAAGAAAGTGGGAACAGAAGGCGGAGATTATGAGCCTTACACTATCACACTCAACCTTGAGCGCTCCGGCATCGGCCAGAACATGGAAGAGACGTTCACATCAGCGCCTAAGGCTGCTATAGCGGACGGAGACCAGATGGCCGATTTCTTATTCGACCTCGGGCTGGAAGACCATATGGCAGGCTATACGAGAGGCGCCTGCTGGTCCACAGTAAGCGACTATCCTGCGAGAGATAAGGTTAAGCAGATCACAGAGCCCGGAGTAAACCTTCAGAACGCGTCAAAAGAGCAGATCCTTGCTCTCAAGCCTGACTTCATGATGGGCTGGGATTCACTGTTCTCAGACCAGAACTTCTCAGTGGAGTTCTGCCTTGATAACGGCATCATCCCTTACTTCCCGTATTGCTGCTCGGATTCCGCGACATTCGAGGATATCTATAAGGATTACGACGTGCTCGGACACGTATTCGGCGTGACTGAGCTTGCTGAAGAGAAAGTCGCTGCCATGAAGGCGAAGCTTGCGGAAGTAGAAAAGAAGCTTGGCGACGTCAAGCCTGTAAAAGTATTCGTATATGACTCGGGAGAGGACGCTCCGTTCACGGCGTGCCAGGGAGTTCCTGGAGACATGATCAAGAGAGCGGGCGGCATCTCGATCTTTGATGACATCAATAAAGGATGGGCTACGCCTTCATGGGAAGAAGTAGTCCAGAGAGATCCTGACGTCATCCTCATCCTTGACTATGACGGCGACACAGAGAAGAAGAAGGAATTCCTCAAGACGAACGATTTTACAAAGGACATGAGAGCTGTCAAGGAAGGCAAGATCTATTCTGCTTGCTGCTCAGACATGCAGGGATCAGCAGGTTCTGCAGGAACAGTAGAAATCATGGCTAAGCAGTTCCATCCGGACAAGTTCTAATATATACAGAATAGGAGAAACAGATGTCAAAGCCAGGAGAACCACTTTTCCCTTTAAGGAAGAATA
>JAZUNH010000075.1:0-82753 GCA_045604065.1 Anaerovoracaceae bacterium
CGCTTTATGGCGGCGCAGATGTATCCTACGTCACCTGCCCTGAGAAACTTCGCTGAAACGTGGCCCCGCGCCATCACGCCGACTTCCGTCACTTCGATGGTCTTTCCCGACGCCATGAGCTTCATCGTGTCCCCGACCTTCACGATCCCGTCGAACACGCGGACAAAGATGACTACGCCCTTATAGTTATCATATATGGAGTCGAATATCAGAGCCTTGAGCGGCTTCTCCGGGTCTCCGGACGGCGCCGGTATCGTCTTCACCACAGCTTCAAGAAGATCTGTGATGCCGGTACCGTCTTTCGCGGAGATCATAGGGGCGTCCTCGGCGTCAAGGCCGATCATGTCCTCGATCTCCTGCTTCGTCTCGTCAGGCCTCGCGCTGGCGAGATCCATCTTGTTAAGGCACGGCAGGATCTCCAGATCCTCGTCCATTGCGAGATATACGTTGCCCATCGTCTGGGCCTCCACGCCCTGGGTCGCGTCAACTACAAGTATCGCGCCTTCGCATGCCGCGAGGCTTCTCGACACCTCATAGTTGAAGTCCACATGACCCGGCGTGTCTATCAGATTGAATATGTACCCGTTCCCATCCTTGGCGTGATACACGAGCCTCGTAGTCTGGAGCTTGATGGTGATCCCGCGCTCACGCTCCAGGTCCATGTTATCGAGGAACTGCTCTTTCATATCCCTGTGAGCGACAAGGCCGGTGTTCTCGATCAGCCTGTCCGCGAGCGTGGACTTGCCGTGGTCGATATGGGCGATGATGCTGAAATTCCTTATGTATTTCTGATAGTTTTCCTTCATATATTCCCTGCCTTTTTATCTTCTATATATTCTATCACATCCTTGACCATAATTGAAATATCATGGTAAAATGCATCTGTAAACTGAATATGATATGCTGCTTCCGGAAACGATAGTCGACGGACCGTTCCCGGAGCACATGAGAACGGAAACGAGGTACTATCTATGAAAGCCGAAGGAGATAATACTAAGCTTACGCGTGAAGAAGCCATTGCCGCTATACGGAAGCTTGCGGACGATCTCGGGCATGTCCCTAAGAAAAGCGAGCTCCCGGACGATCTCAGGAACAGGATAAGAGTACTGTTCGAGAAATGGTGTTACGCCCTTGAAGCATCCGGACTGGTTGTTCCTTCCGAGAAGGTACAGGAAAAGAGACGCAGAAGAGAAGCGCATAAAGCGGCGGTAGCGGCGCGCGCGGCTAAGCGTGAAGAGAAGAAAAAGAAAGAAAAGGCTGAAAAAAGAGCTGCAAAGCTCAAGGCGAATGAATAATTCCCTTGCATTGCCTGCGTCTGTGTTGTATACTACTACTTGCGAATTTAGCTAAGTTTGCTTATTTTAATAAGAATGTGGGGTGAAAAAACATGGCAAATATCAAATCCGCAAAGAAAAGAGTTAAAGTTACAGAGAAGAAGACGGCTATCAACAGACGTATCAAGGATGAGCTCAAGGCTATCCTGAAGTCATATGATAAGGCGTTAGCAGCTGACGACATCGCGAAGGCTGAGGAGTTGAGAGCAGAAGCCGAGAAGAAATTCATGAAGGCCGCTGCACATCACACGATCTCCAAGCAGGCTGCCAGCCACAAGGTGTCACAGGTAACGAAGAAACTCGCTGCTGCGAAAGCAGCAAAATAAGCTCACCCGTCCCCACACCGTGCATAAGCTAAATGCACACGAAAGAGCGAAAAACCACGGAAGTGTCTCCCGTGGTTTTTTATTATTCTTTATTTTTTATACTTTTTTTACAGCTTGAACGCTGTCTCGAGAGCGAGCCTGATCATATCATCCTCTCCGCTCTCACGGTCTTCCTTGGACGCCCTTTCTCCCGTTACGAAGTGATCCGTCACGGTAAGGACAGCCAGCGCGTTCTTCTTGTGATAGGCGGCGTTCATATACAGCGCCGCGGCTTCCATCTCTACGCCGAGTACGTTCAGCTCCGCCCATTTTCTCCACCATGTATCGCCGAGCTCATAGAAGAGGTCTCCTGAAACGATATTACCGGCGGTGAATCCGATGCCCAGCTCCCTGCCGGCCTCCTGCATCTTGAGAAGTATCTCGTAGCTGCAGGACGGTGAATACTGCCCCGGCACCTGGAACACATGCTGGTAGTTGGAGTCGGTCGACGCGGCAAGGCCTACGATAAGATCGCCTATCTTTATATCCTTGTGGAAAGAGCCGCATGTCCCTATCCTGATGATATTATCCACCTCGAACTCATTATAGAGCTCCCATGAATAGATCCCCATGGAAGGCATTCCCATGCCGCTTCCCTGTATCGATATCTGCTTTCCTTTATAGGTTCCGGTGAACCCGTACATGTTCCGGATCTCACTGTACAGCTGGACGTTCTGCAGATAATTCTCCGCTATGTACTTTGCTCTCAGCGGGTCTCCCGGCATCAGCACCGTTTTCGCGACAGGAGCCTTGTTATCGATGGCAATATGTATTGACATGTTGATCTCCTTCTATTCTCCGAGGTAAGCTTTCCTTACGCTGTCGTTGTTCATCAGCTCTTTGGCGTCGCCGGAAAGCGTCACGTTCCCGGTCTCGAGAACATATGCCCTGTCGGCAATGGAAAGAGCCATCCTTGCGTTCTGCTCCACAAGAAGTATCGTCGTTCCTGCCTCATGCAGGTTATGGATTATCTCAAAGATATCCTCAACGAGTACAGGCGCAAGCCCCATGGAAGGCTCGTCAAGCATCATCAGCTTAGGCCGGCTCATCAAGGCCCTTCCCATCGCAAGCATCTGCAGCTCTCCTCCGGAAAGCGTTCCGGCTATCTGCTTATATCTTTCCTTAAGGCGCGGAAAATGCTTGTATACGTTCTCCAGGCTCTCCTCTATGGAACCTTTCGGAGCCGTGAACGCACCCATTTCCAGATTCTCTTTCACGGTCATCTGCATGAAGATCCTTCTTCCTTCAGGCACCTGCGAAAGCCCCATCTCGACTATCTTATGCGCAGGGACTTTCGTTATGTCCCTGCCGTCGAACTCGATCGAGCCCGTCTTAGGGCGCATGATGCCGGAGATTGTCTTCAGCGTCGTTGATTTGCCGGCTCCGTTAGCGCCGATCAAAGTGACTATCTCGCCCTCTTCAACATCGAGCGAAATGCCCTTGATGGCATGTATGGCGCCATAATATACGTTTATATCATTTACTGTCAGAAGCTTCGCCATTATCTGTTCTCCTTCTGCTTGCCAAGATACGCCTCTATTACTGCCGGATCGTTCTGGATCTCTTCAGGCTTGCCCTTCGCGATGATCCTGCCGAAGTTGAGCACAGCTATGTCTTCACATACGTTCATTACAAGGTTCATGTCATGCTCGATCAGTACGATCGCGATACCGAACTTGTCTCTGATCTTCCTGATGTTGTTCATGAGCTCCGCGGTCTCGCTCGGGTTCATTCCGGCTGCCGGCTCGTCAAGAAGGAGCACTTTCGGTCCCGTAGCGAGCGCGCGTACGATCTCAACTCTTCTCTGGGCTCCGTACGGAAGCGATCCCGCCTGCTCGTCAGCCATTCCCTGCATATCGAAGACCGACAGGAGCCTTCTCGCTTCCTCGTCAGCGAACTTTTCCTGCTTCCTGTATTTACGCCCGTGAACAAGAGCGCTGAAAAGGCCATAGTCCAATCCCTCGCGTATCGCTGTTTTAACGTTCTCCGCTACAGTCAGCTTGTCGAACAGCCTGATGTTCTGGAACGTTCTGGCTATTCCGAGCCTGCTTATCTGTACTGTGTTCATGCCCGACGTGTCTTTCCCGTCGAACATGAATGAACCTCTCGTAGGCTGATATACTTTTGTGAGAAGGTTGAACAGAGTCGTCTTTCCGGCTCCGTTCGGACCGATTATCCCCGCGATCTCGGTAGGACCTACTGTGAGGCTGAAATCGTCGAGAGCTGTCAGCTCTCCGAAATCGATGCCGAGTCCCTTCATCTCGAGTACCGGTATCCTGAGCTCGTCTCTCTCAGGTATGACTACTTTGTCTACTGTAGGCATGGATGCGTCGTAGTTCTCACGAGCGTCATAGACCATCTCGTCATCTATCATTTCCTGATCTACTTTCATTCTGACGCACCTCCTTCCGCAGCGGGCTTCTTCCTGATGAAGCCTCTTACCTTATCCGCAAATGCTTTCTTGTAGGTATTCAGAGTCGGGTTGTAAGTACCGATCATGATCAAGATCAGCACCACGGCATAAATAAGCATCCTGTAGTCAGAGAACTCTCTCAGCGCCTCCGGAAGGATCGTCAGCACAGCAGCGGCGATGATCGATCCCCAGATGTTGCCGATTCCGCCCAGTACAACAAATACAAGTATGAGCACCGACGTGTTGAAGTTGAATTTCACCGGCGCAAGCGTGCTGAAGTTCTGACCGAACATGCATCCTGCCATACCTGCGAGCGAAGCGCTTACAACAAATGCCATAAGCTTATATTTTTTGACGTTGAGCCCTATCGACTCTGCGGCGATCCTGTTGTCTCTGATCGCCATGATCGCTCTTCCCTGTCTCGAATTCTTTATGTTGAGAACTACGAACAGCGTGAACAGAGTAAGAAGAACGGCGTATGTAAACGTCGCTATCTTTTCCACCCCCGTGGCGCCGATAGGTCCTGTGATCACCCTTCCTGAGCTCTCGATCCCTTCTATCTCATGCTTAAAGGCAAACAGCAGATGACCCTGTTCATCCAGACCCACATAAAGAACGTTTATCAGATTCCTGATTATCTCACCGAATGCAAGCGTTACGATCGCTATATAATCGCCTCGTAATCCCAAAATAGGAAGTCCGATTATCAGCCCGGCGACCGCCGCTGCCAGTGCTGATACTATAAGCGCGATCAGAAGCCTGACCGGCGCCTGTGGTATGCTGAACTCCAGAAGCCTTGTCATGATGACCCCGGCAAACGCACCGACCGCCATAAATCCCGCATGACCCAGTGAAAGCTCTCCGGAGATCCCCACGACGAGATTAAGTGAAATAGCCAGCGTCACATATACACAGATCGGTACGAACTGTCCCTGCAGGTTCCTTCCAATAAGTCCGAATGTAGAACCCAGCTGGAGCAGCACATATCCGATCAGCACGATCCCGTAGGAAATAAATGCCTCTTTTTTATACTTATTGCTGAAAAAAGATTTTCTCAGCTCCTTACCATCAAATCCATTCAATACTTTATCCGCCATGATCCACCTACACTTTCTCGTTCATCTTCTTGCCAAGCAGACCGGTCGGCCTGATAAGCAGAACCAGAATCAGACATGCGAACACGATCGCGTCTGATAACTCAGTGGAAACATACGATTTCGCAAAGATCTCGATCACCCCGAGAATGAGGCCGCCGATCATTGCTCCCGGAATAGATCCGATCCCACCGAAAACGGCTGCCGTAAATGCTTTGATTCCCGGCATGGCTCCTGTCGTAGGCATAAGCACCGGATAGGCAGAACACATCAGAACACCGGCGACTGCCGCCAGCGCGGACCCGATCGCAAAAGTAAGTGAGATCGATCTGTTACTGTCTATGCCCATAAGCTGCGCGGCGTCAATATCCTCAGATACCGCTCTCATGGCTTTGCCATGCTTTGTCTTATTCACAAAAAGTGTAAGTATGATCATAATTACAATGATCGCCGAGATCGTAAAGATCGATTCGGGTGATATGATCAATTTCCCTCCGGCAAGGCGGAGCGGTTCAAAGCCTTTAAGCAGGCTCGGAAATACTCTTGGGTTGGCTCCCCATATAATGAGAGCTATATTCTGCAGGAAGTATGATACTCCGATCGCGGTGATCAGCACTGCCAGAGAACCCGTACCCCTCAAGGGTCTATATGCAAGTCTCTCTATCGTAATACCAAGAACTACACATGCGCACATCGCAACCAGAAGAGCAAGCCATCCGTTTACTCCGACATACATAGTCATAATGAACGATACATATCCACCGATCATTATGATGTCGCCATGTGCAAAGTTAAGCATCTTGGATATTCCGTATACCATGGTATATCCGAGCGCTATTATCGCGTACACGCTCCCAAGACTTAAACCTGAAACTAAACTGTTTATAAAATTCATGACTGTTACTGATATTGCTTATTTTCTGTTCTAGTTGATTATTAAAGCGCAACTGCGGGGTGCCGCATAAATACGACACCCCTCAGCAGGCGATTATACTGATTGTTGCATCAAAGCTTATTTCTCGATATATTTACCGTCTTTGATCTCGCAGACTTTTGGAGTCTTCTCGACTTCGCCGTTCTCGTTCCACTTCATTTCTTCAGCAGTAACTCCACTGGCTGTGAAGTCTCCTGTGAATACTTTTATCATAGCTTCGCAGATTTCCTCCATGCTTGCGTCAGTGTCAAGTCCTGTCTTCCCGAACGCATCATATACAGCATATACACAGTCATATGCGTCAGCAGCAAACTGGATCGGAGTCTCGTCGTATTTTGCCTGATATGCTTCTGTGAATTTCTTCGATACTTCATCTTCTGAATATGGCGTGTACGGTGTCAGCAGCATGAGTCCTTCAGCCAGACTGGCATCGAATCCCTCGAGATCGAGGATACCATCCATACCGTCGCATCCGAAGAATTTTGGAGCATAATCCATCTTCTTAGCCTGATCAAGGATGATTGAAGCTTCTGTGTAATAAATTGGAAGGAATACCAGGTCTACCTTAGCATTCTTGAGTGTGTTGAGCTGAGCTGTAAAGTCTGTCGCATTTTCACTCGTGAATGTGGTCTCTTCGATGTCTTTCCCATATTCAGACTTGAACTTGCTGAAGATACCGGAAGAATAGTTATCGGAGTTATTAAAGATAGCACCCACTTTAGCGTCAGCAAAATTCTCCTTTACAAACTGCGCGCTGGCAATTCCCTGGTTAGGGTCGGAGAAGCAGAGCTGGAACATGTTGTCATGTCCTGCTGTTACATCAGGTGAGGAACCTGAAGGTGTAAGAGCAAACGTCCTGTTTGCGTCTGCCTCAGCCGCAACCGCAGTACCTGGTGTAGATGTTACGGATCCGATCAGGATCTGCATACCATCTTCCAGAAGCTTATTGTAAGCGTTAACTGATTTCTCTGCGTCATGCTCATCATCCTGCATTTCCCATGAAATCTGAACGCCGTCAGGATTGGCTGCGTTGATCTCCTCGACAGCAAGCTGAGCTCCCTTGTCTACCGCTTTCCCATACAGAGCAGCAGGTCCTGAGGTTGGTCCGATACCGCCGAGTTTCAGTACCTTTTCCCCGCCTTCAGAGCTTCCGCCCTCTTTGCTGCCACATGCCGCGAATGTAAATACCATCGCTACAGCAAGCAGCATTACTACTAACTTCTTGCTAATACTTTTCATCTTTCTTCTACCTCCATAAAAGACCAATTCTCACATCCGGAATGATGTCCGGTAACGGACAAATATAAACGTCTTACAATATGATTGCACTTTTCCGGATGTACATAAGACATAATAGCACATTATATGTAGTATTTTCAATACCTCGGCAATAATAATGGGGATAAATGCACAAAAATATGCACATTTTTTTATTTGTTCCAAACAATAAAAAACAGGGCCCAAACCGCCTTGCGCTTGAGCCCTGATTCCAAAAATCAGTCGTCCGCCTTCACAGGCCCGCCATGCTCGTATGCCGGCATGAGCTTCAGCTTGAAAAGGTTCATCCTGTGGAGCCTGTCTATCTTCTTTTTATCCTCCGGATCGTCTATCTCTCCCGTCCTTATGTACCTGTCGAGAGTCTCGTACGTGAACCCGAGCTTGTCCTCGTCGCTCATGCCGGAAAGGCCGTCGTCGGGAACTTTGTACACGAGCTCAGGAGGAAGGCCCAGCACGTCGCCGATCGCCCTGACTTCCTGCACCGTGAATCTGGACAGCGGGGAGAAGTCGCCGGCAGTATCTCCATACCTGGTCGAATAGCCGACCCAGTCTTCCGACAGATTGCAGGTGTTCGCCACCCTTCCGTTCATTGACTGCGATACCGCGTAGACTGTTGACATCCTGAGCCTCGGCGCCAGGTTGATCTTTGTCTGCTCTGATATGCCGTCAGGGAGCTCCTTCCCGAGCTCGTCCATGAGAGCGTCGTAGCTCCCCTTGATATTGACCGTATATGTCCTGATCCCGAGAAGCACCGCGAGCTTCCTGGCGAGCCCGATGTCTCTCTGGTCGCCGTTAGGCATCATGACCCCTATCACTCTGTCCCTGCCAAGTGCTTTCACGCAGAGCGCCGCGGTGATGGAGCTGTCCTTGCCTCCGCTTATCGCGACTACCGCGTTACAGCCTTTTCCGTTCTCCTCAAAGAAATTCCCGATCCACTCTGCCGCCTTCTCGCAGCTTTCCGCGGGATCAAATCCCGGATCAAAATAATCACTCATATGTATCCTCCGATAGATTCACTGACACAGAAAGTATATCACGAATACATATCTGATATCAAACCATCCCCTTCGGGCTTACAGCCTGCCGCCGACCGCATTTTTATTGACAATGAAAGTGAAATATTATACGATAAAATCAATAAAAATGATTATTGTACCGTCATATGACAGAAAGGAAGACCATGGAATACAAAGTGATCGGTGAGCCGCTGCCAACAGTCATCTGTGATGTGGCAGCCGGCGAGACATTAGTTACAGAAGGCGGAGCCATGAGCTGGATGACTCCTAACATGAAGATGGAGACAAGCGCCGGCGGGCTCGGCAAAGCTTTCGGCAGGCTCTTCTCAGGCGAATCTGTGTTCATGAACAAATATACAGCACAGGGCGCTCCGGGACAGATCGCGTTCTGCTCAAGCTTCCCTGGATCGATCAAAGCCATAAACGTCGGTGAGAAGCCGATGATCATCCAGAAGCGCGCGTTCCTCGCAAGCGAGTCTTCAGTAGAGCTCTCGGTATTCTTCCAGAAGAAGATCGGCGCGGGACTCTTCGGAGGAGAAGGCTTCATCATGCAGAAGCTGACAGGAACCGGCGTCGCGTTCATCGAGATCGATGGAAACGCGATAGAGTATAACCTGGAAGCAGGCCAGAAGATCATCCTCGACACAGGATATCTCGCGGCCATGGACGCCACATGCTCAATGGACATCCAGACAGTCCCTGGAGTAAAGAACATGCTTCTCGGAGGAGAAGGCCTCTTCAATACTGTAGTAACAGGACCGGGCAAGGTCATCCTCCAGTCCATGCCTATCAATCAGCTCCAGTCAGTGATCGTACCTGCAGGATCGAATTAATAAACGGAGAATCAATTGATATCATCAAGACAGGAAATCAAAAACGCTGGACGTGTCGTCGTTAAAGTCGGCACGTCCACTATTACACACGAGAATGGAAGGCTTGACTTAAGGCGGCTTTCCGGGCTTTCGCGTGTCATATGCGATCTCGTCAACTCGGGAAAGGAAATAGTGCTGGTCACATCCGGCGCCATCGGAGTAGGTCTCGGAAAGCTCGGCCTGGACCCGGCGCGCCCGGACGACATAAGCAAGAGGCAGGCTCTCGCATCTATCGGACAGTGCGAGCTCATGTTCATCTATGACAAGCTTTTCGGGGAATACAACCACATGGTGTCCCAGGTGCTTCTCACTTCAGACGTGATAGGTAACGACCTTACCAGGACGAACGTTGTCAACACGTTCTCCGAGCTCCTGTCGATGGGCGTCACCCCTATCGTTAATGAGAACGACACCGTCGCCACAGATGAGCTGGAGGGAGCCAACATAGGAGACAACGACACGCTTTCGGCTTACGTCGCGGAGCTTATAGACGCCGATCTCCTGATACTCATCACCGACAGAGAAGGACTGTACGACGGAGATCCGGAAAACGAAGGAACTTCTTTGATCCATGAGGTCAGGGAGATAACGGACGATATCAAGAAGATCGCCGGCGAGCCGTCGGGAAGCTTCGGGACAGGCGGCATGGCAACTAAGATCACAGCTGCCGAGATAGCCGGAAGATCAGGCATCGCATGCGCCATAATCTCGGGGAAAGATCCGGGCAACCTCTACAGCCTGTTCGACGGCGAAGAGACCGGCACTTTCTTTCCGATGAGAAACGATCAGGAGGCGAAATAAAATGACAGCGATCGAAGAGATGGGGCTCCGCGCGAAGGAAGCCGCAAAGATACTGAGAACTGTTGACCCCGAAGTCAAGACGAAGGCTCTTTCCATGATGGCAGACGCCCTCGAGAATGACATGGACAGGATCCTTTCCGAGAACAGTAAGGATCTCGATGAGGCCGAGAAGAACGGCATGGCGAAAGCCATGATGGACAGGCTCCTTCTGACCCCGGACAGGATCAAAGGCATGGCGGACGCCTTGAGAGACGTCTCCCGCTGGCCTGATCCTGTAGGAAAAGTAAGGGAGGAATACACCCGCCCGAACGGCCTCAGGATAAAGAAAGTCAGCATACCTCTCGGGGTGATCGGCATCATATTCGAATCGCGCCCTAATGTAACGAGCGACTGCGCGGGACTCTGCATCAGAGCCGGAAACTGCGTCATCTTAAGAGGCGGGCACGAGGCGTTCAGGTCCAACAACGTGATCACGGACATAATGCGCGGCGCGCTGAGAGAAGCCGGGCTTCCTGAAGATTCCGTACAGCTGGTGCAGGATCTCTCACATGAATCCGCACACGAGCTGATGTGCCTCTCAGACTATATCGACGTGCTGATCCCGAGAGGAAGCGCGAGGCTCATAAACCGCGTGCTTGACGAGTCAAGGGTCCCTGTCATCCAGACAGGCGCGGGAAACTGCCACGTATATATCGACAGATACGCGGATCCGGAGAAAGCCGTAAGCATCACTGTGAACGCCAAGACTTCGCGTCCTTCCGTATGCAACGCCGCGGAGACTCTTCTGGTCCATGAAGAAGCCGCGGAGAAAATGCTTCCGGACGTCCTTTCAGCACTTCTCGAGAAGGGAGTGGAGCTCCGCTGCGACGAGCATGCTCGCAGCATCTGCCCTGATCTCGACCTTAAGGAAGCGGACGAGTCCGACTGGGCGAAAGAATACGACGACATGATCATGGCCGTAAAAGTGGTATCCTCCATCGACGAGGCCATCGACCACATAGACAAATGGTCCACGCACCACAGCGAGGCTATAATCACAGAGGACGAAGGAAGAGCTCAGAAGTTCCTTTCCGAGATCGATTCCTCTGCCGTCTACTGGAACGCCTCCACAAGGTTCACGGACGGCGGCGAGATGGGTCTCGGAGCCGAGATCGGCATCTCCACGCAGAAGCTGCATGCGAGAGGACCTATGGGAGTCGACCAGCTCGTAACGTATAAATTCATACTCACGGGAGACGGCCAGATCCGTTGATTTCATATTATCAACAACGTTTACAGAAGTTTTTTGTGTTTTTGCACAAAAACCTATTGACATGCTTGTTTTTGCATGTTACTATCAACATAACCACAAAGCCTATGATGAAGTGGAAGTAGGTCTTTTAAACTACATCACAGAGAGCTGCCGGCGGTGGAAAGGCGGCATGGAAGAATAAGACTGAATTGGCCTTCTGAGGCACTCCTTGCGTATCCAGTGGTATACGCGTAAGCGGGCATCTTTATGATGTCAAGCCGGGTGGCACCGCAAGAGCTGTTAACGCTCCTGTCCCAGCATCAATGGACGGGAGCTTTTTTGTTGCTCCCGATGATGGAACCGAAAGGAGAAAAACAATGTCAAACACAATCCCTTACAAGATCTACCTGAGTGAGGAAGAGATCCCGGAGAACTACTACAACGTCAGAGCAGACATGCCGGTAAAGCCGGCGCCGCTCCTGAACCCGGGAACACTGCAGCCTCTGACAGCTGAGGAGATGGAGCCTATCTTCTGTAAAGAACTCGTACAGCAGGAGCTGAACAACACAGACAGGCTGATCCACATCCCTAAAGCGATCAGAGACTTCTACAAGATGTACAGGCCGTCGCCTCTCGTCAGAGCGTACTGCCTGGAGGACAGACTTGGAACGCCGGCACACATCTACTACAAATTTGAAGGAAATAATACGAGCGGAAGCCATAAGCTGAACTCAGCTATCGCCCAGGCCTACTACGCCAAGCAGCAGGGACTCAAAGGAGTCACGACAGAGACCGGAGCCGGCCAGTGGGGCACCGCCCTTTCCATGGCTTGTGCTTACTTCGGACTCGACCTGAAGGTGTTCATGGTAAAGGTATCATATGAGCAGAAGATCTACAGACGTGAAGTGATGAGGACTTACGGCGCCTCCGTAACGCCGTCTCCGTCAGATACCACAGAGATCGGAAGAAAGATCCTGGAAGAATTCCCTGGTACCAACGGAAGCCTCGGATGTGCGATCTCGGAAGCTGTAGAGGTCGCTACGAAGACTGAGGGCTACAGATATGTACTCGGAAGCGTACTCAATCAGGTACTGCTTCACCAGAGCATCATCGGACAGGAAGTAAAGACCGCTCTTGACAAATATGGAGTAAAGCCAGACCTTATCATCGGCTGCTGCGGCGGCGGATCGAACTTCGGCGGACTCATCGCCCCGTTCATGGGCGAGAAGCTGAGAGGCGAGGCAGACTATGACTTCCTCGGAGTAGAGCCTGCGTCATGCCCGAGCTTCACAAGAGGAAAGTATGTATACGACTTCTGCGATACAGGAGAGGTCACTCCGCTCGCGAAGATGTACACTCTCGGAAACGGATTCATCCCGTCTCCTAACCACGCAGGCGGATTAAGATATCACGGAATGAGCAGTATCCTTTCAGAGCTGTACGACGAAGGTCTCATGAGAGTAAGGACCGCTGAGCAAAACGAGGTATTCGAGGCTGCTGAAGAGTTCGCTAGATGTGAAGGTATCCTTCCTGCGCCTGAATCGAGCCACGCGATCAGAGCCGCTATCGACGAGGCAGTGAAGTGCAGAGAGACCGGCGAAGCGAAGAACATCGTATTCGGCCTCACAGGAACAGGCTACTTCGACATGAGTGCTTATCAGAAATACAATGACGGAGAGATGACAGACGAGATCCCTACGGATGAAGACATCGCGAAGGGACTTGCGACAGTTCCTCAGTTCCCTGGAAACGAGATCTAGCACGCCCGATAATTTGGACACAGGGCCGGTGCCGCAGAAGGCGCCGGCGTTTTGCTTTGTCCCGGGCTTTTGCTTCCGGCCGGACACCTTAATGTTGCAAAAACACTCTGAAATGAAATAATTGCAACATATATGTTGCAAAATTACCGGATTTTGTATTTTTTGCAAAAAAACAGCGCCGCGGACAACATTCACGAGCCTTACAGGCTTCGTTTTTTGCGATTTTCTCAAAATCGCATAAATCCGCAACGCTTTTTGTTGTTTTTTTTTCGCGAAATGTATTTTTTGCAACACTAAGGTCCGATGCCGTTTCAGGATCCTCAGTCCTGCTTTGTCGTAAACGCGGAATAGATCGCGCGTATCGCCGCTACATATCCGCTCTCGTCGATACCGATCAGCATGCTTATCCTCTCGGCGCCCTGGTCGATCATCTTGACATTGATCCCGGCGTTCGCGAGCGCTTCAAGAATGCGTACGCCGATGCCAGGAGTACTCTTCATCTTCCGGCCGATGACCGCTATCAGAGCGAGTCCCTTCTCTATCTTCACAGACACTGCGCCGGTCTCTTTCTTGATCTCGTCCGCCACCGCGCGGGCGTGTCCCTCAAGCTCGCTCTGGCGTACGAAGATATTCATCGAATCTATGCCGGCAAGCGTATGCACGGCGTTTATTCCGTTATCCGCGAGGACGTTCATGACAGAAGCTCTAAGGTCAAGATTCTCGTTCAGCCTTGGCTTCTCTATCTGGATGCTTGCGTATCCCGGCTTCCCCGCCATTCCGCTTATATCGAGTATGCCGCTGTAATAATCGGCGTTCTTCACGATCATTGTGCCCTTTACGTCAGGAGTAAGAGTGGACCTGATGTTGATAGGAACGCCCACTTCTCTCGCAGGCGTTATAGCGTCTTCATGGACCACTTCGGCTCCCATCAGCGAGAGCTCTCTGATCTCCTCATATGAGATGACCGGAACTACCAGCGGGTCTTTCACGACCTTAGGATCTGCCATCATGAATCCCGGGACGTCAGTCCAGTTCTCATACACGTCAGCCCCGCAGGCTGCCGCAACCACGGCTCCGCTTATGTCCGATCCGCCTCTCGGGAACGTGACTTCCAGGCCGTAAGGATTCACGCCGTAGAAGCCCGGTATCACCGCGTGCTCATGCTTCGTGAGCTCGGCCTTGAGCTTCTCGCTCGTGGCTTCCTTATCGAACTCAGCGTATTCATTGAAGCAGATGATGTCTTTCGCGTCTATGAAATCGTATCTCAGATATTCCGAGAGAAGCCTGGCGTTCAGGTATTCTCCTCTTGAAACCAGAAAGTCGCGGTTATGCGTACCGATATATCTTCTCTTGATCTCTTTGAACTCTTCATCGAGGTCGGCGGATGTTCCGAGCCCCGCCTGTATCTCCTCGAACCTGTCTCTCACTTTACGGAGCGCCCTGTCGAGCGCGTGGACGTCTTTACTGCTTTCATATTTCTCATGCGCGTCCACAAGTACGTCCGTTATCTTCTTTTCCCGCGGAGTGAGCTTGCCCGGCGCCGATACCACCACATAGTTCAAGGCGTCGTCATTCCTGATGATGTCAGCAGCCTGCTTCATCCTGTCCGCGTTCGCAAGCGACGTGCCGCCGAACTTCGCGACCTTGAACTTCGCCTTGATCTCCTCGGCCGGCGCGAGGTCTTCCTCGCTGATCCTGCTGATATCGTAAGGCGTCGACTGGTATACGAAGTAGTTCAGCCAGTTCGAGTAAAGCAGGTTCGCGCACGAGCGCCATCTTACGATAGGCGGCTTGGTGTCGTCGTCATTCGGGAAGTAATTATCAGGAACGTGCGGATGTATCCCCGCCTTCTTGTCGCGCTCATACTCTTTAAGCAGCGTGTCCGCGTCATATTCAGAGTGTCCCATTATGAAAATCTGGCGGTATTTCTCTGACTTCACGGCGAAGACGCCCGCCTTGTCCGAACTCGCAATGATCTTAAGATCAGGCACGGCTTCTATGTCTTCTCTCCAGCATGTCGTGTTCCTCGAATGAGGCACGTAGAACTCGTCGTCGAATCCCCTGAAAAGCATGCCTCTGTTATAGTCCAGATGATGCAGGAACACGCCCGAGAGCTTCTCCGGCAGCGGATGCTTCTTTATCCCGTAATGATAGTAGAGGCCCGCCTGCGCGCCCCAGCAGATATGGAACGTGGAGTGCACGTGAGTCTTGGTCCACTCCATGATCTCACAGAGCTCGTCCCAGTACTCGACTTCTTCGAATTCCATCTGCTCGATCGGCGCTCCCGTTATGATCATGCCGTCGTAGAAGTTTCCCTTCACCTCGTCGAACGTCTTGTAGAAGGCAAGCATGTGCTCTTCCGACGTGACGTGCGACTTATGCGTGCTCGTCTGCAGAAGATCGAGCTCCACCTGAAGCGGCGTGTTGCCGAGAAGCCTGGTCAGCTGTGTCTCGGTGTCGATCTTGGTCGGCATGAGATTGAGGATCAGTATCTGGAGCGGTCTTATGTCCTGCGTCATGGCCCTTGTGTCGGTCATAACGAAAACGTTCTCTCGTGTCAGCGTTTCCACCGCAGGAAGATCATTTGGTACTTTTATAGGCATTTCCGTGTGCCCCTTTCATTTATTACAAAGTAAACAACAGTATTTTACCACAGACGGCCGCATATTTACAGCCTGATATCCGCATGGCTCCCGCCCGTCTTGCTGTGCGTGATGACTATCTTCTTGTCGATCCTCTGCTTCAGCTCCTCGACGTGCGAGATTATGCCGACGAGCCTGTCCTCTTCCGAGAGCTCCATGAGCGACTTGACCGCGGCCGAGAGAGCGTCCTCGCTCAGCGTCCCGAACCCCTCGTCTACGAACATCGTATCCAGCCTTATGCCGCCTGACGCTTCCCTTATCTCTTCAGAAAGCCCCAGCGCAAGCGACAGGCTGGCCATGAACGACTCTCCTCCGGACAGCGTGTTCACGCTTCTCTCCGTTCCGTTGTGGTGGTCGATAACATTAAGATCCAGGCCGCTCTGCCTCGCTTTTCCGAATCCCGTCTTCTTTCTTACGAGCTCGTAGCGCATCTCCGACATCCTTCTCAGCCTCATGTTCGCGTGCTGGAGTATCCTGTCGAGGTAAGCTGTCTGTACGTATGTCTCCAGCATTATCTTCGATCTTCCGGAAAGGTCTCCGGACGCGGTATCCGAAAGATCCTTTATCTGCTCATATTCAGCCGCTTTCCTGTCCCATTTCTCCGCGCATTTCCTGTAGGCTTCGAATTCGCGCCTGTTTGACTTTATCCTCGCATCTATCGTGTTCTTTACGGACTCCTTTTCCTCAGAGCCACGTGACAGCCTGGCGAGTTCTTCCTTCATCTCGTCATACTTCTTACGGTCAAATCCTCTGGTCTGTTTTTCTCCTTCGCGGATCTTTCCCTTGAGCTCAGAAAGTTCAGAATCAGCATCTTTCGCTTTTTCTCTCGCCCTGTCAAGCGCTTCTTCCGATCCCTTAAGATCGCCCTTCAGCTTCTCTATCTCTTCCTCCGCGGCGCTCCTGCTTTCAAACTCCAGCTTCTCCCTGGCTTTCTCAAAGCCGTCTTCCGCGGCGCTCTTCTTTTCCTCCAGGACTTTCATATCCTGCTTTGCGTCCGCGAGTTCCTTTTCTTTCTTTCCTTTCTCCTCCGCGAGATCATCCGACTTTTTACGAAGCCCGTCCCTTCTGTCTTTTTTCTTTCCGGCTTCCTCAAGATCGGACGATATCCTGCCGGATCTCTCTTTGTATACGGCCTCAGCCTCTTCGCCCATACCGGCGAGCTCAGGCATCTTCTCGATGTATCTCTTCAGCTCATCCTCAGCTGTTTTAAGAAGAGTCGTGGTTTTCTCGGCATCGTTTCCCCTGCTGAAGAATTCCTTTTCGAGTCTATCTCTCTCAGTTTTCGCCTTCTCGACATCTTCTTCAGAAGGAGCTCCCTCTTTCCTCTTTGCAGGCTCGGGATGGACTGCCGATCCGCATACCGGACACTTTTCTCCTTCCTTCAGGACATTCTCCGCAAGATAGCCCGCCCTGTCGTCCATCATGGCGTTGTACATTTCCGTATATCTTGCTTCCGCCTCGTCTTTGGCAGCCCTGACTTCGGAATATGCTTCCGCGGCTTCTTTACGCGCCTGCTCGTATTCCGCCTTCTTTCTGACTGCGGCGGCGTATTCCGCCGCCGCATCGTATTCTGTCTTCGCGGCTTCCGCTGCCTTTGACAGCTCTATCACTCTCTCATCGATACCGTCGTATTCTTTCAGCTCTTCCTTTACCGCGTCATATTCGCTTTCCAGCCTCTCCATCTGTCCGCTTTCCTCACGGAGCTTCTCCAGAGCCTCCGCAAGTTTTGTCTCAAGCTCGTCCAGGGCGGCTTTTTTCTTATCCAGATCGTCGTACGACCCGAGGTCGCTAGAGAGAAGAGCTATCCTGTTTCCAGTCTCTTTTCTGTAATCCCCGCGCGCTTCTTCCTCCGCGAGCTCTTTATCCGCCTTCTCTTTTGCCTCAGAGACTGCACCGAGAGATTCCCGGTATCCGTCAAGCCGGTCCGCAATTTCCTTCATGCTTTCCGCCTCGCCGAACGTCCGGTTCAGAGTGTTGAATCCCTCCTTCGCGGCTTCCGCTTCCGCCGCGGCTTCAGCAAGCTTCTTCTCGTCATATTCCATGATCCCTTCGAACAGCCTGCCTGTCTCTGTCTCGGGGATGCCCTGTCCCGGAGCGGCAGCGAGCTCATCCGAAAGACCGCATTCCGGATCCGCCTCGCACGAGCTGAGATGCGTATTCATTTCGGTCCTGATCTCATCAAGCTCATGCTTCATATCCGCCGTCATCTTTTTGAGCCTGAACGAGAGAGTCTCGTAATTATCCGTATTGAAAAGCTTCCTGAATATCGCCTGCCTGTCCTTTGTATCCGCCTGAAGGACCTTCTGGAACTCTCCCTGGGCTATCATTGCTATCCCGGAGAACTGGTCTGCCGACAGCCCTATGATCCCCTCGATCCTTTCGTTCACATCTTTCAGCTTTGTGAGCAAGAGACCGCTCTCGTCGCTGTAGCTGACCTCTTCAGCCTTCTTCACCGTACCCTCTCCGCGAAGCTTCCCGCGCTCGTATGAAGGGCTTCTCCTCACCGTATATCTTTTCCCGCCGTATTCGAATATGAGCTCAACGTACGTCTCTGTCTCAGGATCGGCATACGTCGATCTCATCTCGCCGGCAGTGCGCTTTTTCGCGCTGGTCACACCGTAAAGCGCGAACATTATGGCATCGAACAGCGTCGACTTCCCGGCGCCCGTATCACCGGTGATAAGGTAGAGCCCCCTGTCTCCCAGGCTGTCCATATCCAGGACTTCTTTCCCGGCGTAAGGACCGAACGCCGACATAGTAAGCTTAATCGGTCTCATCGCTGCCCTCCCATATCTCACGTATCACTTTCTCTATTACTTCCTTCTGGTATCCGTTCATGCCGGCGCCGCCGTGCTGTTCCTCATACAGCGCTCCGAACATCTCGTCAGGCGTTCCCTCAGCCTGAGTCTCTTCTATCGAGACATCGCCGTCCGCGCTCCTCATATATTCATACTCAAGCGTCATGACATTCGCGAATACCGTCTGCAGCCTCGCCATGGCGTCCGTTATCCCGGATTCGTCGGTAAGGATGATCTTTATGTAGTCTTCCTTATGTTCTTCTATGAGCTCCCTGTCCCGCATTATGCTGTCGAACTTTCCTTTGAGAGTACACATCCTGTGGAGCGGCCGGAGCAGGATCTCCTTTATGCCGATACTGCCCTTCTCCCCGAGCTCGGCTTCCGTCACTGACTTCGTTATGCAGTCTGAATCTGAGAACGAGTATGCGAGCGGGCTTCCTGAGTATCTTATCACTCCGCCGTCACCGCTCTTTATCGTCTGCGGCATGTGTATGTGCCCGAGCGCAGCGTAATCGAACGCGCCGTAATATGATCCGTCGATGTTGTCCAGGGCTCCGACGTTCATCTCTTCAGAATCGCCTATGACAGCTGATGTCACGAACTGATGCGAGACGATGACGTTTCTCTCTCCATCGTCCGGCTTTATCTTCTCCAGCGCTTCCACTGCGTCCTTCGATCTCAGATACGGCAAAAGATATATGTTCACCGGGCCGTACGCGTCCGAAAGCACGATCTTCTCCGCCTCGTCCTTATATACTCCGGACACATGTATTCCGGCCACGTTAAAGATGTCCGAGCCGTATGCTATCCTCTGGCCGGAATCGTGATTACCGTAAATTATGAAGATCTGTGAGCCTGTCTTCGCGAGCATGCTCAGAAAATCGCTGAACATCCTTACGGCTCCCGCGGACGGGTCCGCTCTGTCATATATGTCGCCCGCGATCAGGACCGCTTCAGGCTTCTCGCTCTCTATGACGCCCGTTATCTCCTTCAGGATATGGCGCTGGTCGTCCTCCATGTCATATCCATAGAGGCGCTTGCCTATATGAAGGTCGGAAATGTGGATGAGTTTCAATCGTCAGCCTCCATTATTAAATCTATCTTTTTCTTCGCCTCTTCCATGATGCCCGGCACGTCGGCTCCGTCCACGTCAAGCATTTCCGCCGTGAAAAGCATCACGTCCTTTATCCCGTAGAATTCCGATACGAGGGTCTTCACATATTCATATCCGAGGTTAGGCTCATATATCGGGCCTCCCGCCGTCATGACGTAATACAGCTTTCCGGCTCTGCAGAGCTTTTTGTAGGTGCCGTCCCCCATGTTCTTGAACGTGACCCCCGACACCGTTATCTGTTCGAAATACGCCTTCAGGATAGCGGGGAAGCTGAGGTCCCAGTAAGGCGCCGCGACCACTATCTCGTCGGCTTCCGCAAACTGCCATGCGTACTTCATCATAGGAAGATCGGTGATCCCCGCGTCGCACGCGGCCTGCCGCTCCTCCATCTTCTTGTTTGTCAGCGGAAGTATCTTCTCTTTCTCTATGTTCACTTCCTCAACGCATCCGCCCAGGTGCTTCATTACCTCGCGCGCGAGCTCCATAGTCCTCGACTCCGGCCTCACGCAGGCGTTGACAAGCAGTATCCTCTTTTTAGTTTCCGCAAGCTTCATCTTTTCGCTCCTCGTCATCTTCTTGATCATCACTTCACGGCGCATCGCAGCGAGCCTGCTTTGATGCTCCTCCAGATAAAACAAAGACACAGGAAGGCGTGACTTCGTGTATTTCGCTCCCCTCCCCGCGTTATGCTGAGAAAGACGATTCTCGATGTCGTTCGTCCATCCTGTGTACAGCGTGCCGTCGGCACATTTCAGTATATACGTATAGTTCATGTCAGAACTGGGCTACTTCCGGATCAGCCGGATTCACGGCCGTCACCTTGGTGCAGTAGACAACAGGGCCAGGAAGTCCGTCTCCGTAGATCGGGTCTGTTTCGATCTTTATCTTTCCCGTGATCTTCACCCACTGGCCGTTTCCCGGCGTGTTCACTGTCGAAGGATACTTACACACCATGCCGGCGAACTGGATATCCTGGACGCAGCACGTCATGACGTGGCGCCCGAAAACGAACTTCCCGTCCGGAATGTCCTTCCCGGTGACAGCGCGGCCCTTGACTTTTATCGTCTTTCCGCCGTAGTTCTTCATGTTCTCGTTCAGGTCTCTGTAGAACTCAGCGTATTCGTCGTCCTTTATGACGACTACCGGAGCGTCCATGTCGTATGGGAGCGGATCCTGGAACACGTCAGGCTCCACATCGTCAGGACCGAACTCGTAGACTATCTGCGATTTCCTGTTAGCGACCCTGACCACCTTATGATACGGGAGCTTGTCCCACGCGTGGTCGAACCTGTTGAACACCACGAGCTCCGCGCTCTTCAGCTTATCGAATACGAGCTGGCGCATGTTCTGGTTATATGTCATGAAAACAGGAGACTCTATGAACGTCATCTCCTGGTTCACGAGCCAGTTCTGCGGAAGATTTCCGTACAGCGTGTCAAGCATCCACATCCCGTTGTACTCGACGAGGACCGCCTCAGCGTCGTACTTGTCCGCGAGCCTGTCCATGAGCTCTGCCGTAAGGTCTTCTTCATTCTCCACGACTTCTATGAATATGTCGTGGTCGAAGAATTTCTTCGGCTCGTATTCCGCCTCGCCCTCCTCGCACACGAGGAAAAGCGCACGCTCATCGGTAAGGAAGTCCTCCGACTCCAGCGTATCCTGTATGAATGTAGTCTTTCCTGCCCCGAGAAAACCCGTGAACAGGTATACCGGTATCTCTCTCTTCATCTGATCTCCTGCCTGCTACTCTATACCGAACAGTCCCTTGATATATTCTTTGTCGAGGCCGGTGCCGATCACGCAGATCATGCCTGTAGCCTCCGCGGTGCCGCTCCTTACTTCCGGCTCTCCCGGAACATAGTCGAAGTGGATCCATTCTCCGTCTTCACCTTCGACGATGCCCTTCGACCTGAGTACCATGCCGCACTTTTCTTCATCCTCGAGCTTCGTAAGGATCTCTTCCATCTCTTCTTTTGTATAGCGCTTCGCGGTCTCCACTCCGAACTGGTCGAACACCTCGTCCGCGTGATGGTGGTGATGATGATGGTGGTGATGTTCATGTTCTTCGTGATCATGATCATGGTCATCATCGTCATCGTCATGATGGTGATGGCAGCAGTGATGTTCGTGCTCATCATCATCATCGTCGTGGTGATGGTGATGATGCTCCGCCTCGTGCTCTGCCTGCTCCGCGTACGCTTCCTCACGCAGCTTGTCGAGCTCCGCCGACAGCGTCTTCTCTTTCTCCATGGTCTCAAGGATCTGCTTCCCCGAGATCTTGTCCCAGTCGGTAGTAACGATAGACGCGGTGGCGTTCATCTCACGCATCATGTTCACGACCTCCTGGATCTTCTCGTCATCCATCCCGCCCGTATGGCTCAGAATGATCGAGCTCGCGTTCTCCACCTGGTTCCTGTAGAACTCGCCGAAGTTCTTCAGGTACATCTTCGCTTTCTTGGCATCGACTACTGTCGTGAATCCGTTCAGCTGTATCCTGTCGTTATTGAGATCCTGCACGGCTATGATGACGTCGGAAAGTTTCCCGACTCCCGAAGGCTCGATAAGGATCCTGTCAGGATCGAATTTATCCACGACCTCGTTCAGGGCTTTCCCGAAATCACCAACGAGAGTGCAGCATATGCATCCCGCGCTCATCTCGTTTATCTGTACTCCGGTCTCCCTGAGGAATCCGCTGTCTACTCCGATCTCGCCGAACTCATTCTCGATGAGGACGATCTGCTCGTCGCCGTACGCTTCAGCGATCAGCTTCTTGATGAGAGTCGTCTTGCCGGCTCCCAGGAATCCCGAAAAAATGTCTACTTTTGCCATATCAGTGTCCTTTCATTTATGTCCGAATCATTTATATCAAGCGGCGCGCCTGATTACCGCCGTCCCAATATATTGTACCAAATCTGTCAAATGCCTAAACATTTAAAGCATGCCGAGGATCTCGCGGCAAAGCAGCTTGTCAGCGTAGCTCTCTACTGCGAGCCTGAGCGCGAGCTCACTGAGCCTTTCCTTGTCCGTACCGTCACCGGAACAGCCCTCAGGACCGCACAGCTTTCCTGAAGCCGCATTCAGAGCGGCGTCAAGCTCGTCACGATATCTCTCATAGAAATCTCTTACGTCTCCACCGTCTGTCTGAGCCCCGAGGAGCTCCCCTGTCTCCTGGACGGAAAGCACCTGTTTCAGAAGCGACACAGCGGTGAGATACGCCACATGATCTCTCCCGTAGCGCTTCCCGTTCGCCCGCGGCAGTACTCCAGCCTTGATGTAGTTGTTTATCATAGCGGAGGTGAGCGGTTCTTCCTCCTCCAGCACAAAGCCGATGTGCTGCCTCTTCAGGTATTCCGTCAGCTGGTCCTTGTAAAGCCCGATGTCCGGGATCTGCTCCCACGGAGCCGGCCTCGTCTCCTCAAGCTTCTTCTTCAGCTCATCTTTCTCCATCTCGTTTCCTTTCTCCGAAAGTATTGACATTTTTAAAATTGGATAATATAATAATAAATATCAGATTATATAATATTGTTTATTGTGTAACACAGTTATCACCTTTGATTACATAATACTACAAGCCTGTGTTCAGCACAAGTGAAGGAGGTAAAGATATGGATCTGATCGTATTCGGAGACTCGATCGCTAAAGGCGTCGTATATGACGAGAATAGGGGAAGGTACGTCTTCTCGCCTAACAGTTTCCTCAGCCTGATATCTCAGAGAGGATACGCTGTGGTAAAGGATCTCTCAAGGTTCGGCTGCACCACCGTAAAGGGCGAGGCCATACTTGACAGGCATCTTGACGAGCTGTCCTCGTATGACTATACCCTTCTGGAATTCGGCGGCAACGACTGCGATCTCGACTGGAAAAAAGCGTCAGAAGACCCTGATACCCCGCAGACAGGCCAGGTGGATAAAAAGGCCTTTACGGAGAACTACATAAGGATAATAGACAAGGTGAAAGAAAACGGAGGAACGCCGGTACTCACCACGCTTCCTCCTCTCGATCCTGTAAAGTTTTTTGAATGGGTCACGAAAGACCTTGATAAATGCAGCGTCATGCGCTTTCTGAAGAATGACAAGTCCAACATCTACAGATGGCAGGAGGAATACTCCGACCTCGTTACTGAGATAGGCGGGCTGACCGGAGCGCCGGTACTCGACATCCGCCGCCCGTTCCTTGAATCCTGTTCATATGAGGACATGCTGTCAAAGGACGGCATGCACCCTAACGAAGCCGGACACAAGGCGATCGCGTCGTTCCTCGAGGATGAATGGCTGAGCCCCGCCGGGGAAAGCTCTTCCATCCTGGGATGGGAGGACCTTCTCCCTTTTGAATTCGCGTGCTAGCGGTTCCTGACCTCCGCCAGTATGTCATATATCATGGACTGTGAGAACCCTCTTGTGAAAAGGCGCCTCGCTATCCTTCCCTGGATCTTCTCCGGGACGTCATCTCCCGGTCCGATATCCGCGGCCATAAGGACTTTCCCGGCCTCGCGCAAAGCTGACGCGCGCTCGTCCGGCTCGCCGTACTCGCTTACGTACTCGTCGTATCCGGCCTGTATGTCCTCCGGCGACACGCCCTTATGCTTCAGGTCAAGAAAAGCTTTCTTAACGCTCCTGCCGCGGTCAATGTCATATATCAGATATTCGCAGGCGAATCTCGCGTCGTTAAGATATCCGAAGTCCTTCATGGAGTCTATGACTCTTCCGACTTCGGTTTTTTCATATCCGCGCTTGAGAAGATAATCTGAAAGCTCCCGCGCGCTCATGCTTTTCCGCGAGAGCTTCTTCACCGCGCAGTCGTCTATATCGATAAGCTTCTTTTCTTTCTCTTTCATAGCCTCATATCACCTTTATTACAGGCGGCTCCTCTGACTCCGTGCAGCATACGGCGCGGAACTCCCGCTTTGTCCTGATCCCGGCCCCCGAAAGCATGCCCTCAGGTATCTGATGAAAATATACTCTGGACTGCCTGTCCGGGAAAAGCACGCTCGCGGCGGGTATCCCTCCCGGAGCCGAGTCCGGATAGCTTCCGAAGAAGCCGTGCCCTTCATATTTACCGAGCGCCTCGCGCCTCGTCCATATATCGAAGAACCTCCCGGTCCTCTCGCCCGACCCTTTCAGGAACGGCACCGCCGAGCACGGAACATTTCCCTCCTCCATGTATTCTCTTTCGCCGGGGGTATAATATCTCGCAGCGATGTTCCCCGGGTCTCTGTCCACGCAGTACTGGAAGTCCAGCCCGCATCTTCCGTCTGAGATCAGGCACATCCATATGTCGCCGGAGTGCGTTATGGAGAGGTCGGCGCCGGATCCTGCGTCAAAGCAGGGACGGCCTTCCACGTCTCTTATCACTTCCGGAAAGTCCGCGCCGAAAAAGACGCTCTCCGCCTCTTCTATCAGCGGAAGCGCTCTGTCGCCCTTCTCGTATTCACCCTGTCTTACAAAAAGAATATCCATACGCGTACAAAAAAGCGCCCCGCGGGGCGCCTTCCTTTTATTTCTTTTTCAGTCTGTCGATCACTATCTGATATCCTCCCGCGCCGTAGACCAGACACTTGTTTATCCTGCTGATCGTTGCCGTGGAAGCATTGGTGATGCTTTCGATCTCGTTATATGTCTTCTTCTCGGAAAGAAGCTTCGCCACTTCCATCCTCTGGGCAATAGCATGGATCTCATTTATCGTACACAGGTCCTCAAAGAACCTGTAGCATTCTTCTCTGTCCCTCAGCGTAAGCACAGCATCGAACAGCGCGTCGACATCTTCTCTTTCAAGTATGGATTTATATGCCATATGCCGCTCCTTTCTTCATCATGAAAAGACTATAGCACTTTGACGCATTAAAGTCAACAAGTGCCCGCGCTTTATTTCAGTAAAGCCACCGCTTTTTTGAGCTGCCTGTCCTCGTCGTCGTCTTCTTTGCTTTCCCTGACCTTCACATCAGGCTTCACACCCTTGCCGTTTATCGCGTTCCCGGACGGCGAGAAGAACTGTGACGTCGTGAGCATCAGCGCGGAGCCGTCGCTGAAGCCGTACTCTGTCTGGGTTATCCCTTTTCCGTAAGTCTTCATACCGACGAGCTTGCCCGCCTTGTTGTCTTTTACTGCAGCGGCAAGTATCTCGGACGCGCTGGCTGACTTCTCGTTGATAAGGACTACCAGAGGGAGTCCGCACGACTCTTCGTCGGAATTATATGTCTTCTTCTTTCCGTTCCTGTTCTCCATGTATACTATGGTGCATTCAGGAAGGATCTGGTCGCAGATCTTTATGCCCTGATCGACATATCCGCCGCCATTGTCCCTGAGATCTATAACTAGCGACTTCACGTTCTTGCCCGCCAGAGTCTTCAGCTCGGCCGCGAACTCTTCAGACGAGTCCTTGCTGAACGTCGTTATCCTTATATATCCGGTGTCTTCTCCAATCACCCTGCTCGTGACCGCTCGCACTTTCACTTCCCCGATCGTGACCTCGGCATCAAACGGGAACCAGCCTCTGAGCATACCGAGCTTCAGGGTCTTTCCGGGCTTCCCGGAAATAGCTTTTATGAACTCCTTCTCATTCGCGAACTCTTTATCGTCGACGGTCCGTATCACGTCTCCGGATCTGATATCCGCGGCGTCCGCAGGCCCGTCCTCGGCGACAGACAGGATCTCCGCCCTTCCATCGGTCACGTTGAATGTGATCCCGATACCGGTGAAGGCGCTGTTCACCGCGTCTTCCCAATCGCGCAGCTCTTCAGCCGTCATGTACTCGGAGAACTCATCCCCGAGGCTCCCGGCGAGAGCCTTCGCCATGGCGTCTATGCCTTCGCTGTCCTCGTGATCGAACAGGAATTCCTTATCGATCTTATCCTGCATCTCGTACAGCTTTCCGAACCTTTCGAGTTTCTTTTCCTGCTTCTCAAGCACCGAATTCTTCACGATGCTTCTTCCGGACAGAATGACCGAAAGATACCCTATCCCCAGCGCAAGAGCCGCCGTAAGGATAATAACGATCACTGCAGCTCTCGTGAACTTCTTAGGATTGATCCTCATTTCACCGCCTCCACGACCATCTGGACGCTCACATCACCGTTCCACTCGTGCCTGGACAGACTGCCTATGACGGTGAGAGGTTCTCCCGTCTTCGCCGCTTCAGCGACACTTCCCCGTATGTCGTCAGCCTTCCCGAACGAAAGGCAGGTGCAGCTCTCCTTCCCCGTCTTCAGCACAAAGCGGAGATATTTCTCGTCCTGTCCTATCTTAGTCACATAGTCCGGGACGCCCTTAACTGATATCAGAGGCCTTTCGTTGCCCTTGCCGCAAGGCTCCAGCAGCTCCAGCTGCGACGCGAAGCCTACAGTGACCTCGCCGGCGTCAAGAGCTATGTCAGCCTCGGGCTCGTGCCTGAACAGCTCCGGAGACTCCTGCCTGAGCTCCGACGCTCTCCTGTTCAGGTCTTCCCTTACTTCATCCAGGCCCTCTTTCTTCATAGTGAATCCGCAGGCCGCCTCGTGGCCTCCGAATGTCTGGAACCATTTCTCCTCATTCTTGAGAAGCCCGAAAAGATCTATCCCCTCAGGGCTCCTGCCCGTTCCCTTCAGCAGCCCGTCGCCGTTGTCCGTAACTATTACGGAAGGAACGGAATATTTCTCGCGAAGCTTCCCTGCCGCGATCCCTGCAACGCCCTCGTGAGCGTCAGGAAGGTCGACAAGTATGAAATCGTCTCCCGCGTATTTCTCCTCAACCTGTTCCGAGGCCTGCTCGAACACTTCATTCTGCAGCCTCTTTCTCTCCATATTACATCTCACGAGCTCGTTCGCGTACTCTTCCATCCTTGCCGGGTCTTTCGCGAGGAACAGCTTGAGCGCAAGCGCGGCGGACTTCATCCTTCCGGCCGCGTTGATATGCGGCACGAGCACGAACGACACATTCTCGCATGATATATTGCCCGGATGGAGACCCGTCTTCTCTATCAGGACCTTAAGCGCCTCTCTCTTGGAAGTGTTTACCGCGCGGAGGCCGTACTTCACGAGCATCCTGTTCTCGCTGACGAGCGGCACTATGTCCCCTATCGTTCCGAGAGCCACGAGGTCGAGCACGGCGGTAAGGCTGCTCTTCGGCAGTCCTACAGCGTCTGTTATCGCCTGGCAGAGTTTGAAGGCGACTCCGCACCCCGCGAGATATCTGAACGGATATTCTGAATCCGGCCTCGCCGGGTTTATCAGAATGGTATCAGCCTGCCTGTCCTCGATCCTGTGATGATCTGTCACCATGATCTTGAGGCCGATCTCTTTGGCGTATTCGACTTCGTCGACAGACACGCTCCCGCAGTCCACCGTCACTATCAGATCGGCTCCGGCTTTTTTGATCGTGTCTATCGCGTTCCTGTTCAGGCCGTAGCCCTCGTCGAAGCGCGACGGTATGTACTGGATCAGGTTGTCCGTGAGCTGTGACAATATCTCTGTCAGGATCGCCGTCGACGTGACACCGTCCGCGTCATAGTCTCCGTATATGCAGATCTTCTCGCCCTCATCTATTGAAGACAATATAAGATCCACCCCCTCTTCCATGTCCGGAAGAAGGAATGGATCGTATGTTTCCTTCGGCTTGTCAGACAGAAATTCCCTGAGCTCGTCTTCTGTCTCTATGCCTCTTTTATGTAAGAGTTCAATTATTTTAGGATCGATATCCATCTATGAAACGACTCCGTAAGTCTACGAGTTTACTCCGTGGATGTAGCAGAAGTCACGCGGATTTCTAAGCGCGCCGTTCTGTCTTACCTCGAAATGGCAGTGCGAGCCTGAGCTGAATCCGGTGGATCCCATGGCCGCTATGACATCGCCTTTCTTTACCTTCTGGCCTACTTTTACCTTAACTGAGCTGTTGTGTCCGTAAAGCGACGTGAGCCCGCTTCCGTGTGAGATAATGACGGCATTTCCGTATCCGCCGTACCATCCCGCCTTTATGACCACTCCGGTTGCCGCGGCGTGTATCGGCGTTCCCGTAGGCGCTGACATATCGATGCCCGGATGCCTCTCGTATGAACGAGGAGCAAGGTACTCGCCGTAGCGGTTCACATAATATGTACCCCATACAGGACATATCCACTTCCCGCCTTTGTATTCACCAGGGAGAGGTACGTATCCGCCTTCTATCGCGATACGCCTCGCCTCGATTATCGCCTGGATCTCGCTCTCGAGCTTCTCCTGTTCTTTCCTCAGGGTCTCGTATTTTTCTTTCAGCTTGTTGTTCGTCTCCTGGAGCTGTGCTTCCTTTGACGCCAGATCCTCGTGCTTCTCAGCGAGCTCAGCCTTCTCCTTCTTGAGAACAGCTTCCTCAGCCTCGATCTGCATACGCTCTTCAACAAGCACATCCAGCGTGTCCTGGTCAGCCTTGTAGATCTTCTGTACCATGTCGACGTTGGTGATGAGCTCTGTGACGTCGCTTGAATTGAGGACTATGTCAAGATACCCGATGACTCCGTTCTTGTACATGGCGCGCAGGCGGTTGTTAAGTCCGTCCTTACGCTCCTTGATCTTCTTCTTCATCTTCTTGAGGCGCTTCTGAGTCTTCTCGATCTCGTCGCTCTTCTTGCTGATCGAGGCTTTGACTTCCTCAATAGCGGCCTCCTGGGCCTTGATGTCCTCAGCGATCTTATTCAGCTCTTCGTAGATATCGTTCTTCTCTTCCTTGACTTTCTCCAGCTCCTTCTCCTTCTTCTCCTGCTTCTCAAAGCTGTTGTCCTTATTATCGGCAAAGCTCATCGTGCATAAAGCAGAAGAGAACACAAGAACAAGCGAAAGAACGACCGCTGATATCCTTATGAATTTCTTTTCTTTCAGAATGCTAAACATATACGCCTTTCTGTCCCCGGCTACGCGTCGAGGAATTTTCTCATTGAGATTATGCTTCCTGTCGATCCTATTCCGACGCCGAGCGTGAGGAATATGATAACGAGATTGGTGATCAGATAGTCCGCCGGAACGAGAGGAGACGAAAGAATCGTCATTACCTTGGTCCCTATCGCGTCTATCACATTGCTGTATACTATGTAGACTATGCCGACCGCGGCTGCCGCGGATATCATCCCGATGATGATGCCTTCGACGAGGAACGGCCCTCTGATGAACCAGTTCGTCGCGCCTACATATTTCATTATCGATATCTCACGGGCTCTTGCGAATACCGTGAGCTTTATCATGTTCGAAACCACTACGACGGAGATCAGGATAAGGAACACCATTATCGCTATGCTTCCGTACTGCAGGAAGTTCGTCACCTTGGTGAGCTTGTCCACCGTCTCCTTATAGTACTTGGTGCTTTCCACCCCGTCTATCGTGGACACCTGATTGTTCACCGCGTCCGCCGCGTCAAGCGACTGCACGGTTACGAGTATCGAGTTAGGGAGCGGGTTGCCTCCGAGTGAATCAAGAAGGTATCCGCTGTTTCCCCATCTGTCTCTCATTATCTTCAGGGCTTCCGCCTTGCTTCTGTATTCCACGCTCGAGACCCCGTTTATCCCGGTGACCTCATTCATGATCTGCTTGGCTGACTGCTCTGAGACGTCGTCCTTCAGGAACACTTCCACGGTATCATAGTCTCTCTTTATCATCTCTGTGAACAGATTGACATTCACCGCCAGTGTGAAGAAGAGTCCGAGGATCAGCATCATCGCCGTTATCGCGAACACCGACGCGAGAGTCGTCGTCTTGTATCTCACGATCTGTATCAGGGCCTGCCTGATGTTGTAGAAGATCCTACTCATCGTCGACCACCTCCTCGGTAAAGTCGGCAGCCTCATTCAGGTCATACTGTCCGAACTCGTCTCTTACGATATGGCCGGAGTCGATAGCGACCACGCGCTTTCCCATCCTGTCCACGATGTCCTTGGCGTGAGTCACCATCAGGATCGTGGTCCCGGTGTTGTTTATCTGCTCCAGAAGCTCCATGATCCCGTACGCCGTGTCCGGGTCAAGGTTTCCTGTCGGCTCGTCAGCGATCAGGACCGTCGGGTTGTTGATTATCGCCCTGGCGATCGCTACACGCTGCTGCTCGCCCGCGGAAAGCTCCTGCGGATATCTGTCTGCCTTGTCAGCGATACCCACGAGCTCAAGCACCTGAGGCACTCTTTTCTTTATGGTCCTTCTCCTCATGTGGAGGATCTCCATAGCAAAAGCGACGTTCTCGAAAACGGTCTTCCTTGGAAGCAGTCTGAAATCCTGGAAAACCATTCCGACACGCCTTCTGAGCTGCGGTATCATCCTGTTTGAAAGAGAAGTCACTTCATAGTCTCCTACGGTGATCGTGCCTGAATCAGCGTCGATCTCCTTAAGGATGAGCTTTATAAAAGTCGACTTCCCGGCCCCTGATGGACCTACCAGAAATACAAAATCTCCTTTATCGATGTCGATGCTGGCATTCTCCAGTCCTACGTTGACACCGTCATAGATCTTAGTAACGTTTTTAAATGTAATCATAAAACCCCCGCTATAGTACGAAATGCATTATACCATACTAACGGGGGTTTGAAAAGTCTTAAGACGCCTTAAGATTTAGTTTTTAAGTGAAGTTTTTGTGAAAATTCCCATCTGCCTTACGCGCTGACGAGATATTTCACCTTTTCGATGATGGCGTCAGCCGTCATCCCGTACTTCTCCAGAAGCTCGTCAGGATCACCTGACTCGCCGAAAGTATCGTTCTGCCCGACCATCGCGACAGGTACCGGGCACTCCTGGCAGACGACTTCCGCGACCGCGCTTCCGAGTCCCCCGATGACTCCGTGTTCCTCTGCCGTAACGATGCAGCCGGTGTCTTCAGCAGCCTTCCTGATTATATCGGTATCGAGAGGCTTGAGAGTGTGGATGTCGATCACTCTGGCCTCGATACCCTCTTCAGACAGTCGGTCTGCCGCTTCCATGGCGGCGGTCGTCATGATACCGGTAGATATTATCGCCACGTCGTCTCCGTCTTTCAGCATGTTGCCCTTGCCGAGCTCTATAGCTGACGCGTCCTCGTACAGGATAGGGACAGACGCCCTTCCCAGCCTTACATACGCAGGTCCTTCCATCTCGACCACCTGCTTCAGCAACACTTTCGCGCTCACCGCGTCGCATGGGTTGACCACTGTCATCCCCGGGATGGTCCTCATAAGAGCAAGGTCCTCGAACGTCTGGTGGCTGGCTCCGTCAGGACCTACTGTGATCCCGGCGTGCGTCGCGCACACCTTAACGTTGGCGTGTGTGTATCCGATAGAGTTCCTCACGATCTCGAACGCCCGTCCGGAGGCGAACATCGCAAAGCTGGAGGCGCAGACTGTCTTCCCCGAAAGGGCAAGCCCAGCGGCTACACCCATCATGTTCTGCTCGGCGATACCCATGTCAAAGAACCTGTCAGGAGCGACTTTCTTGAACATCGCCGTCTTGGTCGAGCCCGCGAGGTCAGCGTCTAAGACCACAAGGTCCGGGTTTACTTCCGCTTCTTCCTGAAGGAATTCTCCATACGCGGCTCTTGTCGCTTTTTTCTCTGCCATTACCACTCACCTCCAAGCTCAGCTACAGCCTGCTTAGCTTCTTCTTCTGAAGGAGCCTTGCCGTGCCATCCCGCCTGATCTTCCATGAAGCTCACGCCTTTGCCCTTGGTCGTCTTAGCGACTATCGCGGTCGGCTTCTCTTCATCAGCTCTGGCCTTATCCAGCGCGCCGAAAATCTGAGCGAAGTCATGTCCGTCGATCTCGATGACGTTCCAGCCGAAAGCTTCGAACTTTTCTCTGATCGGGGTGACTTTCATGACATCGTCGTTCCTGCCGTCGATCTGGAGACCGTTCCAGTCGATTATCGCGGTGAGATTCGACAGTCCGTAGTGTGCCGCGGACATCGCGGCTTCCCATACGATCCCTTCCTGCATCTCGCCGTCTCCAAGGAGGGCGTAGACTCTCGCTCCCGTGTTATCGATCTTGTCGGCGAGAGCCATTCCGACGGATGCCGAGAAACCCTGCCCGAGGGATCCTGTCGACATCTCGATCCCAGGCACTTTTCTCATATTGCCATGGCCCTGGAAAGGACTTCCGAGCTTTCTCAGAGTCATTGCCTCCTCGATAGGATAATATCCTCTCTCGGCGAGCACAGCGTACTGCGCGGGCACCGCATGCCCTTTCGACAGGACGAATCTGTCGCGGCCCGCCATTTTCGAATCTTCCGGATCGATGTTCATCTCGCCGAAATACAGCGCGGTCAGGATGTCCGCGCATGAAAGCGACCCGCCCGGATGGCCTGATCCCGCGTTGAAGGTCTCTTTGATGATGTCGATCCTTACCTTGCGGGCGGTCTCCTCATAAAACGATAGCTCTTTTCTTTCCATGCCAATTTCCTTTCGTAAAACTACAGTCCCCTGTTAAGGAATTCTTTTATCGCATACGGTATCCAGCTTATGATATCACTCGCTATCATGCCGTATTCGCCCTTTTCTTCCGCAGCCATGTCCCCTGCTCTTCCGTGAAGGAAGACCCCGGAACAGGCAGCCTCATATAAAGGCAGCCCCTGTCCGGAAAGCGACGCTATCATACCGGTGAGAACGTCGCCTGAACCGGCTGTCGCCATCCCCGGATTACCCGTCGTATTCTGCATCATCTCTGTATCCCCGGCGGCTCTCCTCGCTACGAGAGTACCGTGACCCTTTAGTACCGTAATTGTATTATATCCTACTGAAAGCGCGGTTGCCACATCTTCTCTTTCTCCTGTGCCCAGCCTCGCGCCCGCGAGGAGCCTGACGGCTTCCCCCTGGTGCGGCGTGATGACTTTGCTCCCTCTGTACGAGAAGAATTTCTCCCTCAGGCCGTCATCTCCCGCTATGAGATTGAGTCCGTCCGCGTCGAGCACGATCGGTCCGTCGTAATTGTCCAGCACAGCCTTGAGCATCATCGCGGCATCCTCGCCGGTACCCATGCCCGGGCCGAACGCCACGACGTCATAGCTGTCGAAATGCGCTCCCGGGACAGGGGCCCTGCTCAGAAGCTTCTCTTTCACCTGGTCCCACGTCACGCAGATCGCTTCAGGAGCGTGTATCTGTACCACCTGGAAATTCTTTTCCGGCGTGCAGACATACACAAGGCCCGAGCCCGTCCTCAGGGCGGCCTTCGTGGCGAAGCAGCACGCCCCGGCCATACCGGCTCCGCCCGCTATTATCAGGACGTGGCCGAAGTCTCCTTTATGCGTGCTCGGAAGTCTTCTCTTGATGAGCTTCTTCACATATGACTGTGTTATATTCTTTATTTCATCCATGTCATCACCCTATGCGAGCTGGGCTGAAAGGAATACCGACGCCATAGCGAAATATATCGTAAGAGCTACCGCGTCGGACACCGACGATATCGCCGGGTTCGCTATCAGCGCAGGGTCAAGGTTCAGCCTCTTCACGATAAGAGGTATCATGCAGCCTATCAGCTTGGCGAAGATAACTATCGCGAGCATCGCGGCGCAGACCGTGAGCGCTATCATGACTCCGCCTCCGTCGAGCCAGCATACTCTGAAGAAGTTCACGAACGAAAGGATCACACCTATGATGATGCCTATCCTGAACTCCTTCCATAAGACCTTCAGCCAGTCGTCTGTATCGACTTCACCCGTGGCAAGTCCGCGGATGATCAGAGTAGCCGCCTGTGATCCGGTGTTCCCGCCGGTGCCCATAAGCATCGGCATGTAGGTCACAAGCTGTATCACCTTGGAAAGCGACGCCTCGAACTTCGTTACGATGAGTCCGGTAAATACATACGCGACCATGAGGATAAGGAGCCACGGCAGCCTGTTTACGGCATGCTGCCAGACAGGTATGTCGAGGTATCCGCGGTCGTTATCCTTGAAGTCGATAACTCCGTTCATCCTTTCGATATCCTCTGTGGCCTCGCTCTCCATTACGTCCAGGACGTCGTCGACTGTGATGATACCTACTATCCTGTTCTCTTTATCGACCACAGGAAGCGCCATGTAGTCGTATTTCTTGAAGGCCTCGGCGACCTCTTCCTGGTCGTCCAGGACATTCACGCTTACGAACTCCGTGTGCATGATGTCCTTTATCAGGACTTCAGGCGGCGTAGTGACGAGCGTTGAGAGAGACACTACTCCGATAAGCCTTCTTCCCGCGTCCTTTACGTAGCAGGTATAGATGGTCTCCGCGTCTCTTCCGCCCGATCTTATCCTGTTCAGCGACTCACCGACGGTCCAGTCCTGATTCAGGCTGATGTACTCAGGCGTCATCAGGCTTCCGGCGCTGTCGTCAGGATAGTTCAGGAACTGGTTGATCAGCCTTCTCTCATCCTTCGGCGTCTTGGCGAGTATCTTGCTCACCACCGTCGCCGGCAGTTCTTCCAGGATATCGATCTTATCGTCGAAGTCGAGCTCCTGCACGATGAACGAGATCTCCTTATCGGTTATCGCGTTAACGATGTTTACCTGGTCTTCAGGAGACATGTATGAGAACACGTCTACAGCCAGGTCTTTCGAGAGCAGCCTAAACAAAATGACGGTGATATGGATATCCACCTCATCATTTACGTCTTCCAGTATATCCGCTATATCGGCCGCGTTAAAATCAAGCAGCACGTCGCGGGCTTTAAAATATTGTTTCTTGTCAAGAAATCCAAGGATCTTCTCAAGAGCCTCGTCTATCAAAGCATCCCTGTCCAGAACTGTATTCTCCACTGGCCTATTCCTCCTTCCGGCAGTTTCGGCTTCTCGCTGGAGAATCCCCTAATGATCTAAAGAATCAAAAAGAGGGCTCCGCGGGTACAGCCGGCGATCTGCCTTATTCTCTGTTCTCGGACTTCCGCATTGCTACTGTCCAAAGGAACACTGTCCATACTCGCACCTCCCTCTCATAAATATCAAAAGAATTGCGGCGGAGACTCTTATATTTCAAAACCCCTCTCCGCCAAGGTCCATTAACGATTATACCCTCTAAAAAAACCGTATTCAAGGTAAAAAGGCGTATTTCATCACTATTTTAAAAGACCATATATGAAACGTATCTCGCCGGGAACTCCGGCGTCTCACTTACTTCTATCACCTTGACTTTCTCTGCGAACTCCTGAAGCCTCGCGGAGAACCCCGTGTCCAGCGTGTACAGAGTAGCTCCGCTGAGAGAAGCGTTCCCTGCCGTTCCGCAGACTCCTAAGAGATCCTCCGGTATCAGGCCTGTCCTCGCCGCGTTTTCCATGTCGATGCTGTCTCCGAAATCGCCTGCTATCACGAGCTTCTTTATCTCTTTCCTGTTGATGCCGCTCTCGTATATGAGAGTCTCCATCCCCGCGCGGATGGCGGCTTTGGCTTTCTGTATCTCCCTCACGTCCTTCTGCGTGACCGTGATGTCTCCGTAGACCCGGAAACCCTCATCGATATAGTCGTCCGTAAAGGTCCCGTTCCTGTCTATTATCCCGTTTCTCAGGCATCCGGCAATTATATCGATGATGCCGCTCCCGCAGATCCCGCAGGGCAGCCCTTCGTCCACGGTGATGACCGAAGCTTTCCCTCCTGTTATCACAGCGCCCTTCACCGCGCCTGTCACAGCAGGCATACCGCACGATATGCCGCCGCCCTCAAATGCCGGCCCCGCGGGCGCCGAGCACGCGAGCACGTCGTCCCCGCAGCCGAGAGCCATCTCGCCGTTCGTCCCTATGTCCGCATAGAGCCATGGAGCATTTGCATTATCCAGCGAGCACGCGCATATGCCGCTTACGATATCCGCCCCGACGAACGCGCTGACTCCCGGAAGGAAAGTAAGGTTCCCGTCGCGCCTGAGCGATATGTCTACCGGCGTATACGGGTATTCTCCGAGTCCTCTTACAGAGAACCCTGATATGAGATGCCCCATCGCGGTGTTCCCAGAGATGACGTATCTCGCCCTTTCCGGGTCTCTTCCCAGCCTTACCGATAGCTCTGAAAGATCATCTCTGGAGATCTTCCTCATTTCCTCCCCGCATCCGTCGATGGACGCGCGTATCCTGGAGAGGACGTCGGCGCCGTAGGCTTTCTGGTGGTTGATCACCGACGCCTCTGCCACCACGCCCCTGTTCAGGTCGACGACAGCGCCTGAGATCATCGTGGTCCCGTAGTCCACCGCGATTATCTCTGACGCCGAGAGCTCTTCTATCTTCTTTATGTCAGGCTCAGCTGCGCTTCCCTCTGAGATGAGGGAAGAAGACGGTATCTCTATCTCCGTCCTGTCTTCTCCCGGGATATGCCTGCACGCGAGCCTTACTCCTCTGGCAAGGTCCTCCCGCGGTATCAGCTTCTCTTCTGTCTCATCCGGCACAGGACAAGACGCAGGGTCAGTGAACCTGACCCTGCATTTGCCGCATTCTCCTCTCCCGCCGCAGTCGGCTGAGAGATAAATTTTTTCGCGCCTCAATATGTCCAGGACGGTATCGTCCTCATATCTCGGCTTTACGGTCTTTACCATCTGTTCTATCTGGTCTTGCCTGTCTTTACCTTGGTAAAATCGGAAGGCATCGAGAACTTCGTGCCGTCCTGCTTTATCTTCTTGAAAGCGTACATCTGGACATAGTACTTCTTGCCCTTTGCAAGCTTCTTTATAACAGCCTTGCCGGCCTTGAGCTTCTTACCCGTGATCTTGTATGACTTGTATGACTTTGTGAAGTCCTTGTCCCTGGCGATCTCGATGTAATAGCCGTCGACGTTCTTCAGCTGTTTCTTCGTGAGCTTCTTCCAGTATACGGTAAGGCTCTTCTTTCCGCCCGCGATCTTCCTGATGACAGGCTTCTTTGGCCCGATGCCGTATGAAGCGATGAATGAGCTGATGTATTTATCCTTGAACTCATCCTTGAACTTCACCTCGACATCGTACCAGCCCATCTTCTTGCTGGCGGGAGCCTCAAACTTATATTCGGCAGGATCGATCAGGTCGCCGTCGCTGTTGTAGACTTTGAACTTAGGCCTGATGACCTTCCCGGTATAGGAATAGACAGGAGCCTCGGCATAGGCGTCATATTTCTGCACGTCGACCGTGACCTTGAATGTCAAAGGAACTTCTTCTCCGAGCGCTTCGACATATTCTGAATACGTGAGCTCGAGCTCGTTCTCTCCCTGCAGAAGATCAGCTTCCAGGCCCTCAAGCTCAAATTGATCATGATCCAGCCTGCCCTGACCGAAAAAGCCTTCCACTTCATCCCCGTCCAGGTCAATTCCCTTTGTATAGTTATATGTAACAGGATATTCTTCATAATCATGGACTTCTTCATTCCATGCCCGATACGTCACTCTGAACGCGTTGCCTTCGCCGTAGAATGCTTCAGTAGTAATGAAATTGCTCCCGATGCATAAATTCGGAACGAATCCGTCCGCAGGCAGATATTCCACCTCAAGAGGCATCCTCGGTTCGCAGATTACTCTGACGTCTGCTAACAGCTCCTTATACTCCACGACCTCATCTTCTGTTCCTTCGCCCGAAACGATATACGGGGCTCTCAGCCTGAACTGTGCGTCGTTCCAGCCCTTTACGAACTGTACCGGCTCGTCTTCATCTTCATACAGATCGACGTACAGGACCGCGGCGCTGCTTTCCGGCTCCACTCCCTGGGTCCCCGGATCTTCCGGAGGCTGATAGTAGGCCGTGTCATAGAAAGCGTACACCGTATATTCATCGTCCGTGCCTTCGTCGTATATGAATCTTCTGCATACGAATTTCTTTTCCGATCCGTCGCTGTATGTGATTATAAATTTCGCCAAATCGTCAGTCTCAAAATTGGTGAGCTCGTCTGTCCCTATCACTCCCTGGAGATCGAAAGGAGCATCCCATTCAGCCTTGACAGGCACCACCGGCTCTTCGCCTTCTGCGAATGCTGAAGCAGGAATGAAGCTCGTGATCATGAGCGCTGACATAAAAAGCGCAATGATTGTCTTTTTCATATTCATATCGATTCCTCTTTTCTCTTATCATTCACAGCTAGTTGAACACTCTGCGGACTTCGGCGACTTTGTACTTATATTTGCCGCTCTTGCTGCAGAGAGCCTTGAGAGTAGTCGTTTCGACTTTGCCGCTGACCTGGCTCGCGTGAAGGATCTTGCCGAGCCCCAGGTAGATCGCGACATGTCCGACCTTGCCTTTGCCGGTGTTGAAGAAGATCAGGTCTCCTCTGTATACTCCGACGTAGTCTGTCTTGCTTAAGTCAGGCTGGTTGTCGGTAACGAACTGGAGCTTTGACTCAGTCATGATTTTCTTGATGCAGTCCGAAGGCCTCGTGTAAGGGCTTATCGGCCAGAGGTCGATGCCGGCGCCGTAGCACGACTCCATTATGAGTCCCGCAGCGTCTATGCCCTTCCCAGGAGCGCCTGCGCGTCCCGCAACGTACTTGTCTCCTACATATTTGTTCGCCGTCTTGATCAGCGCCTCGATATGCTGCGCCCTTGTGCTCGCGCTGTTCACGAGAAGCTTGCAGATGTAGTATCCGTAGCCGTGGCTTGTGATCGAGCTCTTTATCTGTATCATGTTCGAAGGGTTCTGATATCTTCTCTTGCCCGTGAGCGTAAGAGTGCCCGTCGTGTATGACTCAGAAGTATTGCTCCTAGGTATGTACAGTCTCCAGTGCGTGGTCTTGCACCACCAGATCTTGTCAGGAAGCACGATCTTTACCGCCTTAGTTCCCGCGCCTTTCGGAAGCGTTACGGTCTTCTTCGTGACCCACTTCGTTCCGCTCTGCATCTGAAGGTTCGCTTTTCTTCCATCCGGAGACGTTATCTTTAGCGACAGCGTGATCGTGTCGCCGGATTTCTTTGTCAGCGAGCCCGGGAATCCGGAGACCTTGGTGTCCCTGCGCTTGATGACGGCTTTCTGGTTGACGACGTTTGAATTCTTGCTCAAAGCAGTAAATCCGTGATTGTCGTTTCTCGCGATGACATAGAAAGTATATCTGTGATCCTTTGTAAGCCCTGTCACCTTTTTAGACGTTCCGGATACTCTGACAGGATCCTTCCAGTGAAGGCCGTCGTCCGAGCGGTACAGATCATATGATGTCGCGTACTTCACTTTGTTCCACACAAGAGTGATGCTGTTTGTGCTTGCGACGTCCACTCTGAGCTTAGGAGCAGCAGGCTTGAACGCGTTGACTACTGAGACCTTGCAGGCAAATTCGCTGCCCGAGGAAAGCCTTCCCCTGATCACGGTGCTGCCCTTTCCTGTCGCCGTGACTACGCCCTTGCTGCTTACTTTCGCGACGCTCGTGTTGTCTGAATACCAGCGGAAGCTCTTGCTGTTGTAGTACTTCTTGGCATTCTTGATCTTCAACTTCAACTTGACCTTGCCCATGTACTGGAGATCAGCCGATTTCTTGCTGATAGCCGCAGTATACGCGTTCTTCAGCTTGCTTGCAGATGTCTGCCCCGCGGCCCACGCAGAACAGTGCGATATGAAGGTATATATGTCCTCATTGCGGTAAGCTATCGCTATGTATGAGTACGGCGTGTTCTTCTTTTTGGCCGTCTTGTCGGTAAACGAAGTCTTAGGAGACCAGTCCATATAGCCGTTATCGTTGACATAGAAAGGAACTCTCTTTATCTCCTTGTACGTCTTCTCCTTGCCGGTCTTCCTCAGGATGATGACTCCGTCGGCGACCTTCATATCCTTGGTCACATTCCAGCTTACGGTCATCTTCTTTTTCTTGCCTTTGACGGCAACATGGTCGACCCTCGCCTTCGCGAGGAACTTCTGCGGCTCCTTCACCACCTTATCATAGCTTTTGCTGAACTGGAGCCTGTATCCGTCAAGTTTTAATTTGTACGCTGCGTCGTAGTCAAGGTCTCCGATGTATTCTTCCTCTTCAGACCTCTTCTCTCCGCATACAGTACATGTGTACGTATAGATGCCTGGTTCCTCAGGGCTCGGCATACGCTCCCATTCGCCTTCCCACTGATGGTCGAGCATAGGAATGATCAGGTCTTCGCCCTCTACAGGTATCTGGCCTTCCTCATCCATGTACAGCCCGTCGCATCCTCCGGGAGTCGTACAGTGCCAGTATGCCTCCATTCCCGAGTGCTGGCATGTAGCCTCCACCTTCTCCACATATTCCATCGTGTGGACACATGGCTCAGGCTGCGTGCCGTCTCCGTCTTCCGCAAAAGCCCATGAAGGGATGAGCGTCACGCTCATCAGGGCTGCAAGAAGCAGAGCAATTATCTTGTTGGTCTTCATGATCCGCCTCCTAATCAATAATCAACAAATAGATAATACCACATTTAGATGTCCCTTGCATCAAAAACTACAATATATGCATATTCATTTGTATTAAAAATGTTTTTCTTCAAATACACTTTACCTTGTTTTTTGCGGGTGGTATTATTTAATAGTTAATTATATTTTTGAGTTTTTATACAAGACAGGAAGGTGTTGATATGTCGAATTTAGCACAGCAGTACATTGACATTGCAAAAAAGCATTACCCGAACGAGCCTGAGTTCCTTCAGACTGTAGAAGAGGTGCTGACCTCCGTAGAGCCGTCGCTCGAGGCACATCCTGAGTACATCAAAGCCGGCATCGTAGAAAGGCTTATCGAGCCTGAAAGGATGATCCAGTTCAGAGTGCCATGGGTAGACGACAGCGGAAAGGTACAGGTCAACCGCGGCTACAGATTTGAATTCAACAGCGCGCTCGGACCATATAAAGGAGGCCTCCGCTTCCATCCTTCAGTATATCCGGGGATCATCAAGTTCCTCGGCTTTGAGCAGATCTTCAAGAACAGCCTGACAGGCCTTCCTATCGGAGGCGGCAAGGGTGGATCAGACTTCGATCCTGCCGGAAAGTCAGACGGCGAAGTCATGAGATTCTGCCAGTCATTCATGTCAGAGCTCTACAGACACATCGGCCCTGACACAGACGTACCTGCGGGAGACATCGGCGTAGGCGGAAGAGAGATCGGCTACCTCTTCGGAGAATACAAGAAGCTCACCAACAGCTTCCAGGGCGTACTCACAGGAAAGCCGCTGACGTTCGGCGGGCTCAGGGGAAGAGCCGAGGCCACAGGATACGGCGCGGTATGGTTCCTGAGAGAGATGCTGAAGCATAACGGCGAGTCCCTCGAGGGCAAGACAGTAGTAGTATCCGGCTACGGCAATGTTACATGGGGAACCATCAAGAAGCTGAACGAGCTCGGAGCAAAGGTCATCACCATCAGCAACCACGAAGGATATGTCCTCGACGAGAGCGGAGTAAAGGGCGACAAGATAGATTACCTGCTTGAGCTCAGATCATCAGGAAACAGAAAGTGCTCGCCGTACGCGGACAAATATCCTGAAGCAAAGTTCATCCCTGACAAGAAGCCTTGGGAAGTACCTGCTGAGATATACATGCCGTGCGCCACACAGAACGAGATCAACATCGACGACGCAAAGAAGATGGTCGAGAACGGCGTAAGATACATCTGCGAAGCTTCCAACATGCCTTGCACGAACGAAGCCACACAGTACTTCAAGGATCACGGCGTGATCATCGGGCCTGCGAAGGCAGCAAACGCCGGCGGAGTCGCCTGCTCATGCATCGAGATGGGCCAGGACGCGCAGCATACATTCTTCACTGAGGAGCAGGTATACGCGCAGCTTGAACAGATCATGATCAACATCCACAAGCAGGCTGAGGATGCGAGTGCGAAGTACGGCCTCGGCTATGACCTCGTAGCGGGAGCGAACATCGCCGGATTCGAGAAGGTCGCGGACGCTATGATGTCACAGGGCATCATCTAAAGAACAGTCCATATGAAAAAAGCGCCCGGGGGCAGTTCCCCGGGCGTTATTATTTCTGCCTATTTAACAAAGTCTTTTATCTTTTCTCCCATCGCCTCTGCGACGTAGTAGCCCTCCTCGTACGCGAGCTTGAGCTTGTCCCTGTCTTTCTCGAGCCTTCCTATGCCGAGGTCCTTCACAGGCGCGATCCTGAGGATCGTTCCGTTCTCCACGCCCTCGTCTATGTAGTCCATCGTCTCGTTGTACTGGATATACCTGTTCTCGAGAGCCTTTACCATTTCAGGGTATTTGCGGTACTTGATCTTCACAGGCCCCAGCATCGTCTCAGGCTTCTTCCTGTATCCAGCAGGCCTCGTCAGAACGACTATGTTCTTCACGCATCCGAAGCTTTCCGACGCCCTGACAGGGACTGAGTCCGCGATGCCGCCGTCCATGTACGGCGTCCCGTTTATGTCTACCATCCTCGCGAGAAGAGGAAGCGAGCTCGAAGCCCTGACTATGTCCACGTCCCTGAACAGGTCATTCACCTTGAGATACTCTGCCTCACCCGTAAGGCAGTTCGTCACGCCTGCCCTGAAAGTTATGCCGCTGTTAAGGAAATGATCATTGTCCAGAGGATACAGCTCCTCCGGGATCTTATGATATATGAAATCGACTCCGAAGAAGTCGCCTGTCTTCGCGAGGCTCTGGATGCTCATATATCTGCTGTCTTCAAGGTAATCCGTCGAAACGGCGTAAGATCTTCCGCGCTGTCCGGATACATAGCTGCAGGCGTGGCAGGCGCCCGCGGATACGCCGATCACGTCTTTGATCACGATGCCCTTTTCCAGCAGGTAGTCGATGACACCGGCGGCGAATATCCCGCGCAGCCCTCCTCCCTCAAAGACTATGCCTGTCTTCACAGGCTCCAAAGCCTCTTTCGGCTTCATTATATTCTTCAGACCTTCTAACATATCTCTCTCCTAAATACTTACTTCCGTATCCGCGCCGAACAGATACAGATACCTCTCCTTTACAGTTTTACCCATGGCCTTCTGTATCGCCCGGGCGTATGCCGAAAGCTGTGTCGTGTACAGCTCTCTCATTCTCTCAGCCTCTTTATCAAGGCCCTTCTTCCTGTCTATGTAGTTCGTCTTATAGTCAACGAGCACGATCCCGTCCGGCTCCTCGAAGCAACAGTCGATGACTCCCTGTACGAGCACGTCTTCTCCGTTCACGAGCACCTTCGACTCGAACGGCAGCTCTTTATAGAGCACGCCTTTCTCCGCGGCAGCGGCAGCCCTCTTCCCGAGATCTGTATCAAAGAATTTCCGTATCTTCTCAGGATCTACCGCTTTCATCTCTTCTTCAGTGAACACCCCGTCCCTGACAAGGCCGTCCATGCATTCAATGATGTAAGCCTCTCCGTATCCAGCGGCTTTCGTGAAGTCTGCTCTCTCCATCACGCCATGGTAAGCAGTTCCCTTCTCGGCGGCGGTGATGCCGCTCCTGCCCTTCATGAACTCAGGGATCATATCGTCCTCGAAGCGCTCCTGCTCTTCTGCAGGCGACTTCTCTTCTTCAGGATCCACATCGTCCGTGCGGTCCTCCCATGTTCCTCCTATCTCGCGCCTCGCCTCGTTCAGCCTGGTCGCCGTCGTCTTCGCCGGCGTATCCAGGGCGTAAGGATACGGATATTCATATCCGAGCTTCCTCGCGATCTCTTCAGCATCCGCCGTCACGGCTTTGATATCCGGCTCCTTTACGGACCGTCCCGGTATGTCTTCCTTCAGATCCTGCCTGTCGACCCTTACGATATGCGGAAGGTATGCAGACAGCTTCATCAGCGTGGCGTCAGAATGTACGCCTGCATCTATGCCGTCTATTATACTGTCATATTTCGCGGCGCCGACGAGATAGAACGTCTCGCGTGCCCTGGTCACCGCTACGTAGAACACGCGCTTGAGCTCGTCCGTCTCGGCTTTCTTTTCCTTCGCGCTTATCATCCTCGATATCAGGCCGTCCTCGTAAAGGTGCCTGACCGGATCGACCGCCCTCAGCCCGAGCCCCTCTTCACGGTCAAAGCAGACAGTCTTCGTGCTGTTTCCATTATGGCTGTTGTCCATTCCCGCGACTATGACCACTGGGAACTCCAGGCCTTTGCTGTGATGGATCGTCATGATCCTCACCACGTTGTCGTTCTCAGAAAGGAGCGCCGCCTGCGGCATGTCGACATTGCTTTTCTTCAGCGTCTCTATGTATCTGATGAAGCCGTACAGCGTCCCGAGGGAGCGCTCCGAATAGTCGCGCGCCCTGTCGGCGAGGAGCCTCAGGTTTGCCTGCCTCCCGGCTCCGCCCGGGAACGCGCCGACCGTGATGTAATATCCGGTCTCGTTCATGAGCCTCCAGATGAGGTCGGAAAGCGGCATCGTAACGGCATACGCCTGCCATCTTCTGATGCAGCTGAACGCATGCGCGCACTTATCCCTCAGATAGCCCGGCGCGTTTTCATTCTCCGCAGCCGCGGCAGCCGCGTCGATGAAGCTCCCGTCAGGGCAAAGCTTCCTTATCTCGGCGAGCTCTTTCAGCGTGAAACCGAATATCTCGGACCTCAGCACCGCTATGAACGGAACATCCTGCCTCTTGTTGTCTATGACCGTGAGGAGAGACAGGAATACGTTTATCTCTATCGTATCGAAGTAGCCGTCTCTGTCGTCTACGTATACCGGAATGCCCTGTTCGCGGAACACCTCTCTGAAGGTGTCGGCGATCTTCCTTATGGACCTCATCAGGATGACTATGTCCCTGTAGTCGGTCTTCTTAGGGAGCCCGGTCTTCGGGTCTGTGTACTCCTTCCCGATCAGCCCCCTTATTATCCTTGCCGTCTCGAGCGCTTCGAGCTCTTCCTTATGCATTTCGGCGAACTCTTCATCCTCATCCGCTTTCATCCCCTCGATGTCTATTATGTGTGTCTCAGGCGGCGGGAGTAGATACTTTCCGTCTTCCGTCCCGCACCGGAGCTCAGCGTCTTCATCATACCCCTCCATAACAGGACGGAAGATCCTGTTCACCTCGTCTATGACCCGGCTTCTGGATCTGAAGTTCCTGTTGAGATCGATCTTTACCGACCCGGCTTTATCTCCTTTCAGCCCCTCTTCTTTATATGCGGCGTACTTCGCGGCGAATATCTCGGGATCCGCGAGCCTGAAATGATATATGGACTGCTTTATGTCCCCGACCATGAAGAGATCGTCTTCCCTCCTGATCATCCCGATGATCGTTTCCTGCATTATGTTGGTGTCCTGATACTCGTCTATGAATATGTATCTGAACAGGTCCCTGTAATACTCCGCAGCCTCCTCATGCCTGAGGATCTCTATGGCATAGCGCTCCATGTCGCTGTAGTCTATCGCGTTCATGTCTCTCTTGCTGGCGGAGTACAGGCTGTCCATCCTCTTCACGAGCCTCGATATGGTAAGAGCGAAGCCATGCGTCATTTTAAGCGACTTCACCATGCTTCCGACCGAGTCATAGCAGAGGCCTCTGACACTCGCCGCTGCGTCCTTGTAGTCGTTCCTCAAAACGCTCAGCCTGTTCTTGATGTCTATGTCGTACAGGTCACTCTCGTTAGAATTCTTTGACTTGCTCGCACCAACCGTTTTGAAGCCGGCGTCTCTCATCATCTCTGACGCCTTGTCCAGGTCTCCCTCTTTCAGCAAAGCCTTAGCATCAAGGAACCATTCCCTGTCCGCCGCGATGAGGTCCGCCATTCTCGGAAGGCCCGCTTCCCGCAGGAGCTTCTCCGCTTTCTCGGCAGATGAATCCCCCCGGTCCGCCTGCTTCTCGACAAAGCTGAAAAGCTTCCGGTATGTCTCTGAATCCCTGAACCGGCCTGCGTCTGTGTCGAGCTCAGCTATCTTCTCATCCAGCACGGCGAATCTGTCCGGAACGGCTTCGAGCTTCCCGTACAGCTCTGATATCAGCTCTTTCGCGTCAAAGTCGCTCTTCTCGCCTGAGTACGAGTCCATAAAGCTGATGAAGTCTTCTCTCTTCTCTTCATACTCCGCCTCGAACAGATCGTCGACCGCCTGTTCTTTCAGGACTTCCGCCTCCGCATCGTCAAGCGCCCTGAAGCCCGGCTCGACGTCGGTAAGATAGAAGAACTCGCGGAGTATCCTCTGCGCGAACGAATGGAAAGTGCTTATCTGAGCGTCGCCCAGCCTGTCAAGCTGCTCTTTTATCCAGCTCTGTTCTTCAGCCTGTACGCCTGCTTCAGCCAGCCTGTCCTTAAGCGACTTTCTCAGCCTGTCTTTCATCTCGGACGCGGCGGCCTTGGTGAACGTAAGGATAAGCATGGAGGACACAGGCACCCTGTCGTCCATGATAAGGCGGACCGCTCTCTCCACCATGACAGCGGTCTTGCCGGACCCTGCCCCCGCGGATACCAGGATGTTCCTCCCGCGCTCGGATATCGCTCTTTTCTGTTCTTCTGTCCAGCTGTTTTCCATATCGTTCTCCTCTTGTGTATATTATACCAAACATATTGAGCGTTTTAGAAGATGCTTTTTTGTGGTATCATATTAACAGCTGAGCCCGAGAAAGGCTCTGGAATACGAATGGAGAAAGACATGGAAATAAAGAGACCTTCAATGATACTCATCATGGACGGATTCGGCCTGAACGACAGCGAATACGGAAACGCCATCGCCCAGGCCAGGAAGCCGCATCTTGATGAGATCTTCAGAAAATATCCGGGGACAAGGATCAGCGCCTGCGGCCACTTCGTCGGGCTCCCTGACGGACAGATGGGGAACTCGGAAGTCGGGCACCTGAACATAGGAGCGGGCAGGATCGTCTACCAGTCCCTCTCGAGGATCACTATGGCGATAGAAGACGGAAGCTTCTTTGAGAACAAAGCTCTTCTGTCTGCAATAGAGCACGTGAAGAAGAACGGCTCCGCGCTGCATATCTCCGGGCTCCTCTCGGACGGCGGAGTGCACAGCCATATAGAGCACATAAAGGCTTTGATCGACCTCGCGGAGAAGAACGGCATAGAGGAATTCTATGTACACTGCTATCTTGACGGAAGAGACGTGCCGCCAAGGTGCGCGGTCCAGTACATAAAAGAGCTCGAGGAGAAGCTTGAGGGGACCCACGGAAGGATCGCCACAGTATCAGGAAGATACTACGCGATGGACAGGGACAAGCGCTGGGAAAGAGAAAAGCTCGCCTACGACGCGATGACTCTCGGCAAAGGCTTCACCGTTGACAATGCGGAAGCCGCTGTGACAGACGCGTACGAGAGAGATGAGAACGACGAGTTCGTGAAGCCTACCGTAGTGCTGGACGCAGACGGCAAGGCAGCTGTCGTAAACGACGGCGACGCCATCATTATGGCAAACTTCAGGCCTGACAGAGCGAGGCAGATCACGAGGATATTCGTGGATCCCGCCTTCGACGGCTTTGAAAGAGAGAAGGTCATAAGCGATCTGAAATACGTATGCATGACGGAATACGACGCGACGATGCCGAACGTTGAGATCGCGTATCCTCCTGAAAAGATCGTGAACACTCTCGGAGAATATGTGTCTAAGCTAGGGCTCAGGCAGCTGAGGATAGCAGAGACAGAGAAGTACGCGCACGTCACGTTCTTCTTCAACGGCGGAGTCGAAAAGCCGAACGAGGGAGAAGACAGGATACTGGTACCTTCCCCTAAAGTGGCGACATACGACCTCAAGCCTGAGATGAGCGCGTATGAAGTGACCGACCGCGTGCTCGAGCAGATAGAAGCAGATAAATACGACCTGATCATCCTGAACTTCGCGAACTCCGACATGGTCGGGCACACAGGAGTGATGGAAGCCGCGATAAAGGCGATCGAGACTCTTGACGCGTGCGTCCCTAAGATCTGCGACGCGATCCTGGCAAAGGGAGGCCAGGTCCTCCTTACAGCGGACCACGGCAACTCTGACGTCATGCTTGACGAAGACGGGAACGTGGTTACTTCCCACTCGCTCAACCAGGTGCCTCTGATCCATATCTCGGACGATCCTAAGAAGCTAAGGAGCGGAGGAAAGCTCGCGGACATCGCGCCGACCATGCTCCATCTGATGGGGCTCCCGATACCGGAGGAAATGACGGGCGACATGCTCGCTGAAGACTGAAGCATATAAATACCCGGGACCGCTTCAAAGCGTCCCGGGTTTTTTGTTCATCCATATCAGGCAAGGCGCCGCGCTATTCGTCAGGATCGCCGAGCTCCTCGTCAAGGTACTCCTGATATATGTCATAGTTCTCATCGTCTTTGCAGCAGAACGTGACCGCCATCTGATAGTCGTCGTTGTCCGTTAGCCACTGCAGCACTGTCTGGACGGCTATGTCGCAGGCGTCCTCCTTAGGGAACCCGAAGTACCCTGTCGAGATGCACGGGAACGCTATTGAATGCAGCCCGTGCTCGCGCGCGGTATACAGGCAGCTGTCATAGCAGTCGGCGAGATCGTCCTCGTCTTTTTTCTTATCCGAATATATAGGACCGACGGTATGGATCACATAGTCGCAGTCAAGGTCATACGCGTCCGTTATCTTTGCCTCGCCCGTCCTGCATCCGTGGAGCGACCTGCACTCCGCCGCAAGGCCTTCGCCCGCCGCGTCGTGGATATCCTTATCCACTCCTCCCGCTCCCGGGATCAGCGTATTGTTCGCCGAGTTCACTATGGCGTCGGTATCAAGCTCCTCTATGTTTCCATGAACGAGGTTTATTCCCGCCGTATCCTCATCGTCGCCGAAAATGTCGTCGACAGCCTCCTTAGGGATAGGGAATCCGTTCGTCCACGGGTCTATCACGGCTCCGTCTATGTCGTCCGAATCCTGTATCTGGGAAAGGATATCCGGGATAAAGAACGGGAGAAGAGTGAGCTCTTCGTCTTCCTCGCTTTCTACCGAAGCCTCCTCGCTCGTGAACAGCGGGATCCACGTCCTGTTCTCATCATCCTCGATGAGCTTCAGATCCACGTCGAACGACAGGTCCTCGTCGCCAGACTCCTCGAACTTCTTAAGGTTCTCCGGAGATATGTCCACAGGCGCGAGAAGGCGGCATCCGTTCTCCCCGTCGCCCAGATAATCGAACACTTTTTCCGGAATATCGTCATCGCTCTCAAGGAACTGCTTGATCAGCCTCCTGAGCTTCGCGTTACATTTCATTTCCTCTGCTGTCAGCAGCTTTCTTTTCATATCCTGTTCTCCTGTTCACTCATGTCGCCTGAAACGGCTCTTGCCGCCCTGAGCCCTGTCTCCCAGGCATTCTCCAGATTGAATCCTCCGCACGGCCCGTCGAAGTCTATTATCTCTCCCGTGAAGAAAAGCCCCGGGAAGTATTTTGACTCCATCCTGTCCATCTTTATCTCTACGAGCGGCACTCCGCCTCTCGTTATCTCAGCGTGATCCCAGCCGCGGAGCCCCGATGGATGCACCATGAAATGCTTGAGGAGCCACGCGGTCATCTCCGGATCCCCGCCCGACTTATCGAGTATCATGTCCGCAACTTTCTCTTTCACTACGGACCTCAGCGGCGCGCCGCCGTTTTCCTGCATACGCTCCTTCACAAAGCTGTCTGCGTCTCTCATGCCCGGCAGAAAATCGATCTCCACAGCGTAGTCGTCAAAGCCGTTTATGAGAGTCCTGCCTTCCGGTATCTCCATGAATCTGGACATGTCGAAGACACAAATGCCCGAGATCCCGTAGTCAGTAAACTGGATCTCCCCGTCTTCTTCGAATATGCTGCCTCCATGTACTATGAGAGACAGCCTTACCTTCGACCTTACGCCTGACAGGCTGCTCAGGTCTTCATGGGTCTCGACCGCCGTAAGCGCAGGCGCGAGCCTGGTGACGCTGTGATAGAACTTCTTCGCGAGCCTGTATCCGTCTCCCGTAGTCCCAAGCTTAGGCGCCGCTTTCCCTCCGGCCGCTATAACAAGCCTTCTGGATGTTATAGAGAAGCTCCTGCCACGTGACTCTATCTCTGTATCGTACAGCATCTCTTTCTCGTCAAACGAGCAGCCGGTGCACACAGCGCCGGTCATGACTTCGGCCCCGGAGCTTATCACGGCATCCGAAAGAGCACCGGCAACGTCCCTCGCGTCCTCTGAATACGGATAGATCCGTCCCTCCTCATCGGTCCTCGTCATTACGCCGATCCCGCTGAAGAACTTAAGCACATCCTCGTGCCCCGGGCATTTCACGTTGGACAGATTGCATCTGCCGTTCCCGGTAGACAGTATCTTCCTTCCGAGGACATCGTTCTTCTCCACTATAAAGACCGAGATCCCCGGCACGAGTCTCGTCACTTCGGCGGCACAGGCAAGCCCTGACGCGCCTCCGCCGATTATACACATGTCATATATCTTCCGTTCCATACATATATTTTACACCAGAAGGCGGAAACTTCCCACCCTTTTATCGCTGCAGCCGTTCCGGCTCCTGTCCCGGTATCATATTCGTCCGCCTTTGTGATATAATCCAGGTATGGACAGAGTGATACTTCATTGCGACATGAACAGCTTCTACGCTTCCGTTGAGCTTCTGGACCATCCCGAGCTCAGGGACGTTCCGGTAGCGGTATCCGGGAGCGCTGACACGAGGCACGGGATAATACTTGCCAAGAACCAGCCGGCCAAGAAATACGGAGTGAAGACAGCCGAGACGATCTGGCAGGCAAAAAGGAAGTGCCCCGGTCTTGTATTGCTTCCGTCGCATCATGAGAAATACAAAGAATTCAACAAGAAGATAAATAAGATATTCCTGGACTATACGGACATGGTCGAGCCGTTCAGCATAGACGAGTCATGGCTCGACGTCACGGGAAGCCTCAGGCTCTTCGGCAGCGGGAAAAAGATAGCGGACACCATACGCGCGAGGGTGAAAGACGAGCTCGGCATCACGCTTTCCGCCGGAGTCTCGTTCAACAAGATATTCGCCAAGATGGGAAGCGAATATAAGAAGCCGGACGCCACCACGGAGATCACAAGGGACAACTATAAAGAGCTTCTGTGGCCGCTTCCTGTATCGGATCTCTTTTTCTGCGGCTGGTCTACGGCCGAGAAGCTTGTTGAGATGGGCATCCCGACCATCGGCGACCTTGCCGTGGCGGACCCAAAGATGCTGGAGCGCGCTCTCGGAAAGCAGGGCCCGGTACTCCGCACATACGCCAGAGGCGAGGACGAAAGCCCGGTCAGGCTGTACGACCAGAAAGAGAAGATCAAATCAGTCGGGAACGGCACCACTTTCTCAAGGGACATAACGTCAGAAGAAGACATACTAACAGCCCTCACCGATCTTTCCGACACTGTCGCCGGCAGACTCAGGAAGTACCAGCTGAAGGCTTTCGGCGTCAAAGTCGATATCAAAGATACCGGGCTGAAGGTCGCGTCGCACCAGAAGCAGCTCATATCCCCTACGAACCTTGCCGACGAGATCAGAAAAGAATCTTTCGATATAGTGAAGTCAGTATGGCCTGAGGGCAAGCCTATCAGGATGCTTACCGTGACCGGAATAAATCTCGTAAATGAAGACGAAGGCGAACAGCTTTCGCTGTTCGCCCGTGAATCCATATCTCATGATAAAAGCGAGACCGTCGAGCGCGCCATGGATGAGATCCGCAGGAAATTCGGAAGCGGATCCATCAAGTTCGGCGGCGTCATCGGGAACGACATAGGAGTCGATCTGTAGCGCCTGTCCGCGCCATATCTGAGTCTAGAACCTGACTCTTCCCGCGAACTTGACGTTCGAGTTCTTCACTATGTCTCCAAGATCCGACAGAAGATCCGCGGTCGGCCTTACGCCGGCGCCTTCTCCTGTCTTCACCGCCCTGCCGCTCTTCAGGTATATGTACACCGGGGTGTCGCCCGGGTATTTTTTAAACACTTCTTTAAGCTTCTGCAGGGCTTCGGACTCCTCCATCTCCTGCGGGATCCTGACCTTGACAGGCTCCGCCTGAGGCGCTCTTCTTTCCCCGCCGGTATATTCCGGCGCTCTCTGTTCGCTTCTCGCCCTGTATTCCATTATCCCGCCGACTTCAGGATCGTCTATGAGCATGACATTGTCGGCGAGCACTTTCGGTATCTCGCCTTCCTTGAAATTCAGCTTCCCCTTCATGACTACTACGGAGTCCTCGCTCAGGATATCCTGGCACCGCTCGTATACGTTAGGGAACACCACCGTCTCTGTCACGCCGTACAGGTCCTCTATGTCGACGAACGCCATCATCTTGCTGCTCTTGGTCACGAGGTTCTTCTTCCCCGCTATCATGCCGCATATGACGACGTCTTTACCATCATAGATGTCCTGCCCGCTTCCGGAATCCTCTCCCGAATAGCTTACGGAATAGCCGCTCTCGTCGACAGCGCCCTCTTCATCCTCTTCAGGCTGCACGCTCGCGGCGAGATCCCTGCTTGTTACCGTAGCGAGCTTTTCCATCTTTTCTCTGTATTCTTCAAGAGGATGCCCGGTGATGTATACTCCGAGCATCTCTTTCTCCATCGCGAGCAGCGTCTTCTCATCGAAGTTGGCGACGTCAGGAAGCCTGCCCGCGGCGTCTCCCGTATCTATGCTCAGCCCTTCCATGTTGAAGAGCGACACCTGTCCGGCGACGTTCTTCTTCGCGTCGTTCTGCGCTGATTCCATGAGGCTCTCGTATACGGCAAGATGCGCCGCCCTGTTTCTGTCAAAGCAGTCGAGCGCGCCTGCCTTTATCAGGCTCTCCATCGCCTTCTTGTTGACCAGGCCCACGTCTATGCCGTTCACGAAGTCAAAGATATTCTTCGGCTTCCCGTTTCTTGATCTGGCTTCTATTATGTTGTCTATAGCGCCCTCGCCGACGTTCTTGACAGCCTGGAGGCCGTACCTTATGCTGCCGTCCTCGCATGTGAACTTCTTATCGCTGTCGTTCACTGAAGGCTGCAGGATCTTTATCCCGTTCTCCTCGGCGTCCCTTATGTACTTTGAGAGATGGTCAGTATTGCTCATCTCGCTGGACATCAGCGCCGCCATGAACTCAACCGGATAATAGCGCTTGAGATATCCCGTCTCATACGCAACTACGGCGTACGCCGCCGCGTGTGACTTATTGAAAGCGTACTGCGCGAACGTCTCCATGTCGCTGAAGATCGCCTCTGCGGCTTCTTTCGATATGCCGTTCCTCAGGCATCCCGGGATCTCGATGTTCCCGTTCTCGTCTGTTTTCCCGTTGATGAAGTATTCCTTCTCCTGGAGCATGACGTCCTTCTTCTTCTTGGACATCGCTCTTCTCACAAGGTCAGATCTCCCGTAGCTGTATCCCGCCAGGTCTCTCACGATCTGCATTACCTGTTCCTGGTAGACCAGGCATCCGTATGTGACGTCCAGGATGTGCGCGAGCTCCGGCGTGACGTATTTGATCTTCGACGGATCTTTCTTGTTCGCTATGTATTTAGGTATCGAGTCCATAGGGCCCGGGCGGTAAAGCGATATGCCCGCGACGATGTCCTCGAAGCACGTAGGCTTCAGGTTCTGCATGAACGACGTCATGCCGCCGCTCTCCAGCTGGAATATGCCCTGTGTGTTCCCGCTCGCGATGAGGTCGTAAACAGCCCTGTCGTCGTATCCCATCTTCGGGAAGTCTATCTTCACTCCGTGGTTCTTTTCTATCATCGAAAGAGCGTCGCGGATGACGGTAAGGTTCCTCAATCCGAGGAAGTCCATCTTGAGGAGCCCGAGCTCCTCTATCGTCGTCATGTTGAACTCGGTCGCAACTCCTCTGTCCGACATGTACAGAGGTACGTATTCGTCGACCGGGAGCTTTGATATCACGACTCCGGCGGCGTGCGTCGACGCGTGGCGAGGCATACCCTCCAGGGCCCTGGACATGTCGATGACCTTCTTCACGCGCTCGTCGTTATCGTACATCGCCCTGAGCTCAGGGTTCATCTCGAGCGCCTTGTCGATCGTCATCCCGAGAGCAAAAGGAATGGCTTTCGCTATCCTGTCTGTCTCGGCGTACGACAGCTCCAGCGCGCGGCCGACGTCCCTTACTACGGCCTTGGCCTTGAGAGTCCCGAAAGTTACGATCTGGGAAACGTTCTCCTCTCCGTACTTACGCTTTACGTATTCTATGACCTCATGCCTTCTCTCGATGCAGAAGTCCACGTCGATATCAGGCATGCTGACACGCTCAGGGTTCAGGAATCTCTCGAATATCAGGCTGTACCTGATCGGGTCTATATCAGTGATCTTCAGGCAGTAGGCAACGATGCTTCCCGCCGCCGACCCCCTTCCGGGGCCGACCATTATCTTATGCTCCTTCGCGAAGTTGATGAAGTCCCATACTATCAGGAAATACTCGACGTATCCCATGGACTCTATGACTCCAAGCTCGTAGTCGAGCCTCTCCTGAAGCTCCGGCGTCACCACGTCGTATCTGTCCTTTATCCCGTCCGCACAGAGCTTCCTCAGGTATTCTTTGTTCGTATATCCCTCCGGCGGGATGAACTCAGGAAGATGATACTCGCCGAACCGGAACTCGACCTGGCACTCCATAGCTATCTTATGAGTGTTCTCTACCGCCTCCGGCGCGTAGCTGAAGAGCTCTTTCATCTGTTCTTCTGACTTCATGTAGAACTCTTCCGTCTGGAAGCGCATCCTGTCAGGATCCGAAAGTGTCGTCGCCGTCTGGATCGCCAGAAGGACGTCATGCGCCTCGGCGTCTTCCTTACGTATGTAATGCACGTCGTTCGTGCAGACGAGCTCTATGCCGAGCTCGTCGTGGAGCTTCATCAGCTGAGGGTCGACCACTCTGTCTTCCTCGTAGCCGTGATCCTGCAGCTCCAGATAAAAGTCGCTTCCGAAGATGTCCTTCAGCTCCTCCGCCTCTTTCTTCGCTCCCTCATAGTCGTGATGGAGCAGCCTGAACTGTATGTTCCCGGCGAGGCAGGCTGAGAGCGCTATTACGCCCTCGTGGTACTTCCTCAGCACCTCTTTATCTATCCTCGGCTTGAAGTAGAAGCCCTTCGTATAGCCGAGCGAAACTATCTTGATCAGGTTATGGTATCCCGTGTCATTCTTCGCGAGCAGGATAAGATGGCCCTGATGACGGTCCTTCTCAGGGTCTTTGTCCTCCATCCTTCTCGCCGCGGTGTACACCTCGCATCCGATGACAGGATGTATGCCCTGCTTTTTACACTCCTTGTAGAAGTCGACGGCGCCGAACATGTTGCCGTGGTCCGTTATGGCGAGGCTGTCGAAGCCGAGCTCCTTCGCCCTCGCGACCACGTCCTTTATCCGGCACGCCCCGTCAAGCAGGCTGTATTCAGTATGAAGATGTAAGTGCGTGAATGACATTACTTTAATTCCTTTTTCATATGGCCGGCGGCAAAATCGTATTCACATTCGTGATACCGGTCAAAGTCTTCTTCAGTTATTTCTCTGATCACTTCGCAGGGATTTCCCGCCGCGATCACGTTGTCAGGTATGTCGCGGCAGACAACGCTCCCCGCAGCAAATACGACGTTGCTTCCGATCGTTACTCCCGGGCAGACCTGGCAGCCCATACCGAACCAGACGTTGTCCCCTACCGTGATAGGATACGCGTACTCGAGCCCCGCCGCTCTTTCTTCCGTATTGAACGGATGCCCCGCGCACGAGAATGTGCAGTGCGGAGCGATCAGGACGTTATCGCCGAACCTGACTTTGTTGGTCGCGAGGATCACCGTTCCGTGGTTCATGAAGAAATAGTCTCCGACCTCAACGTTGTAGCCGAGATCTATCTCGATCGGGCCGAACGCCATCGGGTCCTTCCCGTGCTTCCCTAATATCTTATCCAGGATCGCAAACTGCTTTTCTCTGTCAGACGGCCTTGTGTGATTGAAGTCGTGGCAGAGGTCGTAGTAATACATATGCTCTCTGTCAGTTTCCTCATCATGTGCCGCGTCGTAGAGCATGCCGGCGAGCATCTTCTCTTTCTCGGTCATACTTCTTTTCTCCCCGCTAAAGCTCTTCCAGCATCTGCTGCGGATTATCCGCCGCCTTCACCTTGCCGAACGCTTTCACTATGATCCCGTTCTCGTCGATCAGATATGTCGTACGGACTACTCCCATCGTGGTCCTGCCGTACATCTTCTTCTCTTTCCAGACGTCATAAAGCTGTATGACTTCTTTTTCTGTATCTGAAAGGATAGTGAACGGAAGTCCGTATTTCCCCTCGAACTTCTTATGCGAGGCTGCGCTGTCTTTGCTCACGCCAAGCACTACCGCGCCGTTTTCCCGGAACTGCGGATAAAGCTCGCCGAAACCGCAAGCCTGTTTTGAGCATCCCGCCGTCATGTCTTTCGGATAAAAGTACAATACCACTTTCTGTCCTCTGTAGTCTGACAGCGACCTCATATCGCCGTTCTGATCCGGAAGTGTGAATTCCGGCGCTTCTGTTCCTGTTTCCAGCATATAAGTATCCTCCCGTATATGCTTTTTCTGCCTAGTTTCAGACTTTTATTATTATATCACAAGAAAGCGCCGTATAGTATAATGGTGATGTAATGAAAGGCACTGTAAATTCATACTCTTTTGCCTGTTTTGTAACAGATCTTGCGACTTTTTCACTTTTTATCTGAAAAGAGTATGAACTTTCACTTCTGCATGTGGCCTCCGGACCGCTTCTGTTCGTAAAGGTATTTGGTTATGACTGATAAATCAACACTGGAAAAGCTCACGGAAATCGCCGGACGGTTCAGCATCAAAGGCAGGCTGACAGAGATCAGCCGCATTACGGCAGGTCATATCAACACGGCATATCACATAAAAACAGATAACGGAAGCGAATATGTCATCCAGAAGATCAATACATATGTGTTCCCTGATCCTAAATCTCTGATGCGTAACATCGCTATGATCACCGAAACGGTGCATGGCCTGAGGTTCCTCAGAACAGACGAAGGTAAATGCTTTGTCACTCTTGATGACGGCGGATGCTGGAGAGTATCAGAATATGTAAAGAATTCTGTCTCCATCAAACATTCCGATCTTGATGTAAAGGCCGTATACCATATCGGGAAAGCTTTCGGTAGTTTTGACAGGGAACTCTGCGTCCTCGATCCTTCTCGCTTCACTGAAGTCATACCGCATTTCCACAACACGATCCTCCGCCTGAAAAAGCTGGATGAAGCGATATCTGAAGATCCTGTCTCGCGCGCCGCTTCAGCAGAAGAAGTTATATGTCTCTACCATAAACTCAAGGCAAGATCCCTGCCTTCGCTTGAAAGGATACTGAACGGCAATCTTCCTCTTCATGTCACACATAACGACACTAAGCCGGACAACGTCCTTTTCGATAAAGACACACTTGAGCCTCTCTGTGTGATAGACCTGGACACCTGCATGCCGGGCCTTTACTGCCATGACTTCGGCGACATGATCCGCGGCGCCTGCGCAAAAGGCGGCGAAGACTCAGAAGACATATGCTTTGACCCGGACCTGTACAAAGCCTGCTGCGACGGCTATCTGTCTGAGATGAAAAGCATACTAAAAGAGAGTGAGCTGAACTCACTCTCTGACGGCGTGATAGTCATAACTCTTGAACTCGCCTCAAGGTTCCTCGAGGACTATCTTGCCGGAGACAGATACTTCCGCACCGAATATACCGGCCAGAACCTCATGCGGGCAAGATCACAGTTCAGACTGCTCAATGATATGCTGGACCACGCCCAGTATATGAAAGATGTCATCTGTTCATATACTCCGTGATCCTTTCCCTTACTCTTTCCTCTCCGAGGATCTGCTGGATCTCCCACATGTCAGGAGAATCCGTCCTTCCCATCAGCGCTATCCTTATCACGGTGCTTACGTGACCCACGTGACCCTTATATGACTCAGGGTCGTTCTTGTAGTCCTTAGGCCTTACGGCGTATCCAAGTTCACCTGTGATATTCCTGATCTTCTCGAACCATGCCTGCTGGTCGTCTGAATGATCATATGACTCAAGGTATCTCGACAGTATCTCCCTGACGTCCCCGGAAGACACCTCTTCCGGCACCTCGTCCTCTCTCTCGAACATGTCGTCAAAGAAATAGCTGATATATTTCATTATCTGTCTCGCGTAGATAAGGTCCTTACGAGGCTTCTTCCCGCTCCTTCCAAGGTCGAGGATCTTTTCGAGATACCCCCTGTCCTCAAACACCTCTTTGTACTCCGGAGCATTCTCATCCGACCACGCTTTCAGGAAATCATACAGCTCTGGAGCCGTCTTCCTGAGGAGCACGTCCTTGCTGATGTCGTTCAGCTTATTCAGGTCGAACAAAGCTCCCGCGCTGCTCATCTTCTTTGTCTTAAACGGGAAATCGTCCGAAGGAGCATCCGGATTCTTCATTCTCCACTCCTCATAGTTGGAATTGAGCACGGTGAGCAGATACTCTCTCACAGCGTCCGGATGATACCCCTGATCCATATAGAATCCGAGCGAGAGCTCAGGGTCTTCCCTCTTGGAAAGCTTTCTCTTGTTGCCGTTCCCGTCAAGCTTCATCAGCTGAGCGGTGTGGCAGTACACAGGACGCCTCAGGCCGAGCTTGTAGAAGAGCTCCACATGGATCGGAAGTGACGACAGCCATTCCTCGCCCCTTACTACATGAGTCGTTCTCATCAGGTGGTCGTCCACCACATGGGCAAAATGATATGTCGGGATCCCCGTCGTTTTCAGTATGACTACGTCCTGGAAGTTCGCCGGCATCTCGAGCTTTCCCCTGATACCGTCTATTACCGTGATCCTCGGCGCTTCCTCTTCTTTGTCCTGATAGTATTCAGGCGGCATGGCTGACGACCTCAGCCTTACTACATACGGCTTCCCTTCCGAAAGCGCTTCTTTTATCTGCTCAAAGCTCCAGTCCCTGCACTCGGAAGATCCGCAGTAGATACCGGGCGTAAGCTTCTGCTCTTCCTGGCGGTCTCTTACCTCCTGGATCTCTTCCGCTGTCATGAAGCACGGATACGCCGTGCCTTCGATGATAAGCTTCTTCGCGTAGGCTTTGTATATATCTCCGCGGAGGCTTTGCGTATACGGGCCGTAATCCCCGGTCTCGCCTTCGGCATTAGCTCCCTCGTCGAAATCGATCCCGAAAAATCCGAGCGACTTTATGATCAGGTCCGTCGCTCCTTCTACATATCTCTTGTCGTCGGTGTCCTCTATCCTGAGATAGAAGACTCCGCCGCTCTGGTGCGCGAGCCTCTCGTCAACAAAGGCGCCGTACAGATTCCCGAGATGGATGAATCCTGTAGGGCTCGGGCCGAGCCTTGTTACCGCGGCACCTTCCGGAAGCTCACGCTCCGGATATATCTTTTCGTAGTCATCCGGCGTTTTGTCTATGTCCGGGAACAGTATGTCTGCAAGCTCAATGCGTTCGTTTTCAGTCATTCCTTTACCTGCTGCTTTCGATATAATTCTTTTCCTCTTCTTCTTTTTCCGGGACTTCCTCAAAGCGTCCCGCGAGCTTCATGTCGTACTCCGCCCGTTCTCCGCCGATGTATTTCGGCCTTGTCCTCGCGGCGACGACATGCGCCTCTCCTATCTCCCTGACCTTTAGCCTCACCGGTACGGCGACGTCGCGGAGATGCATCCCGATCAGAGTGTCTCCGATGTCTATTCCTGCGTCGGCCTTTATGTGCTCAAGGAGCACCGGCTCCTCGAAGTTCTCGTAGCACGTTACAGCGAACGACCCGCCTGCGTGCAGCTTAGGGACGGCGTTCACGATGTCCGCCCTCGGCGGGAGAAGCTTCTTCTCCACTACGAGCGCCCTGTTCAGATGCTCGCAGCACTGCGCCGCCAGGTATATCCCTCTTACCTTGAGAAGCGGAGTGATGCCCTCATACACCGCTTTCGCGGCGTCGATGTCAGATCCCTTTCCGATCCGCTCTCCCTTGATCTCACTTGAAGAACATCCCACTACCAGGATGTCTCCCGTCGTGAGATGCGCTACATCGATCAGCTCTTCACAGGCGTCGTGCGCCTGCTGCTTTATCTCTTCATATATATCCATTATCTCTCCCCTTTCCGGAAAGCTCTATTTTTCGTAAAGCCTGCTTTCCGCGATAGCGACCGCATTGCGCACGCAGTCCTCGCAGCTGCAGAGGACCTTCCCCGTATCGCGGCCCTTGATGTCCTTGCAGATAGTAGCCCCTGTAACAGTCTTAAAGAGCTCGCTGACCGCTCTCGCCTGCTTTATCATAGGCTTTCCTTCATATTTTCTCAGGCCGAGAAGCATCTCCGCCGCGACCAGGGCTCCGCATGTTCCTTCCATGTTTCCCATACCGAGTCCGAACGCAGCCCCGAGCTTCATCATGCCCTCTTTGCCAAGCTCGTCCGCGAACGCGCACAGCACTGCCTGGCAGCAGTTGCAGTCTTTATTGAAAAGGCTTACCGCATATTCTTTTCTATCCATATCTATATCTCCCAGCTGTTAAGATACTGCTTCTGCTCTTCCGTGAGCTCGTCTATCTCGACGCCCCACGCCGCGAGCTCTCTTCTCGCTATCTTCTCGTCTACTTCCTTCCCGATGTCGATCAGCTTGTTCGGAAGCTCTCCGTGATGCTCTTTTATGTAAAGCGCTCCATAAGCCTGCACGGCGAAGGAGAGGTCCATTATCTCTGCCGGATGTCCGTCTGCCGCGGCTATATTGCAGAGCCTTCCCTCTGCGATGACGTTCACCCACTTCCCGTTAGGGAGCTTATACGCGGTGATGTTCTTTCTCGCTTCCTTCGACTCGACGGCCGCCTCCTTAAGGCCCGCCATGTCCACTTCTGTATCAAAGTGGCCTGCGTTGCAGAGGATAGCCTGGTCTTTCATGTTCAGCATGCTGTCCACTGTTATCGTCTTGCAGTCGCCCGTGACCGAAATGAAGAAGTCGCCGTACTTCGCGGCTTCCTTAATCGGCATGACGGAATGGCCGTCCATCCTGGCCTCGATGGCTTTGACCGGGTCTACCTCGGTGACGATGACCTGCGCGCCGAGAGCCTTGGCCCTCATTGCGACGCCCTTGCCGCACCAGCCGTAGCCCACGACGACAGCTGTCTTGCCCGCGACGATGAGGTTGGTATTTCTCATTATGCTGTCCCAGACAGACTGTCCCGTACCGTATCTGTTGTCGAACAGGTGCTTGCAGTCCGCGTCGTTCACGGCGCACATAGGGAACTTCAGCACTCCCTGCTTCTCCATCGCCTTGAGACGGATTATGCCTGTCGTCGTTTCCTCACAGCCGCCCCATACGTCGGCTGCCAGCTCAGGATGGGTCGTATGCAGCCTGCTCACGAGGTCTCCCCCGTCGTCGATGATGATGTTAGGCTTCTGTGAAAGGCATCTTACTATATGGGCGTCGTACTCCTCCGGCGTTGCCCCGTGATACGCGAACACTGAAAGCCCGTCGTCCGCGAGCGCCGCGGCTACGTCGTCCTGAGTCGAAAGCACGTTGCTTCCGGTAACGTACATGTTGGCGCCTGCAGCGGCAAGCACCTTACAGAGGTACGCTGTCTTGGCCTCAAGATGCACTGACAGCGAGACCTTGACCCCTTCGAGAGGCTTCGTCTCTTTGAACTCTTCTTCAAGGCCTCTTAAAAGAGGCATGTTGTTCCTGACCCACTCTATTTTCTCGTGGCCGGACGGCGCGAGACTTATGTCTCTGATATCATAGTCCTGCATGTCTTTCCTTCCTTGTATCATTCAACTGTTACTGATTTGGCAAGATTTCTCGGCTTGTCTATATTCTCACCGCGCTCTCTCGCCACATAATAGGCGAAGAGCTGGAGAGGTATTATACTCAGCATAGGAGTCAGCTCATCTCTGCACTTCGGGATCGTGAAGACGTCTCTCGCGACTGCCTTCGCCTTCTTGTTGCCCGACTGCACTATGGCGACGATATGCGCGTGCCTCGCGCTGATCTCCTCCATGTTCGCATACATCTTATCAAAGAGCCTGCTCTGCGTCGCGAGAGCGATGACCGTTGTCTCAGGCTCCATCAGGGCGATAGGCCCGTGCTTCAGCTCGCCAGCGGCCGACGCGAACGAGTTGACATACGACACTTCCTTAAGCTTTAGCGACCCTTCATATGAAAGCGACGAGTCGACGTTGCGGCCGATGAAGAACATGTTGTCCCTGTTATACAGGAGCTTAGCCATCGACTCTATCTGGCCGGCTTTCTTCAGGACTCTCTTCGCTTTCTCCGGGAGCTCCCTTAGGCCCGCTACCATCGAGTCGTAGTATTCCTGAGTAACGGTGCCCTTCAGATCCGCCATGTAAAGCGCCAGGAGATACAGGCAGACGAGCTGCGTGGTGAACGCCTTTGTTGACGCCACCGCGATCTCAGGCCCCGCCCACGTATAGAATACGTCGTCAGACTCACGGGCTACCGAGCTTCCGACCACATTCACTATCGAAAGCACTCTCGCGCCCTTCCGCTTCGCTTCCCTGAGCGACATCAGCGTGTCCAGCGTCTCCCCGGACTGACTTATCGCTATGAACAGTGTCTTATCGTCTATGAACGGATCCCTGTAGCGGAACTCTGAAGCGACGTCTGTCTCCACAGGTATCCTCGCCATCTGCTCGATTATGTATTTGCCGACAAGGCCGGCGTGGTACGCCGTACCGCACGCGACTATGCATATCTTGTTGAATCTCTTCAGATCGGAAGCGGTAAGGTTTATGCCTTCGATCTTTATCCTGCCGTTCCTTCCGATCCTTCTCGCAAGGGTCTCTTTTATTGCTTTAGGCTGCTCGAATATCTCCTTCAGCATGAAGTGCGGGTATCCGCCCTTCTCCGCGTCTTCCTGGCTCCACGTCACCTTAAGCGGCTCTTTCTGCACTTCTTTCCCGTCCCCGGAATATATCTTAAGGCTGTCAGGCGTTTCCACGACCATCTCGCCGTTATCTATGAGATATATCTCGTCCAGGTATTTCAGAAGCGCCGTCATGTCAGACGCTATAAAGCAGCATCCTTTACCCTGCCCTGCGATGAGCGGAGTATCTTTCCGGTAAGCCACGAGCTTGTCAGGCTCATCCTCAGCTATCGCGCCGAAGGTGAACGCGCCTTCCATCATCTTCACGGCTTTCCTGACCGCTTTCTCGAGGTCGCCTTCATAGAGTACGCCAAGAAGCTGGGCTATGACTTCAGAATCGGTTTCGGTCCTGAACTCTATCCCGTATTTTTTCTCAAGCTTCTGGCGTAAGGCCTGGTAGTTCTCAATTATCCCGTTGTGGACGATCGCGATCTTCCCGTCCTGCGAAGTATGAGGGTGTGCGTTGAGATCTGTCGGAGATCCGTGGGTAGCCCATCTGGTATGGCCGATACCTGTAGTCGCGGTGAATCTCTCGCCGGCTATCTCTTTCTCGAGGTTCGCTATGCGTCCCTCTTTCTTCCTTACTATCACCTTGCCCTTTTCGAGCAAAGCGATGCCCGCGGAGTCATACCCTCTGTACTCGAGCTTCTTCAGCCCGTCTATTATCTTTTCCGAAGCGCTTCCGCGCCCCGTGCATCCTACTATACCGCACATATTATCCCAGCTTCTTTTCTATGAGATCGGCGATGCTGTGCGCCATGTCGGAGATCTCTTTCGTATCGTCTCCCTCAAGCATCACTCTCACGAGAGGCTCCGTCCCGGAAGGCCTGATCAGCACCCTGCCGTTCCCTTCCATCTTCTTTTCGCACGCGGCTATGGCCTCCATGATCTCAGGATCGTCTTTATACGCCTCTTTGTTCTGGTTGGAGACATTCGCGTTCACAAGCACCTGAGGATAGATCTTTATCTGGTCCGCGAGCTCTGAAAGCTTCTTTCCGGAAGCAAGGACAGCTTTCGTAAGCTGGAGCGACGACAGGCATCCGTCACCCGTGGTCGAATGATTCAGGAAGATGATGTGTCCTGACTGCTCTCCTCCGATCACTCCGCCTGTCTTGAGCATCGACTCCAGGACATATCTGTCCCCTACTGTAGTGACGTCTATGTCGATGTCTTTGCTCTTAAGGTATTTATGGAACCCGAGGTTGCTCATGACAGTGCACGTCACAAGGTTCTCCGCAAGCTCTCCTGTCCTCTTCAGCTCTTCCGCGCAGATGCACATCGCCTTGTCACCGTCTACGATGCTGCCCTTCTCATCGACTGAGATGAGCCTGTCCGCGTCGCCGTCGAAGGCGAGGCCGAAGTCGGCTCCCTCTTCCACGACCTTCTGCTGAAGCTTCTCCGGATGTGTCGACCCGATATGGTCGTTTATATTTATCCCGTCAGGCTCGCACCCGATCGTCACGACCTCCGCGCCCAGGGCTTTGTACACGGCAGGAGACGACTTGTACGCGGCTCCGTTCGCGCAGTCCAGGACTACTTTCTTCCCGGTAAGGTCGATATCAACTGTGGAAAGCAGGAATTCGATATATGCTTCGAGCGACTCCTGCTCTTTCTCTTTCAGCACGCCGAGCTCTTTACCCTGTCCCGGATCCTCGTCAGGGAATCCGTCTCTGATGACTTTCTCGATCTCATCCTCTATGGCGTCGTCAAGCTTGAAGCCCTTGCCGTTGAAGAATTTGATACCGTTGAACTCGAACGGATTATGCGACGCCGAGATCACGACTCCGGCGTCCGCGTTGTAGTGGCGGACCAGATACGCGACTCCCGGCGTAGGTATCACGCCGGCCTTTATGACATTCCCTCCTGTAGAAAGGATGCCTGCCGTAAGCGCGGCCTCCAGCATGTCTCCGGATATCCTGGTGTCTTTACCTATGACGAACACCGGCTTCCTGCTCACTTTGCCAAGTACGAAAGCTCCTGCTTTCCCGAGGCTGAACGCCAGATCAGGCGTCAGCTCTATGTTCGCCACTCCTCTTACTCCGTCAGTCCCGAACATTCTGCTCATATCCATTACCCCCTTATTCAGATACAGCCGTCAGCTTAGATGGTATGACGGCTATGTCCGTATGCTTCTTCGCACATTCAGCCGAAACGGCCACATCGTGCGTACCCTCTCCAAGACCGCTCATATCGGCGTACAGCTTTATATCCGACGATCTTATCTCCGAGAGCTCTTCGTCGGTCCCCGATATCTGTACCTCGAAGCTGTCCTGTTTTATCTCAAATCCGGTCCCGGCGTTCCTGAGCTCCACGTCGTCTTTTGTGAACGTGAACGACTTGACGCCCTTCGCCTTCGCCTTCTTCTTCGCTTTCGTCACCTTGACGGTAAGGGACAGGTCCCTGTCCTTATCCGCGGCCTGAACATTCTCCGGAAGCTCGACCTCGATAGGGATCTTTGTGTTGTCCGTCAGGCCTGTTATATCTATTTCCTTCGCGGATACAGACTCCAGGCCGGCGAGGATATTGTCCGGTCCCTTCACTGTAATACTTTCCGGATATGACGTCGTCCTCGTGTACCTGTCCTGCGAATCGTCTTTCACAGGCACCCTGAGGCTGACCTTCTTGGTCTTGAATATTATGCATGTCACGGTGCACCTGGCATCCGAAAGAGTTATGCCTTCTACCACAGAGCCACTGTGTGTCACCGGCGACAAAGCCGACGTTACCGATGTAAGCTCTTCTGAGATGTCGGCTGCCGACAGTTCCGCCTTCACATACGCGACCTTCTCAACGAGCGACTTCGCTCCGCTTACCCTTACGTCCTCCGGATCCACTTTGATAGTGGCAGGCTCTTCGCCTGAAAGGTGCTCGCCCTTATATACGACGCGCACATCTTTGGTCTTTACGACTCTTTCTTCGACGCTCACTTCTATATCGTTAAGAGACTGGTTAACGACTTCCACGTCGTCCGGTATCTTAAGGTCGATCGTCAGCTTGTTCTTGCCTTCGGCCGCGCCTGTAAGATCCACGTACGCCGTTACGTCCGCCTTGGACATCTTACTTATGACATCGCGCTTTCCGGAAAGCGTCACTCTTAGAGAATCGTCGCTCGTTCCGAGCACCGCGAGCCCGCTGTCGGAAAGCGACTGCTCATTCGTGAGAACGATAGGGATATCTCTGTAAGTCTTTTTCGTTACCGGATTCATCTGCCCCACCACATAGAACCAGAGCGCGAAAGCTAGGAGGAAGGATATCAGCAGCGTGAATTTCTTATTCTCAAGCATCCTCCTTCCCTCCTTTCCTGTCGAACAGCTTGTCCACAGGCTGCCCGCCAACGTTCAGATACAGGTCGAGCAGTGTTTTCTGGAGAGCCTTTCTGTCAAGGAACCTCTCCAGCTTACCGTTTTCGGCAACGGAAATGACGCCCGTCTCCTCACTTACTATCACGGTGAGACAGTCTGAATTCTCTGTTATTCCTATGCCGGCCCTGTGCCTCGTGCCGAGGCTCTTGTTAAGGTCTTTGTTCTCGGTGAGAGGAAGGACGCATCCGGCGGCTACGATCTTGTCGCCGCGGATGATCACGGCTCCGTCATGGAGAGGCGATCCCACGTAGAACAGGTTCCCGAGGAGCTCTTTCGAGACTTCCGCCTTTAATACTGTTCCTGTCTCGATGATATCCTGGAGAACTGTCTCGCGCTCGAACACGATGAGCGCTCCCGTCTTTGACTTTGAGAACGAATCCACGGCCTCGGTTATCTCGTCGACCGCGTGCTTTGCCTTCTCCTTGTCGATCGCGTTCTTCGCCCTGCCGGTGAAGTGCGACCTGCCGATCACCTCCAGCGCGCGCCTGATCTCAGGCTGGAACACGACGATCAGCGCGAAGATGCCGATCGTGAACGTGCCTCTGAGTATCCAGCTCATGGTGTGCAGCCTCAGAAAATCCGCAGCAAAATACGCGGCTATGATAATAGCCAGTCCCTTCATGAGCTGCTGCGCTCTCGTCTCACTTATGAACTCGAGCAGCTTGTATATGACGAACGTGACGATGAGTATGTCAAGTACGTCATTCAGGCCTATCCCCGATATCGATCTCTCTAAAAACTCCTGCATTTATGTCCTTTATCAATATGTCGTTTCCAGAACGCCGTAGTTTCCGCCGTTCCTCTTATATACTACGTTGACACTGTCTGTATCCATGTCGAGATATACGAAGAAGTTATGTCCGAGCATCTCCATCTCAAGTATGGCTTCATCCACGTCCATAGGACGGAGCTCGAATTTCTTCGTCTTGACTACAGTGGTCTCCTCGACCTCTTCAAATTCGTCCTCTTCTTCCTCTTCCGGCTCATCGAACTCAAACTTCAGAGCCTTGTTATCGTTGTATCTCTTCGCAAGCTTGCCCTTGAATCTCGTGATCTGGCTCGACAGCTTGTCGACAACTCTGTCGATGCCGTCGTAGATATCCGCGTTCAGCTCTTCAGCTCTGAATACTGCGCCCTTTGCGTTTATCGTGACCTCAATCTTGTCTCTTCCTCTCTCCTGTGAAAGGATGACGTTCGCTCCGGTCTCCTCTGAGAAGTACTTATCAAGTCTGTCCAGTTTCTTCTCAATCGTTTTCTCCAGCTTGTCGTAAGTCCTGTAATTCTTACCAGTGATATTGACTTTCATGATAGCCCTCCTGATCTATATAAAACTGCCTGGGCGGGTGAAGAGTATACCTGCCCTATTTTGTACCTTAAGTATATCATATCGGCTTTTTGCTCTCAATAAACGGCAAGCATAAAAAGTGTGTTTTTATTGTGACGAAAATAAAAAAGCGCATCGCCAGATGCGCATTCCTACCTCTATTTTCCCTGTTCTTTCTGCTGCCCGTCTTCATCAGCCGGCTGATCCCTGAACCTGTCCGCGAGCTTCTCGGGCTCCTTCTGCCCGCTCTTGTCAAGAGCACGCCTTACCGCGTTGTCCGCCGCGCCGGCTCCTTTGTTTATCCCTGCGGCGACGATCCAGTTTATCACGTACAGGACCGCGTATCCGCCGAGGAGAAACAGTATTATCCACACTATGTTCATTGCCTTCCTCCAATGCCGTATCAGAAGAACTTAGTCTTTGACTTCACCTTCATCTGCTCAGTCTCAACAGCAGTCTCAGGATCGAGCGCGACGAACATCTTCTCAACATCTGTCATCATGACGTTCATGCTGTTCTCATCTTTTGGGAAACCGTTCTCCGATTCCCATGTGGTGAACGAGAAGCGGTAGAGATATTTACCTTCTTTCTCACCCTTGTACATGACCGCGGCATTCCACCTGCTCTTTGACTTGAACAGGATGACCCCCTTCTCGTCCAGCTCGCTGTCTTCATCTATGTACGCGTTCGTCCCGGAAAGATCCATTTCATGAGCCGCCTTCTTTACAGATTCATAACCGGCTGATGTCGTGAAGAGCTCGATCTTCTTCCAGAACATCATATCCCGCTTGATCATCTTCCCTTCATTGATGAGTGCGTCGGCTTTCGATTTCTGGTTGAAGTAGATATAGCCGAGAACACAGATACCCATAATCACAATAATTGCCATAACCATTTCAGTCATCCCTTTCTGTCCTGCAAAAAATAAGCGCAGCTGACCTGGTCTTTGCCCCCACACTCGCCTTTACCGGGATTTTCCCGAGGACTTACATCTAGAAATACGCCATGCTCGCCGGAGCCTCTGCTCAACGGTTTACGTGGATCCTTTCGCCCGTATCTGGCATGGATCTTCCTCCACAGACCTGCGCTCAGCCATATTGTATCACAAAATCATGTGAATGGGGACGGTTCCCCTGTTGATTTTAACCGTGCCGTGTGACATAATGAATATGTATATTTGTGTACTATCAATGACATGCAGGCAACTATGGAACTGACCGGAAAGCGAAAAGAATTCATCGGCACAGCCGCGCTGGACACGATCGGCATGGTAATAGCGGGTATCGACGATACTTTGCTTGAGAACATGCACGTGGAGAAGAACTACAGGGCGCTGGGCATCATGACATCAAGGTGTGGGGCAGCTGGGCAATACCTTGCTCTTGATGATGCCGTGAAGATGACGAACACAGAAGTTGTCACCGTTGAGCTCCCGCTCGACGCGAAGTCCTGGGGCGGACACGGAAGCTATTGTGTCATCGGCGCGGACAGCGTAGAGGACTGCACCAACGCCATCCAGATGGCGCTGAGGCTTACGGATAAGTATGTCGGAGAAGTATATCTGAGTGATTCGGGACATCTGGAATTCTGTTATTCGGCAAGCGCGGGCAAAGTGCTGGAGGCGGCCGTTCAGGCCGAGCTCGGACGTGCTTACGGATTCATGACAGGATCCCCCGCAGGCATCGGGCTGGTCATGGCGGATAACGCCCTCAAGGCATCGCCTGTCGACCTGATCTGGGAGATGAGTCCTCATCACGGTACGACCCACTTTTCGAACGAGGTCATGATCTCGTTCAAAGGGGACGCGGGAAATGTCTGGGAAGCACTTATGGCAGGACGCGCTACCGGCCTGGATCTTTTAAGATCCATGGGGAACGAAGTCGTAAGCGCTACAGAACCATATTATGACGATCTTTAGGAGACTGGCGGAATGATTACTTACAGAGAGATGGAAGAAAAAGACAAGCCGCTGCTTGCCGATATGATATGGAAGAAATGGGGAGGCGACGATATCAAGGCCAAGCCTGAAGTCGCTGTCCACTATGGCTACATGGTCCTTTACTATGAGCTCGTGCATTCGACGAAGGCATTCGTTGCCGACGACGACGGCAAAGCGGTAGGCCTGTGCGTAATAGACATTAAGGACGGTCATCCGATCCACAAGGATTATCTTATGAAGATGATCGAGCATACAGTCGCGCTGTGCAGCGATCCTGACGGGAACAAGAACCAGAAAGACTGGAACGACCTGGAGAAGGAATATAAAGGCGCGGAGTACCTGCTCGAAGGCAAAGGCATCGGTGCCGAGGTCGCCCTCCTGATAATGGATGAGAACCACAGGCGTCAGGGAGTCGGAAGCGGTATTTTCAAGCACATGTCGACTTACATGCACGAACAGGGAGTAAAGAAGTTTTACCTGCACACTGACCAGTGCTCCAACCACGAGTTCTATCCTGAGAAGCGCCACATGCGTGAACTCAACAGGAGAAACTCCAAGGTCGACATCGGCGACATAAAGAACGCCGAGCTCTATATCTATGAAGACGACGTAGTAAACCAAATGCACGACTAGTACGTCTGGTCAAAATATAAACCTTATACAAAGCACGCTCTTGCGGGCGTGCTTTTTGTTGTTGCGTCAGGGTGCTTTACCCCACACTTTTTTATCTAATTGTCGTGATCCGCCTATTCGACGAACATATCGCCGAATTTGATTCCCGTAAAGGCCGCAAATATCTCTACAGTAACCTTATTCGCATTATCAGGTATGATCAGCGGACCGGTTGAAGATGTCTGCGCTAAGCCTAAAACGCTGATGCTCTCGACACTCAGCTCATGATTTCCCTGTGATACATTAATCGTCATTTCCTGTCCGTTTTTTAATTCTCCGGCCATCATACCATCTACATACACGACAAACTTACACAGAGAAGCTGTCGACTTCTTGAGCCGTCTTACAGTTACAGGTATTTCCTTTTTCAGGTTCAGCGGAAATCCGCAGTTAGGACATGTCACCGCACTGTCCGATATTTCATGACCGCATTCCGGACACTTTATCATAGCCATAGTAAACACCTCGTTTCTCAATAAGACATATTGTCGACTGTAGTATACCAACTATGTCAGCCTGTGTCAACGAACGCCCGCTGTCCCTTATTTAGCCGCAAAAGCAATGAAGCAAACTGATTCAGGCTCAAGTTTTAAAAGCTCTTTTCTGCACTCCATGGCTGTGCTCCCGGTAGTGAAGAAATCATCCAGTAAAAGAACACGCTTCCCGCTGATCAGCCTCTCCGCATCTTCCCCAGGCGCGAAGCACCCGGCGATGTTCTCGGCCCTCTCTCCCGGCGAAAGCCCTCTCATAGGCCTCGTATCCCTTACCCTGACCAAAGCATCCGGGGCCGCCTTTATCCCCAGATACTCAGCAAGGTGCTTTGCGATCAGGGCAGTCTGGTTGAAACCGCGTTGTCGCTCTTTTCCCTTATACAAAGGGACAGGCACTATGACGTCATAGCTCCTGTCCCTCTTCACACTCTTCAGTTTGTCCCGCATGATCTCCGCGATATGCCTCGCGACGTATCTCTTCCCGTTGTATTTTAGAGAAAAGATCAGCGTTCTCTCATAGATCCCGTACTGACAGCACCGCATGATCTCCATGCCGTCCCTCATTTTAGGAGGATCCATGTCCCAGACCATGTGCCTCACACAGTGGTCGCAAAGTCCGTAGGTCCTCGTCTCGTCTATGATATTGCCGCAGCATATGCAATAGATCGGATCCGGGTAGATAAGATCAAGCAGCTTCTCCGCCGCTTCTCTCAGATCCGTCATATACTGTTCTCCCGTTATTTGACCTTTGCCGCCTTGGCTGCCGATAGCACGCCGGAATATACCCTGCTGTTCACAGTTTTCACCGGCATTACCCTGACATAATACTTCTTGCCCTTCTTAAGCTTTTTGATCGTATATTTCGTTTTGCCGCTTCCCGTTATCTTCTTGACCTTCGCGTTCGACATGCTCTTTTTAGTCGAGTACAGGATGCGGTATCCGGTCGAGTTCGAATCTTTCGACCATCTCACTGTAAGCTTCTTTTTGCCGGGAACGAGCTTTTTGACTGTCACAGACTTCATATACCGGTACGAGACGTCAGACCACGGTCCGTGTACCCAGCTCCAGTCATCCAGCCTCGCGAATCCGATGATCCTGAACTGGACAAGGCTGTTCTTTCCCAGCCCGCTTATAGTGTAGCTTCCCTTTCCGGCAGTCCAGCAGTTAGCGGGATCCTCGGTCCCGGCCAGCCTGTGCTGTATCAGATAGTTGTCTGCAGCTGCGTTTACAGGGAAGGTGATCTTCAGCTGCTTCTTTGAGACGCTTCCCGTTGTCTTGATCTTTGAAGCATCTACCTTCGGTACAGAGTCGTCAAGCTTGGCCTTGTTTGCCGTCGCCATCGTCGGCGTGATATCATCCACGGCTGTCGGGACTGTCTCTTTGATCTCAGCTCCGCAGTTCTCGCATGTATATACTCTCTCTCCTTCTGTATCCGCGGTAGGCTTCACTGTGATCACACATCCGCCCCACTTATGGCCGACAGGCTCTACATCTACCGTCTTCACGGCTTCCGTAAAGGCCGGATTGCTGAACACGGCTGTGTACCTTATCCTGCCGGAGCTTTCACACGACGGCTTGACGATCTCCTCACGAGTTGTACGGGAGATCTCGCTTTCCCTGTGTCCGCTGTTGTTTTTACACGTCCTTACAGCCGTGACCGTGCTCAGGTCATCAGACCATGAATATGATGCTTCGCCCCAGCTGTGTCCTTTTGCCGGTATCGTCTCCGTCCTCGTTTCGCCGCACACAAGACATTTGAAGACTTTCCTGCCGCTCGTTTCACAGTCCGCCTCCTGTTCCACCTTACCCGGCCCGAAGGAGTGCCCCTGCGACTCGTCGTACGGCGTTCCGGGCGCTGCGGTCCCGTCAAATATATATCCTTTATCCGGGGCGGTGTTCGTATTCCTGTCGACACCCATAGCGCTGACTTCATCAGCCGTAAGGGAAACCGTGTCAAGATAATTTTCACTTATCTTCCCTTTGGAAGCCATATCAGCGATGACTTCATAATTTGCACAGCCGTCGTTGAAAACAAGGTTCCATACGACCCACACGCCGTTCTGGTATCTGAATACGACCGTCCTCTTTTCTTCCGTTATCTCGCCGTCCACATTGTAGGTCGCTTCATATTTGTTTGTTTCCGCATTAAACTCATAGCTGTATCTGTACGGGATCTGCGGGACCATCAGATCTTTGATTATTATGCTGCTTGTCGGATGGTCCTCGAACTTCGCTCCCTTGACATATCCTTTCCATTTATCGACATATCTTCCGTCTACCCAAGCGTCATTGGCGTAGCCGAGGTCTCCTCCCCAGTAAAGGCTCGTGCCGAGTTCGAACTCGTCGCTGTCGAAAGTATCGCCGTCCCCTTCCTTGAAGACATAGGCGAACTCGACCGAGTCCGGCTTTTTGCCGCCTGGCGATACTCTTGCCCATGCTCCGCTGCCCGCCGTGTCCGCCACCTGCTTCCAGGTCAAAGCGTCCTGACGCGGGATATCATCTTCCATGGTTACTGATGAATACTGGATCAGAAGACTTTTGATCCCGCTGAGGGTGATCTCTGAGCTGCCGTTGCCAAAGGTAAAGTATCGGCTGATCTTGTCCCGGCTTATGCTCTGTCCGCGGTGGCCTCCCTGCCCTCCGTATGACCTTGTCTCCCCGTTGTATGTCACCTCGACCTGATCATGCGAGCTGCTGCTCCAGTTGCACACCGCGGAGCTGTCCAGCGCCTCGGCGACCGACTCCATCATCCCAGGGAATCCCCAGGAATCCAGTTTATATGGATAGATGAAAGACGCGAACAAAGGCCTGTCGTCATCGCGCTCGTATGGGCTCAATATGTAGAATATCTGATCCGAATGCGGCGATAAAGACATGAGCCAGTAGTCATATGGCTTCCTGAGCTGCCCTCTCAGATAAGAGCCGCTGTACAGGCATATGTCCGAAAGGCCTGACTGGACAGCGTTCATGTTCTCAAAGAATCCGCTCTTATCCGCATATGTATCGATAAGATAATCACGGCTGCTCTTGAGCCCGGGAAGCACTACTTTGACTCCTGTATCTCTCCACGTCTGGTAATACGCGTCAGGATTATCTGATACCTCCAGCTCTACCTCTCCGCCGTCGGTCCCTCCTCCGTAGAATATGTATCCGCCGCTCACCCGGCCTGTCTCCTCATTATCGTAATTTATGTCCGCATAGAACACGGTCTCTCCGCTGCTGTCTTTTTCTCTCAGTATGTACGGCCTTGACCTGTATACACTCGACTTGTCCTCAAAGCGGAACGTCCTCGGATCAGGATTATCTGTCTCAACGAAGAAGTATTCATTGAACGGCGGAAGAAGCGCTCTCACAGTATACGTATATCCGCCGTAGCTGACAGACTGCCCGGCTTTCTCTTCGGCAAAAGCCGCGGCAGGAGCCATGATCAGTACAGCTAGCATGCATAATATAACTAAAGTCTTTCTCATTTCAGTATGCCCTCCTTGAAAGTATGCTCTACATTATCGCCCTGAAATCCGAAAGTCTCTGCTCGAGGCCCGAATATCTCATCTCTATCCTGTTGTTATCCACCATGGCGTTCAGCCACTCCCTGGAGCCGACGAGGACCACGGCCTGCTTTCCTCTCGTTATCGCCGTATATAAAAGATTCCTCGTCGCAAGCATCGGCGCGTACCTCGTGACCGGCATCACTATGACCGGGAATTCATTTCCCTGGCTCTTGTGCACGGTCATGGCGTAAGCAAGCTCGAGCTCGTCCAGCATGCTGACGTCATACTCGGCGTACCTGTCGTCGTCATACACTACCGTAATTATACCATTATCGTTATCTATCGTCTTTATCTCTCCCACGTCTCCGTTGAAAACGCCTTTCCCGGCGTCCAGCCCTCCCGGATACCTGAGCTCGATGTCATAGTCGTGTTTTATCTGCATCACCTTATCTCCCTCACGGAAGACAAAGCCGCCGGCCTTCTTCTCAGGCACACCCGGGACAGCCGGGTTTATCGCCTCCTGAAGAGCTCTGTTCAGTGAATCGGTCCCCACCGTTCCCTTATGGGTAGGCGTAAGCACCTGTATCTCCGAAAGAGGATCGATGTCCTTATAGTAATCAGGCAGTCTCCTGGTAACGAGGTCCGTTATCAGGGTGAGCATATCCTGCTCGCTGTTCCTCGCCATGAAGAAGAAGTCCTTCCCCTTCGAGTTGAGTACAGGGTACTCTCCCGCGTTTATCCTGTGCGCGTTGACCACTATCATGCTCTCCTCAGCCTGCCTGAAGATATGCGTGAGCTTGACGGTGTTCACCATCCCGCTCGCTATTACGTCTCTGAGCACGTTGCCTGCCCCTACCGACGGGAGCTGGTCGGCATCTCCGACAAGTATGAGTCTTGTCCCCGGCACGAGAGCATCTGTAAGGCCTCTCATGAGCATGAGATCTATCATCGACGCCTCGTCGACGATCACGACGTCCCGGTCCAGAGGATCATCCTCGTTCTTCATGAAGAACATCTCACCGCTGGCATCGTCTCTTGTGTATTCGAGCATGCGGTGCACGGTCATCGCCGTGTGGCCTGTCGTCTGTTCCATCCTCTTGGCTGCTCTGCCGGTCGGCGCGGCCAGCGCGACACTGAAGTCAGACGACTCGAATATGTCTATCAGCGAATTGATTATCGTAGTCTTTCCTGTACCCGGCCCTCCGGTTATCACAGAGACCGGGCATGTGACGGATCGCCTCACGGCTTCTCTCTGATTCTCGGAAAGAGTAATGCCGCTGTCCGCCTCAGTCATGTCAAGCGAGCTCTCCAGGTCCGTCATGAGGGGCTTCACCTCCGACGAGATCATAGCGGCTAAGTTCTTCACCACCGCTTTCTCCGCCGCATAGTACGGATAGAGATACACGACTTCCACATCACTGAGCCTGTCGCACATAACGCTTCCCTCGAACGCGAGAGCCGCGATCCCTTCCGCGACGAGCTCTCTCGTCACGTCGAGGAACTCAGCGACCTGTTCAGTCATCTCAGTTTTAGGCATATATGTGTTCCCGTCCTGCGCGAATGCGGAGAGATACGCTTTTATGCCGCTCGCTATCCTCATCGGGTCTTCTTTTTCCACTCCCATGAGCTCGGCTATCTGGTCCGCCTTCCTGAATCCTATGCCCCTGACTTCATCTATCAGGCGATACGGATCTTCTTTAACCAGCTTTACGGCGTCCTTCCCGTAGCTCATGTAGAGTCTCAGCGACTGCGCTGACGTGAGCCCGAACTCACCGAACTCAAGGGCGACTTCGGCATACTCCCGGTGCGCCGAATACGACTCGGCGATCTGGACGGCCTTCTTCTTTCCGATCCCGTCCACCTCGGTAAGGCGGTCGGGCTCCGATCCAATAACTTCCATGGTATCGTCGCCGAACTTCGAGACTATCGCGGCTGCCGTCTTTGCTCCTATGCCTTTGATCGCGCCGGAAGCCAGGAACTCCTGTATGCCCGTCGCAGTCTCCGGTATCGCTTCTTCCGCATGAGAAAAAGAGAACTCTTCCCCATACCTCGGATGGACGCGGAACTCGCCTTTCAGAAGATACGCCGTGCCCGGCTTAGCGTACGGGAGCCCTCCGACTACCGTGATCAGCTGATCTTCTGTCTCCATCTCGGCTATGGTGTAGCCGTTCTCTTCATTATAGAAAAATACCTGTGTTAATGTTCCTTTTATCTCTTCCATTTAATCACTGAAAGTAGGCTTGTACACCCTTCTGTTGTCCAGCGTCCAGACTTTCTCCGAGAACCCGCCCGGCTCTGCGCTCCCGAGCGCCTCGTACATATCGAACAGCCTCGCGTCGAGTATGTCGCAGTAATGCAGCACTTCCGCCTCAGGGAACATCGGCCTCTTAGGGCTGCCGAAATCAGGCTCGTAATGATGCGACACTACCATGTGCTCTATCATTATCGCTTTCTCGCGCGGCATACCGAGCTCTTCAGCAAGCTTATCGATGTACTTGGCTCCCATCACTATGTGCCCGAGCAGAATTCCTTCCATAGAATATCCCGGCGACATGCCGTATTCATTCGACTCTATCTCGTTCAGCTTCTCCATGTCGTGCACGATGACGCCGCAGCTCACAAGGTCAATATCGAGGTCTGTGTACACCTCGCAGATCTTTCTTCCGGTCATCAGCATCCTCTTCATATGGAACAGAAGCCCCGCGAATTCGGCGTGGTGGTTCTTGGCCGCGGCAGGATAATACAGCAGCTTTTCTTTGTTGTCCGTAAGCACCCTCTCGCACAGCGCTTTATAGTCTGGATCCCCGAGGCTCTCCGCGATCCCGAGGATATAGTCGTACATCTCCTCCGGATCCTCCGGCGCCGCCTTGACAAAGTCCTTCATATCGAGCCCGTCGAGGTTTATGTTGGCTTTCCTGATCCTTGAGATCCTAAGCTGCTTCGTCCCCTGCCACTCGTTGACGACCGCCCTGATCTTCAGCATCTCGCCGTCTTTTATGTTCGCGAGGTTGTTGCTTTCCTGAGGATCGATGTCCCATTTCTTCCCTGACACTGACCCCGTGGCGTCGCACAGCTCTACATCAAAGTAGTCCTTGCCGTTGGAGCCTGTCCTTATCTGGGCTTTTTTCGCCATGAAAAAGTCTGTGATCTCGGTGTTTACTGTAAGGTCCTTCACATAAAAATTTTTCATATCACTCACCCTGTACTATGTACTGCAGTACCGTATTCGCGACAGGCCCTGCGACCTGCGCTCCGTATCCGCTGTCCTCAACACACACGATGAAGGCGTACGGATATTTCCTGTTCTTTATGAATCCCGCGAACCACGCGTTAGGCCTCCTGCCCTCTACTTCCGCGGTCCCGGACTTGGCGTAGATGTCCAGTCCAGGGAAATTGCCCTCTCCGTAAGACGACTTTACGTTGTTCTTCATCATACTGCGGAGCTTCGACGCCGTGGAGGCTTTGATCATCCTCTTTGTTTTCTCACCGGACCTGCTGGTCTCAAGAAGCTTAGGGACTACAGATACGCCGTCGTTCGCTATCGCTCCCATGTAAACCAGCATGGAGCACGGATTCAGATAGTCCTTCCACTGTCCGATCCCGGCCCACGCCGTGCTTACCTTGTCATTCGCCGGGAACTCGAACGATCCCTTGACATTATACACGCCGTTCATATCATATGTCGTCTGCAGGCCGCACTTTTTGCTGTACGCTGAAAGCGACCTCGCGCCTATCTTTCTGGAGAGCTCCGCGAAGGCGCCGTTGCACGACTTCGCAAGAGCGCTCTCGAAATTCACTTCGCCGTGTGACTCGGTACACCTTATCTTCACTCCGTCGATCTCGTGCACTCCGTCGCACTTGAACGAGAACTTGGCAAGCTCGCTCGACGGGATCTTCTCGATCGCGGCGGCTGACGTCACGAGCTTGAATATCGATCCCGGGGTAAGCTTTCCGGAGATGAACTTGTTCATGAAAGTGCCCGGCTTAGCGTTCTCCGCGTCAGGAGGAGACGCCGGGTCGAACGAAGGAGTGCTGGTCATGCAGATGACCTGCCCGGTCTTGTAGTTGTATACCCCGACGAGCCCGCTCCTGCTGCCCAGCGCGTTATATGCCATCCTGCATACGTCCGAGTCGATCGACAGCCTGACGTCGTTCCCAAGTCCTGTCACGCTGTACGTTCCCGTAATTATGTTATACCCGACGAGCCTGTCCCTGAAAGCACTTTCCGCGCTTGTGGAAACGAATCCGTATCCGTCTCCGACCACCTGCGCCGTAGCCATCCTGGTAGGCGTGTCTTCTACGTATTTTATACTCTTCCCTGTATTGTCGGCCATCAGGACGCCGTTCCGGTCATATACCTTTCCGGTGGCGAGATGCCCGTTCCTGAAGATGTGGCTGTTATAGTATTTGATCGCCCATCCGTCCGCTTCAGTCGTATACCTGAACACAAAGAACACGAGCCCCGACAGAAGTATAAGCACCAGAATGAGCAGCACTACCGCCCTATGCTCAAGCTTCCTCATCTAAAGGCACCCCCTCTCTGTGCATAGCGCTCTTTACGGCTATGCTGGCGTCCTGCCTGGTATCCGCGCCTTTAAGGAACGCGAGGAGGCCCCACGCCGATATCATTGACGACCCTCCTACAGAGAGGAACGGGAACGTTACTCCCGTGAGAGGTATCAGGTCGCACGACCCGAGAACGTTCAGTATCGTCTGGAAAAGCATTATCGTCGCCGCAGCACAGGCCGCTATCGTATAGTACGCAGAGCGTCCCGCCCATATGGAGCGGTACGCGAATATGGCTATAGTTATTATCGAAAGTACGCAGAGGACCGATATGACGAGCCCCCACTCTTCTGTAATTACCCCGAACACGAAGTCAGTCTGGGCGGCAGGAACTGTTCTGCCGAACCATCCCTCTCCGGCTCCAAGCCCAACGAAGCCGCCGCTCGACGCCGCGGTAAGCATCCTGGTCTGCTGGTATCCTGCCTCGTCCATGAACTCCCAGATGTGTCCCCACGTCTCGAACCTCGCCGCGACGTAGCTCTTGAACCTGAGCACCATCAGCCCCGCAGCGAACGCGACTCCGAGTATCAGTATCATCTTGGTGAAATCGCCTTCCCTCATGAACGAGATGACGAGGAATGTTATGAAGAATATGATCGCGGTCCCGAAATCGCCCATGAGAGCAAGGCATCCGAAGCAGAACAGCGAGAATACCGTGAATGTCAGAGAATTCAGTCTCCTGAACAGCTCATTCATGGTCGCCGCTCCGACGCATACGAACGCTATCTTGACAAGCTCGGACGGCTGCATTGATACAGGCCCGAGAGAGATCCAGTTTCCGGCGCCGAATTTCGTAACAGCGAAAGCGAGATTAACGATCAGGAGGAGCGTCGCCGCGCCATAGATAAATATCTTGGTGTCCCTGACCCTGTCGAGATCCCTTATGTATGTGCATATCAGGAAGAATATGACAACTCCTATGACTATCGCGATGAACTGTGTCATTACTTTGCCCGGGATCGCTGTGGCAGCTACCGCAAGGCTGAGCGTCGAGAGGAAGAACGTGATCGTCTCCATCTCGAATCCCTTCCGCCTCATCACGCGGAGCGCGAAGAAATACACCCACATCAGCACCGTCAGCCCGATGAAGGCGACGGTTATCGAATGCTGGTATCTCTCGCCCATACCTATCATCAGCTGTATCACCGTCATCACCTGGAACAGTGTGAGCGCGATGAATGAGGACAGCGGAGCGAGGAGCCTTGTGTCCTCTTTCCTGATCTGGACGTTGTTCATCCTCTCTTCTATACTTACCGGGAAGAGCATGCATGACACTCCTCCAAGCATCAGCTCATCTCCCGCCTTGATCTTTACCGGCTCAAACGGCACAGTTCTACTGCCGTTTATAGAAGCTCCGTTCGTGGATCCGAGATCCATGTACTCCCATTCGCCGTCATCGTTCCTGTTGAGAGTCCCGTGATTCCTGGAAACGCTCCTGTCGTCTATCCTGATGTCACAGCTTCCCGCGCGTCCTATCGCGTTCTCCCAGTGAGTGATCGGAATGTTCTGCTTTCTCGGTCCTTCAATGTGCAGGTATGCCCAAACCTCCGCCGGGCTCATGCTGGCCAGCAGCGAAAAGATCGCCTTAAGCAGTATAAAAGCGGCAAGAAAGATGAATATCCATCTCGCCGCCGCAGTATAAAACAGATCCGGGTCGTATCCGGCACTCAAAAAAGAAGCCAGTCCATCGAAGATGGCGCTGACGGTCTTCCCCGTGCCGTCGATTATGCTCTGTAAAATGTCCATATATCCCTTCCCCTTTTAGGATACATATTATACCACAAATCCGCCGTCTATTCCAACAGTCTGGCCTGTAATAAAGGCCGCCTTTTCAGACGCGAGGAAATATACGAGCTCGGCGACTTCCGATGGATCGCCGACTCTCCCGAGCGGAGTATCTGCCAGTATCTCTTCCCAGTCCTCTTTGGATCTTCCTCTGTTCATGTCTGTGTCGATGACTCCCGGCGCTACCATGTTGACCCTTACGCCTGACGGCCCGAGCTCCTTCGCGAGCGCCTGCCCGAGGCCTATCACAGCCGCTTTTGTCGCTGAGTATGCAGCCTCGCACGAAGCCCCCGAGCGTCCCCACATGGACGACATGAGCACGAAGCTTCCTTTTTTACTGGATATCATCCCCGGCGCGGCCGCCCTGACAGTATTGATCATGCCGCCCAGATTTACCCCGGACAGCCTGTCCCACTCATCATCGGTAAGATCCTGTATGAGGCCTTCCACGCTGATCCCGGCGTTGCATATGACCGCGTCAAAAGCTTCCGCCCCGAAATGCGAGCACGCTTCTGTGACTCCAAGCCTCACTGCCTCGCTGTCTGAAACGTCGCACTTTATAGCGAGAGCGCCGGTCTCTTCCGATACCTTCTCCGCTTCCACTTCGCTGTCTTTATAGAAGAACGCGGCGTCGAAGCCTTCCTCAGTGAACTTCTTCACGCAGGCCGCTCCAATGCCTCTGGAGCCTCCGGTAACCAGTACTGTTTTCATTTGATCCTCCGTTTTCCCTAATAAACAACATTATTTTACCATACTATTGACACGTTTGATATGATATAATACGAATAGAAAAATATGGGCGGGCGAATCATGTGCTCCGCCCGCCATATGTATAAATCATTTTAGACACAGGAGGGATTTTACATGAGTATCAAATTAGCACTTAACGGATTTGGAAGAATCGGACGTCTTGCTTTCCGCCAGATCATCCAGGATGACGCTTTTGATGTAGTAGCCATCAACGACCTGACGAACCCAGACATGCTTGCGTTCCTGCTTAAGCACGACAGCAGCCAGGGCGGCTTCAAAGGCCACGAGATCTCGAACGACGAGAAGAGCATCACGGTCGATGGAAAGACCATTCCTATCTATGCCATCCCTGATGCGCACAACTGCCCATGGGGAGAGCTTGATGTAGATGTAGTACTCGAGTGCACAGGATTCTATATGTCAAGAGAGAAGTCACAGGCTCACCTTGACGCCGGCGCCAAGAAAGTACTGATCAACGCTCCGGCAGGATCAGATGTTCCGACGATCGTTTACAGCGTCAACCACGAGACACTGACCAAGGACGACGTAGTCGTTTCAGGCGCAAGCTGCACGACCAACTGCCTCGCTCCGATGGCCAAGACTCTGAATGACCTTGCTCCGATCAAATCCGGATATATGACAACTATCCACGCTTACACACCTGACCAGATGCTCCTTGACGGACCGCACAAGAAGGGCGACCTCAGAAGAGCCAGAGCCGCTGCTCTCAGCATCGTTCCGGCCAGCACAGGCGCAGCCAAGGCTATCGGCCTGGTACTCCCTGAGCTGAAAGGAAAGCTCGACGGAAACGCACAGAGAGTTCCGACTCCGACAGGATCATCCACTATCCTTGACGCAGTAGTCAAGTATGACGGAGACCTCACGATCGAGAAGATCAACGCGGCCATGAAGGCAGCTGAGTCCCCATCATTCGGATACACGGAAGAGCCTCTCGTTTCTTCAGACATCGTTGGTATCGAATGGGGCTCACTCTTCGACGCTACACAGACAATGGTCCAGAAGATGGACGACGGTGAGTACCTCGTAAGAGTTGCCGCATGGTACGACAACGAGAACGGCTACACGAGCCAGCTCGTAAGAACGCTCAAATACATGATGAGCCTGTAGGACATGATAAGCCTGTAGGACAATCACTGAATACCACAAAGACCCCGGCCACTAAGTCGGATCGTAGC
>JAZUNH010000076.1:0-5087 GCA_045604065.1 Anaerovoracaceae bacterium
GCGTGCTTTTTTTCACACCACAAAAGTGTTAGAATAGGCGTGGATTTGGAACATGTTTTGGACCGTAGTCTAAATATCGGAGGTGCAACGATGAATGTCAATGCTGAGAGGATCTCAAAGCTGAGAGAACTCATGAAACAGCACGGTTATGACGCTTACGTCATACCTACAGCGGACTTCCACCAAAGTGAATATGTGGGAGAGCATTTTAAGGCGAGGGCCTATGTAACGGGCTTCAGCGGATCGTACGGGACGGCTGTCATCACCATGGATGACGCGGGACTTTGGACCGACGGCAGATACTTCACTCAGGCTGTCAACGAGATGGAGGGCAGCGGAGTAAGGCTTATGAAAATGTTCGTCGACGATACTCCGTCCGTGACCGAGTGGCTCGCGGACACTGTCCCAGAGGGCGGCACTGTAGCCTTTGACGGCAGGGTGCTGTCCATGGGAGAGGGACAGGAGTACGAGGAGGTGCTCGGAGCCAAGGGCGTCAGGATCGAATATATGACAGACCTCGTCAATGAGATCTGGGAGGACAGGCCTACGCTCTCGGACAAGCCATGCTTCTACCTTGAGGAGAAGTGGACGGGAGAGAGCACGGCGGACAAGCTCGGAAGAGTTCGCGACGAGATGGCAAAGGCGGGAGCGAGCGTTCACATTATCGCGTCACTTGACGATGTATGCTGGCTCCTCAACTTCAGAGGAGACGATATCGATTTCTTCCCACTGGTACTTTCGTACGCGACAGTATGGAAGGATCACGTCGATCTCTATGTGGATGAGAGCAAGCTCAACGATGAGATCAGATCTCACTTCAAAGAGGACGATATCATCATCCATCCTTACAATGACATATATGAGGATGTAAAGAGGATCGGAGCCGGCGAGACCGTGCTGATCGATCCGATGAAGATGAACTACGCGCTCTACAAGTCTCTTCCGTGCAGGATAGTCGAGGGCCCGAACCCTACCATCCTTATGAAGGCGATGAAGAACCCTGTAGAGATCGAAAATATAAAGAAAGCCGAGCTCAAGGACAGCGTGGCTCTCACGAAGTTCATATACTGGGTCAAAAACAACTACAACAGGATGGAGATCACTGAGCTCTCAGCGTCGGACAAGCTCACATCGCTTCGCAGGGAGCAGGAGGGATATATACGCGACTCCTTTGAGCCTCTCCAGGCCTTCGGTGAGCATGCCGCGATGATGCATTACTCGCCGAGCCCTGAGACAGACGTAGTGCTCAAGGAGGGCGAGATGCTGCTCTCGGATACGGGCGGCGGCTACTATGAGGGTTCCACAGACATCACAAGGACTACAGTCCTCGGTCACATAGAGCCTCAGATGAAGAAGTACTATACGGCTGTGTTCCGCGCTATGCAGCACCTCTCGGCCGCCAACTTCCTCTATGGCAACCACGGATGGTCGCTCGATGTGCTCTGCCGTCAGCCGATATGGGACCTCAATCTGGACTTCCAGTGCGGTACCGGCCACGGCTTCGGATATCTCGGCAGTATACACGAGCCGCCTACGGGCTTCAGGTGGTATATCGTGCCGTCCAAAAACGAGCACCATCAGTTCGAAGAGGGCATGTGCGTGACTATCGAGCCGGGCATCTACGAGGAGGGAGACTTCGGCATTCGTATCGAAAACAACGTCGTCACGGTCAAGGGCGAAAAGAACAAATACGGACAGTTTATGCACTTTGAGACCATGACCTTCGTACCGATCGACCTCGATGCCATCGATCCTGAGGAACTGACCAGATCCGAGAGGGAATGGCTCAACGAATACCACAAGGAGTGCTACAACAGGCTCAGCCCGTTCATGACGGACGAGGAGAACGTGTGGCTTAGAGAGTACACCCGCGCGATATGATCAGCCGACGTTGCGACTGTAAAGAAAGAGTTGAGGTTCAAAAAAGTCTATGACAGCATTGATAATCATATGCATAGCAGCCTTTTCCATATTGTTTTATGCGGTGCGCCGCTCAGAGACAAGAAAGGGCAGGCCGTACAGCATAAAGGACTTCCTCCTGGAATTACTTAATCATACCGGTGACGGAAGCAATTTCAAAAGATAGAGAGAGGGTACCTGACCATGTCTGTTTTCTCAAAACTGATGGATATTGCATCCGAATACGCTATGATTATTTCATCTGCCGGGATCGCGCTCATGTACCTTTTGATACTGACCAAAAAAATAAATGATAAAAGGAGTTACAGCAATGAAGAAAGAGATCGTTGAGCTCAGGAAGCTCATGGATGACAACGGTATCGACATCTATTACATCCCATCGGGAGACTTCCACAGCTCGGAGTATGTTAATGACTATTTCAAGGCTCGTGAATTCATGAGCAACCTTTCAGGAGAGGCCGGCGATATGCTGGTCACAGAGGACGGAGCATGGCTCTGGACAGACGGCAGATACTTCCTGCAGGCAGAGCAGCAGCTCGCAGGCACGGGCGTAGAGCTCATGAGAATGGCTGAGCCGGGCGTTCCGACGATCGAGGAATTCCTGACTGACATAGTCGCTAAGTACAGAGATGCTCACAAGGGCGACGAGTATGTGATCGGCTTTGACGGCAGGGTAGTGCCGGCCGCTTTCGGACAGTCCCTCGAGGAGATGTTTGCAGGCGATGAGTGGAAGGTAGCCTTTAAGACTGACAAGGATCTCGTGGATGAGATCTGGACCACAAGGCCTGAGCTGAAGCCGAGTGAGATCTGGGACTTCCCGATCAAGTCGGCAGGCAAGGATACTACTGAGAAGCTCACTGATGTCAGAGCTGAGATGAAGGCCTGCGGCGCCGACTATCTCCTGATCACTGACCTCATGGAGTCGGCATGGCTCTTTAACCTGAGGGCTGACGACATCCTCTACACACCGGTGTTCTTCTCGTTTACCCTCGTGTCGCAGGACAAGGTATGCCTCTACGTGATGGACGGCGCTCTCGCAAAGGGACTGCCTGAGAGACTTTCGTTTGTCGAGGTAAGGGACTACAACGATATCTATAAGGACGTGCAGGCTCTCGAGGCTTCGAAGACTCTCTGGTATGATGCCAATTCATGCAATTACGAGCTCTACTGCAATTTCCCTGCGGGCATGAAGCTCCACAACGCGCTTACTCCGGTCGCTCTGATGAAGATCCTCAAAAATGACGTAGAGAAGGCCAGCACAAAGCACGCTCATATCAAGGATGGAGTGGCTGTCACCAAGCTGATCAAGTGGGTCAAGGACAATGTAGACAGCTGCGAGCTGACAGAGATCAGCGTAGCAGACAAGCTCTGGGATCTCTGCCGCGAGCAGGAGGACTGCTTTGACCTGTCCTTTGAGACGATCTCCGGCTATGGCCCTAACGGAGCCATCATCCACTACGCACCGACTCCTGAGTCCAACGCGGATGTAAAGCCTGAAGGCTTCCTGCTGCTTGACTCCGGAAGACAGTTCGTCGACGGTACAACAGATATCACCAGGACTATCGCTGTCGGACCTCTCACACAGGAGATGATCGACAATTACACATACGTCCTCAAGGCTCACGTAGATGTACACCTGCTCAAGCTCGAGCCGGGCATGAACGGACTTGACCTCGACGCGGCCGGCAGGAAGGCGCTCAGAGAGGTCGGACTCGACTACAAGCACGGCCTCGCTCACGGAGTAGGCCACGTACTCGGAGTTCACGAGGGCCCTAACACCATCAGAAGAGTTCCTAAGCCTATCGAGCTCAAGGCCGGTATGGTAATGTCCAATGAGCCGGGCGTATACATCGACGGCAAGTACGGCATCAGGATCGAGAACCTCATGCTGTTCAGCGAGGACGGTACCGGAAATCTCGTCAACGAGCCTCTTACATGCGTTCCTTACGAGAGGAAGGCGATCAACAAATCCCTCATGACAGAAGAGGAGATCGCATGGGTCGACAGCTATCACAAATGGGTAAGAGAGACCCTCGTACCGCTGCTGGATGAAGAGACTGCTGAATTCGTAAAAGAAGAGACTAAACCTCTTTAATATTTTTGAAGGGCGTCACGTGATACGGTTGCACAAACCGTTTTGCGCGGCGCTTTTCATATCCGAACACTCTCATCCCCGTTCTTAGATAGCTCCGTTGTCTCGGACGGAAGGCAGATCGAGATTCTCGGACGGAAGCGGTAAAACAGGCGATTGGTCCGAGAACTTCCATACGGGATCGGTTCAGATGTCTCGGACGGAAACACGAAAACAGGTACTCGGTCCGAGAACTATCATATGGGATCAGCTCAGGCGTCTCGGACGAAAGAGCGAAAACAAGCAAATGGTCCGAGAGTTCACATTGAGAAGCCGATCAAGCTTCTCGGACGGAAACACGAAAACAGGGGATTGGTCCGAGAGCTTCAACGCATGCACAGAGAGATCATCTCGGACGAAGAGGCCATTTCGAGCTGTCGGTCCGAGAAGGAATGGCTCAACGATTACCACAGAGAGTGCTATGAGAAGCTCAGCCCGTTCATGACAGATGAGGAGAACGAGTGGCTCCGGGAGTACACCCGCGCGATCTGAATTGAAATAAAACGAGCGGTATGTAAAGTGATCTTTACATACCGCTTCTTCTTTATTTCAGCTTTCCTTTTATTTCAGTTCCATTTCGAGGACGGCGTGGCCATTATCGTATGTAAAGTGACCCATTGCGCCGTTTATCATGGTGAACGACGGCTTCGTATGGCCGATGTCGGCGCCCCAGATGATAGGGACGTCTGTCTCACCGAAGACTCTCTCGAGCAGCTCGAGATAATCCATGTCCGTCGCATCCCCGTGGAAGCACACCCGTCCGAATAGGATCGCGCGCGCATTGTCGAAGAGACCCATGTACTTCATCTTGATCATGACGTACATCAGATCCATCGGCTGCATGGCGAAGTTGTCGAAGAACCAGATCAGACCGTCGCGCGCATAGCGCCTGGAGAATCCTCTGAGGTCTTCATACGGCGTGCCGAGTATGTCATCGATGACGTCGATGCATCCGCCGATCAGCCTGCCTGTCACATCGAGTCCATCCGCTTCCTCGAGACCGCCATTCTCAGGTACGAGGAGCGTCCATTCTACA